>CAYYQS010000019.1:0-23946 GCA_964472555.1 uncultured Bacteroides sp.
CCGCACACGATGAGAGCCTGACTCTCACGCCCCGCAGCGAAGAGTACTTTGACATTTTGACAAAAAAAGACGCCCTCCAGACGGGCCGGAGGGCGCAGAGATCTCAGTTTGAGGAGAGACAAAAATGCCGCAGACCTTTCGCTGCGGCTATACGGTTTTAGAATTCGTCGCTTTTCGTTTCAAGGTGATCCTTAAGCTTCTCGACAAGAGTGTCGATCTGCTGTACTCCTACGGCACGCCATACGGCCTCGCCGTTCTTGAACAGAATAAGTGTAGGCACAGAGCGTACATTGTATTTCTCGGCAAGAGCCTGATTCTGATCGATATCCACCTTAAGGATATTGGCTCTGTCGCCTATTCTTTTCTTTACATCTTCCAGTATAGGGCTCATCACCTTGCACGGACCACACCATGTGGCAAAGAAGTCTACCAAAGTGGGCTTGTTTTCATTGATAATTTCGTTGAAGTCGCTCATAATGCGTATGTGTTTTTTGTTAGTTATACTTGAATTTTTATTCTTTTGTATTCATAACAATCTCCACCCCCGCACGGTTCGCTCAAAAAAAATTTTGTCTGTACGCCGAAAAACGCTAAATTTGCCGTATGGAGAAAATTATCGAATACACCGGCGTGGAGGTGATGCGCAACGAGCACATCGCTCTGCGCGATGTCGACTTCTCCGTTTCTCCCGGAGAATTCGTCTACCTCCTCGGCAAAGTCGGTAGCGGTAAAACCTCGCTGATGAAGACAATATATGCCGAAGTACCCATTACCACAGGAGCTGCAAGAGTATTCGATTTCGACCTGCGAACTATCAAAAATTTGCAGATTCCCATTCTACGCCGAAAAATCGGAATAGTTTTTCAGGACTTCCAGCTCCTGCAGGACCGCACAGCCTACGCCAACCTCGACTTCGTACTCCAGGCCACCGGTTGGAAAGACAGGCGTCAGCGCGAAGACCGCATCGACACCGTCCTCCGTCAGGTCGGCATGGCCACTAAAGCATACAAAATGCCTCATCAGCTATCCGGAGGCGAACAGCAGAGAATAGTTATCGCCCGCGCTCTTCTGAATAAACCCGGTCTGATCATCGCCGACGAGCCTACAGGCAACCTCGATCCCGAAACCGGCGACCAGATCATGACTCACCTCTACAGCATCTCCGGCGCCGAAGGCGTTGCCGTGGTCGTGGCAACTCACAACCACGGTTTCGTCCGACGATTCCCCGGGCGAATTCTCCGCTGCGAGCGCAAGATGCTTATGGAGTGACAGCTATCAATAAATTCGTAGAAAAAACATCCTCATTATATATTATGACAGAAAACGATCTCAAAGCTCTCCGGCAGGATCCCGACGGACTCCTTTCCTACGAGTATCTTGCCAACCATATAGGAGAATGTGCCCCCGCCGACATCGACACCATTATCGAAAACATGGTGCGCGTCGACCTCACAGGACAATTCCTCGCAAGCGCCGCACGATATCTTTTCGCTATCGACCCCGAAGGCTTTAAAGAACCCATACGCAACCTTGTCGCTCTCGCTATCGACAAGGACCGCGAGCACCGCTACCTTCCCGGCCTTCTTCACGGCCTCTACGGAACCGACTGCCTCGATCGTGCCGACGAGCTATGCGGATGCGACGACAATTTCCGACGAATCTACAAGCGACTTTATCCCGCAAACATTATCTGACATGAAAATACTCCTCCGTACCGTACTCTCGGTACTAATCTCATTCTCAGTATTATCAGCCTGCTCCAAAACTCAGGCTCAACCCGAAACAACCGAAGAAAACATCACAACTATGGCAACTCAGACTCCCGATACAGCTTCTGCTAAAGTTGAAATCAAGACTACGGCAGGAAATTTCACCGTCCTCCTCTACGGCGACACCCCCAAGCACCGCGACAACTTCCTCAAACTCGTTCGCGAAGGCTACTACGACAGCACTCTGTTCCACCGCGTCATCAAAGACTTCATGGTTCAGGCAGGCGACCCCGACTCTAAGACAGCTCCCAAGGGTGCTCACCTCGGTGCCGGTGGTCCCGACTACAAGATAGATGCCGAAATAGTCTACCCCGCACACTTCCACAAGCGCGGAGCTCTTGCAGCAGCTCGTCAGGGCGATCAGGTGAATCCCCTACGCCAGTCCTCAGGCTCTCAGTTCTACGTCGTAACAGGCACAAAGATCTCCGAAGGTCAGCTCGGACAGCTCGAAAATCAGCTCAAGAACAAGCAGATGCAGACTATCTTCAACGAACTCGCTCTCCAGCATCGTCCCGAAATCATCGAAATGCAGCGCACCGGCGACCGCGACGGTCTTCGCAAACTCCAGGACGAGCTTATCGCTCAGACCGAAGCTAAAGCCGCCGCAATGCCCGCAGCCTCCCTCACTCCCGAGCAGCGTGAAGCCTACACAACGGTCGGTGGCGCTCCCCACCTCGACGGCGACTACACCGTCTTCGGAGAAGTGATCGAGGGTATGGATGTGATCGACCGTATCGAGAAAGCCGAAACCGACGGCGCGGACCGCCCCAAAGACGATATCCGCATACTTTCCATGAAGGTAATCGAATAAAAGGTCGTGCAGCACACACTTCCTAACGGCCTGCGCATAGTTCACAGCTACGATGCCACAACGGCTATGGTAGCTGTGAATGTGCTATATGACGTCGGCTCTCGCGACGAATCGCGACACCTCACCGGTATCGCCCACCTCTTCGAGCACCTCATGTTCGGTGGCTCCGCCAACGTTCCATCTTTCGACGGCGCACTCCAGGCGGCCGGAGGAAAAAGCAACGCATGGACCGGCGACGATTTCACAAACTTCTACGAAACCCTCCCCGCCCGAAACCTCGACACCGCTCTCTGGCTCGAAAGCGACCGTATGCTCGCCGTCGACCTCAGCGAGCACAGCCTCGAAGTGCAGCGTGCCGTCGTAATCGAAGAATTCAAGCAGCAATGCCTCGACCGCCCCTACGGCGACCTCATGCACCATCTTCGCCGCATAGCCTACGCCGACACTCACCCCTACTCATGGCCCGTGATAGGCCTTGAACCCGACCACATCGCACGCGTCACACGCGCCGATGCAGTCAAGTGGTTCGAGAGCCACTACGCGCCGGGCAACGCTGTGCTTGCAATTTCTGGCCACGTCGATTTCGACACCGCCTGCCGTGCTGCCGAGCGTTGGTTCTCTGATGTCCCCGCACGCCCCATAGCTCCGCGTCCCGAAGTTGCCCCCGGCTTTCCCGAGGCCGACATCATCGAGACCGTCACCGGGCCTGTTCCCTATCCCCTTGTGGTAGTGGCATACCCCATGGACGCATATGGAACGCCCGAATATTTTGCTGCCGACACCATCACCGACATCCTCGCCGTAGGTCGCTCGTCG
Source organism: uncultured Bacteroides sp. (assembly GCA_964472555.1). Lineage (GTDB taxonomy): Bacteria > Bacteroidota > Bacteroidia > Bacteroidales > Muribaculaceae > CAG-873. Next base: position 3,397 of record CAYYQS010000019.1, read on the forward strand.
CGCTTCCGCACCGGCCTCGTGGTGGGCGAAGGAAAAGGAATTCTTTCCGAAGCAGATGCCTCTATCATTGGTTGCGAGATGCCGGGTCTCCTACTCCTCACAGCACGCGTCGCTGCCGACGACGACACTCTCATCCACCGTACGCGTGAGCTGCTGATCGACTACGCAGGGCGGCTCGCTACTCCCGGAAATCTCTCCGAGAGAGAGCTCCGCCGTTGTCTCAACAACTTCGAGTCGAACTTCCGCTTCGCCAACATGGACTATCGCTCTAAGGCCACAAACCTTGCCACTGCAGTGATGCACGGCGAATCTCTTGAACACGATCTCGACGTCCGGCTAAATCTTACCGTCGACGACATCCGCTCCGCCGCACGATCCGTTTTCTCGCGTCCTTCAGCCACAATCATCTATCGCCCTGAACAATAGCGCGCCCCGCTTTGTTGCATTTATCAGTAGAACTCTAACTTTTCCTGCTGATTATGACCGACAAGCAAGTGATGGACGGCTGTACTGCCGCTGCCTACGTAGCATTCGCCATGAGCGATGTCGCTACTATATACCCTATTACCCCTATTGCAGCAATGGGCGAAATAGCTCAGAAATGGGGCATTCAAGGACGGAAAAACTACAACGGCGCAGCTCTCGACGTGCGCGAAATGGAATCGGAATTAGGGGCCGCAGGCGCAACCCACGGCGCAGCTGCCGCAGGTGCGCTCGCCACTACATTCACCTCGTCGCAGGGACTGATGCTCATGATTCCCAACATGTACAAGATCTCGGGTGAGCTTCTCCCTGCCGTCTTCCACGTAGGCTCACGTTCCCTTGCCACCCACGCACTTTCCATTTTCGGCGATCATCAGGACGTCATGGCATGCCGTGCCACCGGATTCGCCATGCTCGTGTCTGCTTCCGTTCAGGAAACCATGGATCTGGCAGTAGTGGCACACCTCGCCGCTATCGACGGATCTCTCCCCGTACTCCACTTCTTCGACGGCTGGCGCACATCAAACGAGATCTCCACTATCGAGCCTATCGACTATCCCACGATTTTCTCGCTGATGGATCGCGATAAAATCGAAGCCTTCCGCCGCTGCGGTCTCAATCCCGAGCACCCCGAGCTACGTGGTTCAGCACAGGACCCCGACGTCTACTTCCAGAATCGTGAGGCCGCCAACAAATACTACGACGCATTCCCCGGCATCGTTCAGGCGGCCATGAATAAGGTCGCTGCGGTCACTGGCCGTCAGTACCACCTCTTCGATTACTACGGAGCGCCCGACGCCGACACCGCTATCATCATTCTCGGCAGCGGCGGCGAGGTTGCCGCTCAGACAGTGGAATATCTCAACTCCGCAAAAGGATACAAAGCCGGAGTTGTTCAGGTGCGTCTCTACCGCCCCTTCGATGCCAAAGCTCTTCTCGCTGCAATTCCTCCCACAGTAAAGAATATCGCAGTGCTCGACCGTACAAAAGAACCGGGCTCGCAGGGAGAGCCACTATTTCAGGACGTAGCTACTGCAGTCCTATCCTCCGGGCGCGCTATCAGAGTCATCGGCGGCCGGTACGGTCTCTCAAGCAAAGACTTCACTCCGGCAATGGTCAAGGCCGTGCTCGACAATGCATCATCTCCCGCTCCCCGGCATCCCTTCACAGTAGGTATCGACGACGATGTGACTCATCTCTCTCTCGAAGTCGGCAAGGTCGACGACGTTGTCCCCGCCTCTGTGCGCCAGTGCATATTCTACGGCATAGGTTCCGACGGAACCGTCGGCGCGGCAAAGCAGATAGCATCGATCATCGGCTCGCTCCCGGGAAAATACGCCCAGGCTTATTTCCACTATTCCGCAAAGAAATCAGGGGGCTACACTATATCGCAGCTCCGCATCGGCGACGCTCCCGTTAAGGCGGCCTACGCTATCGAAAGCGCCGACTGCATCTTCTGCAATAAATCCAACTATGTCGATCGATTCCCTCTCCTCGACACTATCAAGGAAGGCGGCATATTCGTCCTCAACGCCCCGTGGTCCGACGCCGATCTCGACAACCGTCTCCCGGCATCCATTAAGCGCACTATAGCCTCCCGCAAAGTTCAGTTCTATTGCATCGATGCCACAGCAATAGCCGAAGCCGAAAACCTCGGAGTGCGCATCAACACTATCATGGAGACGATCTTCTTCCGCCTGGCCGACGTTATGCCCTTTGACCAGGCTCTCGAAGCTGTGAAGAATGCCGTTACCACCACATATCGCCACGAAGGGAATCAGGTGGTGCAGTACAACCTCGCCGCTATCGACAAGGCTGCCGCTGCTCTCCGCAAAGTGAATTATCCCGATACTTGGGCTTCAGCTACAGATACCCCTATCGTCTCTCCACGTCGTGTGCCTGAATTTATAACCCGCATCGCACGCCCGTGCCTCGATCTCCGTGGCGACTCCCTACCCGTTTCCTGCTTCACCCCCGACGGTTCCATGCCCATGGGCACCACAGCCTACGAAAAGCGGCGTATCGCACTCAAGGTACCCCATTGGGAGCCCGACAAATGCGTGCAGTGCACAGAGTGTTCATTCGTCTGCGCCCACGCGGCAATCCGTCCCGTTCTTCTCGATGCAGCGGAGGCTGCGGCAGCTCCTGCCGGCTTCGTCTCCGTCCCCGCTCACGGAAAGGCTCTGTCAGGCTATCGCTATCGCATTCAGGTCTATACCGAAGACTGCGTCGGCTGCGCATCCTGCGCCACAATCTGCCCCGGTCACGCCCTAACGATGTCCGACCCCGCACCCGAGATTGCCCAGCAGGCGCCACTTCTCGAATATGCACAGGAGCATATCTCCGAAAAGCCCGATATCATAAGCCGCTTCACAGTCAACGGCTCTCAGTTCTGCCGTCCGCTACTCGAGTTTTCCGGCGCCTGCGGTGGGTGCGGAGAGACGCCCTACATCAAGCTGCTCACACAGCTTTTCGGCCAGCGCATGATTATCGCCAACGCTACCGGATGTAGCTCAATCTGGGGTGCCAACTATCCCTCCAACGCTTATTGCACAGATGTCGACGGCCGTGGTCCCGCATGGGCTAACTCGCTCTTTGAAGACAATGCCGAATATGGCTACGGAATGGCCGTCGCTACCGACTGTCGCCGTGAACGCGCTAAGATGCTCGCTGAAGCCGTATCTGCCAAAGCATCAGGAGATCTCAAGACGGCCGCGGATGCATGGATCGCTGCATTCGACGATCCTGCCGCAAGCGATTCTACCGGAAGAGCTCTCTCAAAGGCTCTCCAGGCGGTTGAGAATCCCTCAGAGGAGATCAAGGAACTCCTCTCCCACGCCGACGATTTCTCAAAGAAAAGTATATGGATTGTCGGAGGCGACGGTTGGGCCTACGATATCGGCTTCGCCGGTCTCGACCACATCCTCGCCACCCGGCAGAATGTCAACATTTTCGTAATGGACACGGAGTGCTACTCCAATACCGGAGGCCAGACCTCGAAGGCAACGCCCCTGAGTGCCGTCACCAAGTATTCTCCCGACGGCAAACGCACATTCAAGAAAGATCTCGGGCGTATGATGATGACTTACGGATCGGTATATGTAGCTTCTGTCTGTCTCGGAGCCGACATGCAGCAGACAATCGACGCGCTCAAGGAAGCAGAAGCGTACGACGGACCCTCGATCGTCATCGGATATTGTCCCTGTATCAACCACGGACTCCGCACGGGCATGTCGCACGCCGTAGTTGAGCAGAGAGAGGCTGTAAAAGCTGGCTACTGGCCGCTCTACCGCTTCAATCCTACGCAGGAAAAGCCTTTGACTGTGGATTATTCAGCTCCCGACGGCACCCTTCCCGCCTTCCTCGACAAGGAAGACCGATATGCCGACCTTAAGATTATAGATCCTGATGCACTCTCGACCCTGCGTCCCGAGCTCGCTTCCCGTCTGTCGGAAATATTCACGCTCCTCACCGATCGAAGCCAAGAGTCGTAGTCGTAGCCTCCTGAAGTAACTTCATAAGTCTGTTCATCCCCGGACGGTCTTCGAAGAGGCTCGTGGCAAGCTCACGGGCAGAGCGCCGGATTTCACCTTGATCGGAAGCGTTCAGTAAAGAATTCGTAAGCGCTATAAGATCCTCATCGCTGTCTCCGGCTGCTACAGGAGCCGGGGCGGAGCCCTTTAGCAACCCTTCGGTTGCACCCCCCACATTTCGAGTCACCACCGGACAACCGCAGGCTATGGCCTCGCGGTTGACAAGGCAATAACTCTCCGCCAGAGTAGGATTGACAAATACCGATGCGCGGGAATATTCCTCCACGAGCTGCTTGCGGCTCAGAGTGCCGAGGAATGTGATACCCTCCACGGCGTGGCGGGGCTTCTTCCCTACTATGCGTATCTCCACATCTTCGGGAATTTCACGCCGCAGGCGCGGAAAGAAATCAGGCGACTTGAGTTTCTCCCAGTTCGTCGCCACGCCGAGCACGCGGCGCCCCATGGGTTGTCCGGTGGGGCGAAACACATCGGTGTCTACATCCGGATGTAGCGTTATTCTCGGAAGGTCGGCAAGAGGCGACTTGCTCACCATATCGCTCATCCACTCGCTCACGGGCAGAAGGGTGAGATCTGGTACGGAAGTGAATACTTTCGCTTTCAGGGCATAATTGGAGGCACTGCGGTCGAACAAGAGCGATGCCGGATATTCCCTCAGCAGGGTGCACTTCCCGCATCCTCCGGCAAGCCTCGGGCACTCCCCGGTTCCGCATTGTGGCGTAGGACAATGGCCCGTAAGAGGCCAGCAGTCGTGTAAAGTCCAGAATACCGGCGCACCATAGCCTCGGAGCCAGTTGAAGAAAGTGGGATAGTGGAGGTAATAGCCGTGTATGTTGTGGAGGTGGATCACGTCGGGCGCAAAACCCTCGGCATACTCGATAAACCGGCGGGTGGCTGCAGCTCCCGTTCGGCCATGGAGATCAAAAAGCCGCGTGGCCAGACCATTCACGGCAAGTGACAGAGGTGTGGAGGTGTCGATATTCAGGAATCCGGGCACATCGTCGCGACGTCCTTTGGCGATCGCCACTTCAATGCCGCGGCGGCGGGCCTCAAGGGCTACTGAGCGCATGTAGGCGCCTACCGAACTGCCATAGGCTACCGTATTTACCTCCAGCAGCCTCATAAATCTTCCTCGGGAAGCGTGAATACGTAAGCTCCGAGATCGGGTTGATTGCCTCGGCTGTTACCGTACAGATCCGTAGCGGCATCTGCTTCGGAAAGAGAACTGTCTGCCATACCTGTCGCAGGAGAGTCGGGGCGTAGACGGTAGTCGAACACATACTCGAGCCGATCTGTGTAGAAGAGAGGATCTTCGCCCCAGATGCAATTGATGAAATTATCATCATCGGTGCCTTCACTCTTGAACAGACAGTTGCGGAAATAGATTGAATAGCCTTCCAGATCACCGTGCGAGAGGTCCGATCCTATTCCGTAGATGATAGAATTGGTGAAATCAGCCTGGATGTACGATTCCGGAAGCCCTTCGGTATCACCATCCCACTCTTCGTCGAACGACGGTTCGCCAAACTGTATGGCCGGTCCGCTGATAGCGGCGAAGAGATAGTTGTTGGAGAAGGTCGACTGGTCGAAGCGGTACTTTCCACCCTGAAGGTAGATGAGTCCGTCTCCGGCCTCTGAAAATTGGCACCCTGTGGCCTTCACGCGACTGCGGTAAGCCTCAAGCACATATCCTGCAGAGTTGTTCAGTATGCAGTTGAGGAGTGTGAGCTGTGGGGTGGAGGAGTAGTCCGATTCCGGATTCCCGTTCACTGTCACTCCCTGCACCGTATTCCGTATCATAGTATGCTTCAGTCGGTTGCCGGTAGACGTGCGGGTGAAGAATACTCCGGTCCACTGGCGCGACATGATGTCAAACGATATATCAGACACCACATTGCCCGTGCGGTCGCCCTTCATCACCACAGGTTCCTCTACTGTCCCTTCCGAGATCAGAGTCCCACGCACTATCAGTTCTGCTTTGTCGTGGAAATGTAGGGTTGTGCCCGGCTCAAGGGTGAGAGTCGCACCTTCAGCTACAACGAGAGAGTCGTAAATCTGATAAGGTTTTACGGCTGTCAGACGTGTATCCGAGTCTAAAGTTTCGCCGCGTAGGCGAGTCACGTTCACACCGCGTGCCACAATGGGCAACGACGTTACCACACCGTTTGTGCGCACGTCGAGCTGAGCGGAGAATTCATCGCAGAGATCACCACGCTCAGGAAGAGTAGCCTGGATGAGCACGAATACCGAGTCTTTGGCTCTGATTTCGAGATTATTCCACCCGGCGGGAGTGGAACTGCCGTCGACATTGATTTGGAAATATTCAGCATCCGGTCCGCTCAGCGATATTTCACTGAGAAGAAGCGACTTATTGTTGCGGTTGTGAATAAGCACACGGCTTGTGGGCGTTGTTTCTTCTGTGAAGACATCGCCCATATCAATACATTCTTCTGAAAAAACGGGGGTATCCGATGGCGATGTTGTGAAGCCGTCTTCTATGCACGACCCTAAAGTCAGCACCGCCGAAATGGAGAGGAGAAATCTAACTATCATTTTCATAGTAAGATATTAACGGCGCAAATCTGAAAATATTGTGTAGTTGCTCTTTGTTGCCAGACGTGATTTTATCTTCGAGAAATTTTATTTTTCTCTTCGCCAAAGGCATCAGAAAAACTCCACCAACTTGGTGGAGAATTGCAACATGCAAATATTCAAAAGATTATAAAACTGCACCAACTTGGTGCAGAAATAACATAGAGTAGAAAATTATTTTTCTTTTACTCCAGAAGGTCGGGCCGCAGGCGCTTGGTGCGCTCTATCGATTGTTCATGTCGCCATTCATCTATTTTTGCCTGATGACCCGAAAGAAGAATTTCAGGGACTTTCCACCCGTTATAGTCTGCCGGACGGGTGTACAGAGGCGGTTCGAGGAGATTGTCCTGAAAAGAGTCCGTGAGAGCGCTTTGTTCGTCGCCGATCGCGCCCGGCAGAAGTCGGACTATGGCGTCGGTGATGATTGCTGCAGGAAGCTCACCCCCCGTAAGCACATAGTCTCCGATAGATATCTCTTTGGTGATCAAGTGCTCGCGGATACGGTAGTCGATGCCCTTGTAGTGGCCGCAGAGGATAATGATGTTATTGAGCAACGACATCGAGTTGGCCATGCGCTGGTTGAAGATCTCGCCGTCGGGAGCCGTGAATATCACCTCGTCATAGTCTCGCTGAGCCTTAAGGGCCGCTATGCACCGGTCTACAGGCTCAACCTGTATCACCATTCCGGCATCTCCTCCAAAAGGATAATCGTCCACCTTCCGGTGACGGTTAGTGGTATAGTCGCGCAGATTATGCACTGCGATTTCGGCAAGACCTTTGTCGCAGGCTCGCTTGATTATCGAGCAACTGAGGGGAGATTCGAGCATCTCGGGCAAAACGGTGATGATATCGATGCGCATATTGCAGATGTTTTTTGTAAATTTGCACTTGCAAAGTTAAGCATTTTCATCGGGGTGACCAACCGGGCGAACACTTTGCCCTCCCAAGAGGTTTATTTACAATAAAGATTATCCCAGACGCTTCTATGAAATCTTTGCACAGATATTTGTTTTACACGGCACTTGCCTGCATTCTCGTACTCACAGCTTCCTGCTCGGGAAGCGGAGATGTTGAGCGCCCTTACGACTCCGAACTTTGCGAGAAGCTTGCTATCAGCATCGAGCGGCGCGACTCTATTTCGCAGCAGCAATACGCCGAAATGATAGGTCAGAATGCTGCTATCCTTCACTATATCATCGACCGCACACGCGAGATTTCTGAAGAACCCGGCGATGAGCAGAGTGGTTCGTGGAGACAGTTGCTCGCCGATCCCGACTATCTTGAGCGCTTCGGGTATATGTTCACTCTCGGATCAGCCCTCTATCAGGCCGATGCCGAAGGACGTCTCGATAAGGATAATCAGCGCCGTTACAAGGCGCTCGACGAATACAACCGACAGCTCGCCGAATATTCCGACCGAAACTGATCTGTGGATACAATAGCTTTTGCCGCCGAGGTGCTAGAAGCTCTGCCTTACGAGCCGAACGACCAGCAGGTAGAGGTCGTGGCTGCCCTCGCGCGCTTCTGCGATCCCGCTCCTAGGCCCGAAGGAGTATTCGTGCTCAACGGCTATGCCGGTACGGGAAAGACATCGCTTACAGGCGCTCTCGTACGCACCCTCGAAGCTCTGAAGCGCCCGGTAGTGCTTATGGCACCCACCGGACGGGCTGCCAAGGTGTTCAGCGCCAACTCCGCAGGGCATCAGGCTTTCACCATTCACCGAAAAATTTACCGTCATAATCCCGATGGTGGATCGCCGGGAGAATATTCCGCTCCGCTACCTGCCGAGAACAAGTACCGGAATGCAATATTTATCGTCGACGAAGCCTCGATGATCGGAGTGGGCGACGAGCGTGGAAACAACCTTCTCGACGACCTCGTCACCTACGTATTCGCCGGAGAAAACAACCGTCTCATCCTCGTTGGCGACACTGCCCAGCTTCCTCCTGTCGGTGCCGAAAAATCACCGGCGATGAATCCCGAAGTACTCCGCCGCCTCGGACTCAAGGTGACTCGCGCCACTCTTACCGAAACCGCCCGTCAGGCTGCTGACTCAGGCATACTCTTCAACGCCACACGGCTGCGCCGGGCTATGTCGGCAGCTGCCAAGGCCGAAGAGGGTAGTACACCTCCGGTACCACGCCTGCGCACACGCGGTTTCGACGACGTGATAATCGTCAATGGTGAAGACCTTCCGGAGCTCCTTACTTCGGCCTACGATAACTCTCCCGGTGGAATAGCCGACACCATTCTCGTAACCCGAAGCAACCGGCGCGCCTCCGAATACAATGCCGCTATCCGCGCTTCCGTGCTTTATCGGGAGGAAGAACTCACTCGCGGCGACATGCTCATCGTGGCGCGCAACCACTACTTCAAGAAAAAGCAGCACGGCATCGATTTCATTGCCAACGGCGACATCCTCACCGTCGAGAAAGTCTACGGCACCGAAATACGCTACGGTATGCGATTTGCCGACGTAAGGCTCGCCATGCCACCTGACCCCTCCCAACCCGACGCGGATCCGCCGGTATTCGAGGTCAAAATAATGCTCGACACCCTCTCCGACCCAAACGCAACAATAGCACGGGAGACATGGGATAAACTATATTACGGATGCCTGAACGACAACGAGAGATACGGCGACATGCCTATCGACAAGCGAGTGTGGGCGCTCCGCTCCGATCCCTACTGGAACGCACTGATCGTGAAATACGCCTACGCCGTCACATGTCATAAGGCCCAGGGCGGACAGTGGGAAAACGTTTTTGTCGACCTTTCGTACATTCCGGAGGACGCTTTCGGCATTCCCCTTTACCGCTGGTTCTACACCGCAGTAACCCGTGCCCGCAAGCGCCTCTACCTCATTGCACCCCCCGAGGCACTTATTGAGGAGTAGCCCATTTGGAGTGGATCCGGCGTGCCGTAGCCAGCGCATCGCCCTCAGGCAGATACGTCACTGCCGTTTTTGCCGGGTCGGGCCACTCCGATTCAAAAGCATACATCTCTTCGAGGAAAGCGTCGGCATCGAATTCACGCCCCTCGGCAAGAGCCTTCTCGGCCTTGTCGATAAACCGGCGCCAGCGCTCGCCGTAGTATTGGTCTGTTAGTTCGGCAAGCATACGGTTGGCGTAGTCGGTGAGGTTTTTAGAGCCCCACAGAGTCACGAGCGTACGCGCGTTTTTCTCAAAATAATCCTGAAGGGCCGGATCCTCCGATATATTGTTTCTTGCAGCTTCCACCCACGGGCGCAGCGAGAATGCCGGATGACACGCTAAGAGTTCGCTGCAGTCATTCAGCAGCTCCTTCATCTGTTCACCCGCCTCATGCATTGCTTCAGCGTCACCGCGCCTGTACGCGTCCGTGAAATTATCGCGTAGCACTGCAAAATGATTACCCAGCGCCTGACGGCCCAGATTCACAATGTCGAAGCGATACGTATCGCGTCCCTCGGCCCCTTCGGCAGCATCAAGCATCAGCCCCCAGGCGCGGAAAAGGTCGGCATTGTCATAGTCATACCGGTTGAGAGTGAGCCAGCGCCCATGGCCTTCAAAAGCCGGGCGCGCGCAAATAAGCGTTCCCTGACTGTTGTATATACGGCTCCGGTAGATACTGTCGGCGAGCACCTGCCACGCCTCGGCAGCTTTCGGTGAATTTCCGCTGCGGCGCCGCGCTATCGAAGCTATACGCTCCTGCTCGCTCAGTGGCTGCTTCCATGCGCGGTCAAACACTGTCTCGTACATATACGGATTCACATCCAGCCCCTCAAGCGTCGATCCCACGCCCGATAGCGAGGGAGCTTCAGCCACAGCCCTGTCTATGCGCTCCTTCACAGTCTTGTGGTCGCCTGCAAGGAAAGTATTTCCGCCGAAATTACCAAGATAGCACCAGATGAAATCATGCCCGTGGAAGCTGTCGTTCTCCGGCCAGAGCTCGGTGAAATCGCAGTAGTAGTCAAGAAACTTCATCCGACCCTGAGGAACGCCCTCAAGATATGCCTTCACGCGTTCGGGAGTCCAGTTCTTACGGTCGTAATAGAACATCCAGGCCATTTGCAGCCAGATCCCCTCGGGATCGACCGCATTGAGCGATTCAAACACTCCCGCCCCAGCCATCCGAAGCGAGTCCGGCTCCCACGACGGCGGATCTACCTCATTGAAGCAGTCGATACCATAGATGTGATCCGTGCCGTAGAGACGGGTCTGAGCCTCTATGAAGTCGCGCTGTATAGCTGCGAAAAGAGTGTCTGTCGGCGATAGATACGTACAGCCGTATTCCTTATCGAATCCGCCCCACTTGCTTACCGGCGACGTCGCTGCAGCGGGGTACACCTCCGAAAGCTTTGCGGGCACATGACCGGCAAACCCCGGAAGAACAGGGCGCATCCCCAGCGAACGCTCACGTTCAAGAATGAATTTCTGCAGTTCACGCTGATTGTCGAGCCACTCCATAGGCAGTGGCCCCTGATAGCGGTCGAGATTGCACATGCGGTGCCACGGCAGATGAGCCGGGCCCGTGAAGTACGAGAGAATATCCTCATCGCTCAGCCCGTGCTTGCGCCACACCTCGAGCCACACAGCCTCCTGACCGGTGATTGCAAGCGGCATGGTCACGCCGTTGAGCGCCATCCAGTCGATCAGACGTTCCCACTCCTTCTCCCCCCAGAACGGCATAGAGTAGCCGAAAGTGCAGTAGTTGAGGAAGAAGCGGTCCGGCACCCGGGCCTCTACCGTTATAGTGTCACCTACGGCAGGAAACTCTGCCGGAACGTACACAGGCTCCGATGCAAACCACGACACCGACGTCCCTGCATGATTCTTAAGATAGTAGTTGAGACCCGTTGCGAGAGAATTCACATTATTACCCGTCACCGCCACCATTCCGTCGCGATCCGTCAGAGTAAAATAGTCTTTTTCACCGTCCTCCGATAATTCGAAAATGAAATGCTCCGAAGCATCGCCTAATATTCGGCGTGCCAGATCGTTCACAGCCTGAGTTTCGGAGGCAGCTCCCGCGCAGCTCATTCCTGCGAGAATTGCCAGTGCCATTGCAGTCTTTTTCATCGAGTTTGTTTTACAGATAGTAGGGTAGGATCATAATCTCTGCAAAGATACCAAAAAATGCCACAAGTGCAAAGAACCCCTTACAATCGCCGCCATTTTACCACTTGCCATGTATTACCGCAGCGCACTCTACACTTTACCGATAGGCTATAGTCGTTAAATGTATAGATGTTGATTAATAGTGACTTATACTTTCAACCAACTTACTTTTACACATTACTGCCCAAAAACCGCAAAATAATAATAGAGTAATTTTGCGTCGGAGTTAATGCTCCGCTACAGAGCAGCAATTAAGAACCAACCAAATAATCTCTGCATGAAAAAAACTTTACTCATCGCCACCGCGATTTTAGCTTGCGGCAATCTCTTCGCTCAGAACTATATCACACCCGCACCCGAAGGCGGATTCAACACCGCTGCCGGAAAGGACTACATCGTACTCTACGCCCCCGAGAACGTTCTCGCTTCAATGGGCAACAAGGTGCTGACAAACAACAATCTCGACCAGACTCAGGTCGACAACTATCTCGAGTACTGGGTCACCGACTGGGATGCCAAAGATCTCACTCTCTACAATGTTCCCGCTGCCGAAGGCGAGGTTAATTCCTTCGGCGACCCCGAATTCATCAACGCCACACCTCTCTACGCATGGGGTACCGGAGTATTCATGGCAAAGGCTAAATCCTACGACCTCTCGAAAGTAACCGACAGCCACCACCTCCACATCGGTCTGCGTGACTTCGGCTCAAGTCCCTCGAAATACCAGTTCTCGATCGGCTCACAGAAGACTATCCGCAGCAACGGCTTCCAGATCATGGCCGGAATCGGCGTAGGTGAAGCGAGCGGCGACTTTGTAGGCATCGGTAAGCTCCCCGGAGGAAACGACGGAAAATGGTACTACATCGACGTTCCTGTCAAAGACCTCATCGACGAAAACGGCAACTTCGGTTTTACCTACAACTTCTCAGCACCGATCTCCGACGGAGTTTTCACCTTCACTTTCAGCGAACCGCAGACTTCTACCGCTAAAAAGACCGGTCCCGCTCCCGGTGAGACAGTTTACTCCTACGAAATCACCAAGCTCGGCTCGGCACTGTCGCTCGACCACGTATTCTTTTACGTCCCCGATGAAAACGGTGTAGCCGACATCTCCGCAGATACTCAGGAAACAGTTCTCGGCATCTTCGACCTCGCTGGGCGCCTCGTCGAAAATCCTTCTGCAGGCCTCTACATCGTCAAGACAAACCTTGGAGCACGGAAAGTCCTCTTTAAGTAATTCTGCCCATCACCCCTCTTTTACTATGAAAAAAATTATTTTCACGGCTTTCGCGGCCGTAGCCACCCTCTGTGCTTTTGCCGAAGGCATCACCGAAACGCCTGCCGGGTACACACTCCGCTGGCACGACGAATTTTCCGGGAATGCACTCAATGAGAAAATATGGAACATCGAGGTAAACGGCAATGGCGGAGGTAATCAGGAACTCCAGTACTATCGCCGCGAAAACGTATCGGTCGGCACCGACCCTGCTACCGGAGAAAACTGCCTTATCCTCACAGCGCGACGCGAGAATTTTGCCGGAAAAGCATTCACATCGGGCCGTGTCACAACGCAGAACAAAGCGGCTTTCCGCCACGGAATTCTTCAGGCACGCATCAAATTCCCCCGCACAGCCGACGGCCTCTGGCCCGCATACTGGATGATGGGCAACGACATGAGCAAATACGGCTGGCCTCGTTGTGGCGAAATGGACATCGTAGAGCTCGGACACTTCAACGGTATCAACGCCGGAACACAGGACCGCTACTTCGGCGGCACCCTCCACTATGGCCCGAACGCCACCGCAGAAGGTCATCAGCAATATTCTCAGGAATATCTCGCGCCCGAGAGCAATCCCATAACTAACGATGACTACCATATCATCACAGTCGAGTGGGACGACAACAACCTCTACATGTACTACGACCTCGAGGCATATACCGCTGCTGCAAAGCGACGCGCACGCTACTTCACTTGCGACGTCACTGCGACCGACAACGACCTCTCCGTCGGAAAATACTTCCAGAAGCCCTACTTCTTCCTCTTCAACCTTGCGGTGGGAGGTTCTTATCCTTCAATCTACGACGCCGCACGCATCTCCGCTCTCCCTAAAGCTGGCGACGAAGCACACATGTACGTCGACTGGGTGCGCGTATATCAGAAAGACGACGATTCCAACGCACGCTACACCTTTATCGATGCCGACGGAAAGCTTGTCACCAACATTGAAGCGGAACCAGAGAAACCCGCCGACCCCGATACGAAGACCGAACTCTCAAGCTTCGCTTCAAAGGCTCTCGACGAAAATGGTGAGACTACTTTCGACTTCGACGGCATCACCGATGCTGTCCTCATCAGCACAAGCGACGGCGTGAGTGGACACCTGCGCTCTGCAGGTGCCAATGTCACCGACCTCAATGTCAATAATTCCAACCGGAATCTCTGGATCTGGGAAAATACCTATGTCGCTGTCGACCGCCAGGGCCAGATCAACTCCTTCGGCTGGGAGGAAGGCTACAACAAATTCACCGTTGCATCTGTCGGCTGGTCCGGGCTCGGATTCAACATCGCCGGAGAAGATCTATCCATGATCGACGGCTCCTACTGGTTTCACTTCGCAATGCGTGCCTCCGATGTAGATATCCACACTTCGCATGAAGTATCGGTGGGCAATGCCAAATTCATTGTCGGAAACTCCAATGGAAAGCTCGCAAGCATAGGCGACTTCAAGCGCGACGGTGAGTGGTATTACTTCGACATCCCCGTGGCTGCACTCGAGCAATTCTATGCCCCCAATATCGGACTTAAGACCGGATTCAACGACAACATCGTCACATTCATCTCCGGAGGCCTTACCGATGCCGAACTATGCTTCGACAACATCTTCTTCTATAAATCCTCGAAGAAAACCATTCCCTCGTTCACCGACACCAAGGCCGAACTCGGCAAATACGGCTACCGGAGCCTCGACGGGAACGGTGCGCCCGTATTCTCATTCAGCAACGTCACCGACATCGTGCCCCTCTATCTCTCCGGCGATACATGGGAGAGTCTCACAGCAGGCGGTACATACGGCGACACCTCGATGATCAAAGAAGAATGGGACAACTCCGAGCAGGGCGGACGAAACAACTACTTCGTCTGGGGCGACCCTCAGACCATGAAAGTTGCAAACGTCACCGACACACCCAATTCGTTCGGTCGTATCCCTTACGGCGGCTTCCCGGCATACTCCTCCGAGACCGACGGTATTTCCTGGAACGGCTCCGGTTGGGCATCCATCGCAGGTCAGGGCGTCAATCCCAAGCCCAAGGATCTTTCGATGATCGACGACGAATGGTACGTCCACTTCTCCGTGCGCTCCGACGCAGCAGTAAGCCACATACCCGTGATGATACGTTTCGGCTCAACCGATGCCGACGCCACTATCATCCTCGGTAAATATGCTACGAAGGCTATCTTCGCCGACTTCAACCGCGACGGTCAGTGGTACTCTTTCGACATCCCCGTGTCACAGCTCAAAAAGTACGGTCAGCTCTGGAGTAACGCTCCCCAAATGGGTGGCATTGCAGCCTATACCGACTATGCGCTCTGCATCTACACCGACCAGACATTCTACAACAATTCATTCTTCTCTATCGACAATGTATTCTTCTACCGCACTTCCGAAGCTCCCCAGGTGAACGATCTCGGTGAATACACCACCCTCAGCCTTGACGAAAACGGCGAATCATACTTCGACTTCTCCGGCAAGCACTTCATTTCGATCTCGGCAAACGGCTCAGTTACAGAAAGAATGAAAGTGGAAGGTGAAGAAGACATCATCCTCGACCTCCGCGACGGCATTGGTTTCTGCAAATTCTACAACTGGGCCGACGGCAACTCCTACGCTCCCGCCACAATCCCCGCAGATGTACCCGACTCATTCGGTGGCGACGAAGGCTGGATCTACTTCACCACAAACGGCAACTGGACCGGCGCCGGATTCATCAACGATCACGGCCAGGATTTATCCGAACTTGAAAACGGTAACTGGCACCTGCACTTCGCAATGCGTGGTACCGACGATTGCTCGCATCAGATAGCTCTCGCTCAGGCGAAATTCACTATCGGCGCCACTGCTTACGCTGCTGGCGTGCCTGTCCTCGGCAACTACCGTCGCGACGGCCGCTGGTACTCCTTCGATATCCCCATGACAGAGCTCAATCAGCTCGCCACCGAAGTATTCCCCTCCGCCAATGGTGGCATCAAGGCTTACCGCGACAATTACTTCTGGTTTATGTCCGGCGGCGAGCTTGGCAAGGAACTCCAGCTCGACAATGTATTCCTCTGGCGCGATAAAGATTCAGTCGACTCTTCAGTAGCCGTTCTCGAAGCAGACCAAACCACCGGAGCACCTGCTGAAATCTACGATATCATGGGTCACCGGCTCACATCCATGGACGCCCCCGGCCTCTATATCGTACGCAAAGGTTCCGAAGTGCGTAAAATACTCGTTAGATAAATGAAAGCTTCAGGGATCATAGTGCTTGCCGCCCTCCTGCTTGCACTCCCCTCCACGTCGGTGGGCAAGAGTGCAAAGCGGGGCGCCGGGTGGGAGGCGAAGGAAGTGGCTCTCAACGCCCATCACGCTTCCCTTCTCGAGCCGGGAGTGAGCTGGGTGTACAACTGGGGTCCCGACGCGGCCCACAGCCAGATATATGGCCCCGGCTTCTCGTTCCTCCCGATGGCTTGGAATGCAGCCTACAGCCCTTCACGCATCCGCGCATGGCTCACGGCTCATCCGGAGACGAAGTATCTTCTCGGCTTCAACGAGCCCAACTTCGCTTCTCAGGCACGGATGACTCCTGCCGAAGCAGCGGCAGCCTGGCCCGCGCTCGAAGCTATCGCTGCCGAATTTGGCGTCAGACTCGTTGCTCCGGCTCTCAACTTCACCGATTCGCAGGTGGGGGGACGCTTCTGGAATCCCTACGAGTGGTACGACGAGTTTTTCCGTCTTTATCCCGATGCTAAAGTCGACTGTCTGGCAATGCATTGCTACATGAACTGGTACAGCGCCAGCACATGGCTCGCTACGGAGTATTTTTATGCCGACCTATACAACCCCCGCAAAGACTGCTATGGCAGATATCCGGCTCTGGTGAAATTTCTTGATGACTTCATGAACGCCAACGGACATTTCCCACGCATGATGCTCTCCGAGTTCTGCTCCTGGGAGAACGACGGTACTATCACCGGCGTCGACTTCCAGATCGACCAGATGACCCAGAAACTCCAGAAACTCGAGCAGAGCGATCTCATCGAGGGCTACGCCTGGTTTATGGCAAACGCCGCCTCAGGAGCCGCCGCCTACCCGTATATGAGCCTTTTCGAGCGCAATACCCCCGATAGTCCGCTCTCAGAGCTTGGTAAGATCTACGTCTATCTCTCCGACTTCGACACCACACGGAGCTACGCTCCCGGACAGCTTATCGAAGCAAAAGACTATGTTGACGCCACCACCGACGACCGTCAGATCAAAGTCCGCTCCAATACCGAAGCGGCTTCCGATCTTCCCCTGCAGATAGAGATTCCCGCGGCTGGATACACCGACTATGTGATTGAAGTTCCCGCAGCCGGAGACTACCGCTTCACCTTCCACATCGAAGCTGATAAGGATGCCGCTCTGACTCTTTACATCGACTCTAAGAAAGCATCTTCTGTCGATATCACCTCACAGCCCGGAGCTTGGCGCGATATTGCGCTCGAAGCGACACTCACACCGGGCATCCACAGAGTGATGCCTTACAATTCCGGCAGTAATCCCATACTCCTCAATGCGCTCACCTTCTCCGCCCTCGACGCCGTATCGCTCTCCGGTGCCGACACCGCCGCCGTTGAAAGTGTGTACAATGTGTGCGGAGTATCGCTGGGCAATCCACACCTCTCCTCCCTATCCCCCGGAATCTATTTCCTCCGATATTCCGACGGAAATACTTCCAAACTCAAAATATGATTCAACCAATCTATCAAAATACCAAATGAACCTTAAACAATCTTTACTCGCAACAGCGCTAATTTGCCTTTCGGCATCGGCCTACGCCGAGACTTATGTTCTCTGGCCCGGCGACGACAGCGCAACTCAGATTCCCTACGACTTCAACGGCTGGTGGAATATCTCTCAGGATTACAGCGACGGCGTCTGGAAATGCTGGCCTACAACCGCTGAATCAAACGCCGCTTCTTGTGGCTGGATCATTTACGACACCTGGGACTTCGATTTCTCCCTTATCGCGCCACTCGACCTTACTTTCGACGCAAAGGTAGAAGGTGCTGGACAGTGGAACATCCGTCTCACTGCAGCCGACGGTGTTGAATCCGATGTTACTCTCTCGGTTCCCGCCGACGGGCAGTACCATAAAGTACGCATCAACGTAAAGGACAATTATCCTGCAGTGTACCAGAAATGGATTTCGGGCGGCGCTAATGGAAAGACCGTATTCCCCCTCGGTCTTTCGGGTACCAACCTTGACGGCAACTCCGCTATCTACCTCGCAAACTGCCGCTACGTCGATGCCGTGGCTTTGCCTGCCGTAACTGCTACAGCAAGCGACATCACCTTCAACTCGGCTCGCATCAACATCGACGCCACTTTCCCCGAAGGATACACCGCTACTAAAGTCACCGTCAATGGAGAACCCGTCGAAGGATCTGAGTTTATAGCCACCGGACTTACCCCGGGCACTAAATACGACTATACAATCGTAGCCGAAGGAAATTTCGGGGGAGAGACACTCAGCTCTTCCACCACAGTGTCGTTCCGCACAGCCTACGATAAGTCGACCCTCGTGTGGTACGGGACTACCGACAAAGACGGCTTCTTTGCCGACTACAGCATTGCCTACGATCTCTCTCAGAAGACTCTTACGGTAAGTGCCGAAATAATCACTGAAAAAGAGACGCCCGTAGCCGACCGGAACTTCCACATCTACATCGGCGGAAATGAATGGCTGAAGCTTTTCGACGACGGAACTGGCATCCTCACCGGTACTACAACCTCGACCTTCGAAGAAGGCGACGTTATCACTTGGGAATGGTATCTGCCATACGCCGGTGGTGTATATCAGGAAACTAACCAATATACCGTCGGAGCTGAAAACGAGGCTCCTCTCGCAATCCGCATCTCTGCAGCTACCGAAAACATTTCATTCGACAGCGCCGAAATAAGCTATACTGTCACAGCTCCCGATGCAAACTACAAAGTATTCTATCGTCTCAACGACGGCGAGGCTGTCGAAGCTTCTTCCAGCCCGATCGTCCTCTCAGGCCTTGCAGAGAAGACAGAGTACACATGCGAGGTTTACGCCGTCTACACCACTGCCGACAGCCAGATCACCACACATCCCGTAGAACTCTCATTCAAGACCACGGCGAAAGACGCTGTCGACCTCATTTATTCCGACCTCTACGGTGCCGAATTCAAAAACGCATTCCGAAACGGCGAAGACGAATCCATGCGTCGTTCTATCTTCGTCACACTTCCCTGGGAAGTCATCTATCGTACCGACGGCACAGCAACCTACTCCGTCGACCTTTCTGCTGTTGAAAACATTGTCGGACTCGTGCCCCAGATCTACTGGAACGGCTTCCAGACACTCACCAAAAATGCAGCAACCGGACGCTTCGAATACTCCTTCGGAGCTCAGGAACTCGAGGCCGAGACAGCCATATCGCACTATTTCGCTTACGCCGGTGGAGTAGTCGATGTTCGCACTCCCTACACCCACTGGGGCATGGAGAAAGAAGCTCCCGTAATCGGCGCTGCCACATCCCTCACCCTCTCTGCTTCAGCTCAGGTTGCCAGAATAGGCGACAAAATCAATCTCTCAGTCGTAGCGCGTGACGAAAACGGCAACTACCTCCCCTCCGACAATATCACCTACACTGAAGAAAATGCCAACGACCTCTTCGACGGCGACACCGTAACTATGACAGGCCAGAAAGGCGAACGCACCATCGTGGCTACGAGCGGCGACCTCAGAGCATGGGTCACCATCCTCGTTATCGCATCTGCCGACGCTAAGAACGTGGCTGAAGGTCTCACTGGCTACACCGACGACTACGTCAAGGCCGGTACAGTTGCAAACGTTACCGACGCCGACCGCAACTCTCAGCTCGAATGGGCTTGCGACGAAACTCATGAGCACTACTTCATCCTCGACCTCGGTGAAGGTGCCGATGGCTCAGGTTACTACATCGAAGGCCTCGACGTCTACTTCGAAGGTGCCTACGCTACAGCATTTACCGTAACACTCTCTACCGAAGCACCTGCCGAAATCGACATCGTTTCGCCCAACGTAAGCACAACACGCACAGTCCGGCGCGCTCCCGCAGCTTCCGACGTAGTATTCACCAACGAAAAGAACGACACACAGCACTACTTCACTCAGGAGCCCGAAAGCGCTCACCGCTACGTTGCTCTTCGCACCTCACAGGCTCTGAACACCGACTGGGGTATCAAGCTCCGCGACCTCAAAGTCTATGCCACCGAGCAGGCTCCGATTCCCACAGGAGTAGCATCTGTTGCCACCGACTCCTCCGATGCCGACGCTCCCGTCGAATTCTTCGACCTCAACGGCCGTCGCATCGCCAACCCCTCAATCGGCCTCTACATCCGCCGTCAGGGCTCAACCGTTTCTAAGGTCTACATAAAATAAGATTGTTTGGTGGCCGCAAGGCCCCAGGGTTCTTCAATCGGGAGGCTGTGCCAATTAGCACAGCCTTCTTTTTGCGCCAGTCGGCCCCCGACCTTCACACATCGGGCTTTGTCTCCGGATGATTTCCCCAC
>CAYYQS010000020.1:0-23873 GCA_964472555.1 uncultured Bacteroides sp.
CTGGAGCATCGGCTTCGTTGAGACCGAACTCTGCGAAGTCGTCGATATCAATCGAGTAGACACGCACTTTGTCGGTGCCGTTAGGGCGTATGTCGGCCATGATTACTTTGTCGATAGCTCCCGGGAACACGAAGCCGCCGTTGTAGTCGGTGTGTTCGCCTATGAGGTTGATACGTCCGGCCGAAGCGTAGAGAGTGCCCTCTCCGCCGAAGCGCTCGGCGAATGTACTTTTTACTTTTTCTTTAAGATCCATGGATTCAGTTTTAGCAGGTTGATTAGTCTGATTGAGTTTTTGTATATTTATCAAACGGTGCAAATATACGCTTTTTTGTTCTCTTATGCAAATACCCCGAGGTATTGGGGCCGACTTACTTCACGTCGATAGTGGCAGACGCGGCCTTGAGTCCCTTTGAAGTAGCCTTGAAAGTCAGAGTCCCCGGAGACTTGGCACCGCGCACAATTGCCGTTGTCGCGCCGCTGAACAGCTTCATCTCAGGATTCTGGAAGGGCATAAGGCAGGTAGGATCGCCGTTGGCCGTGGCTTCAAACGTCCCTGCGCCGGTCACAGTGAATTTCACGAGATTATCGGCATCCGGCACGGGATTGCCTTTCGCATCCACTGCAGTCACGGTGAAATAAACGAGATCGTCGCCGTTGGCCTCCAGATCCTCGCGATTGGCCTCGATCTTAAGGGCAACAGGCTTTCCGGCCGTGTACACGCTCTTGCTGGCGGCCGCTTTACCCTCGGCATCGTAAGCCACAACCTTAAGCTCGCCGGGTGTATACACCACATCATTCCAGCGGAGACGGTAGCGGTTGATAGTGTCGGTGGGATTAAACTTGCGGCGCCCCTGGCTCTCTCCGTTTACGAAGAGCTCCGCCTCAGGGTAGGAAGTATACACAAAGACCGGTGTGACCTCTCCTTCGCGTCCCGGCCAAGTCCAGTGAGGAAGTACATGAAGTGTCTCATCTTCTTTATTCCACCTCGAGCGGTAGAGGTAGTAGCGGTCCTTGGGCAGCGATGCAAGGTCGATAATTCCGAAGTATGAGCTGTGGCTTGGCCATGCGTCAGTGTCGTAGGGCGAGGGTTCTCCGAGATAATCGAATCCTGTCCACACAAACTGTCCGATCACCCAGGGGCGGTCGTCGTCCATTGCGAAATCGAGATCAGGAGTATTCGACCAGTAGCACGATTCGTTGTCGTAGCTGTTGCTCTGATTGTCGTCGTGCATAGCCACATGGTGCTCTCTGAATTCAACCGGGAAATAATACTTGCCCCGCGACGAAACAGTCGATGCGGTCTCAGAGCCTAAGATAAGTTTTTGAGGTAGTTTGGCGTAAGCTTCGTCATAATATTGAGGCTTATAGTTGAAGCCCGGAATATCGAGAGCTGCTGCGAAACCGTTGTCGAGAACCGCACCTATCTGGTCCATGCCGCAGGTCACCGGTCGGGTAGGATCGAGACTATGGACTATATCCTGGAGCATCGTGAGTTCCTGCATACCGTCCGGACCCCATTGCGACGGCACTTCATTACCTATCGACCACATCACTACCGACGGCGAATTTCTGTAGTGTTCTACCATATTGGTCATGTCGCGTTCAGCCCACTCGTCGAACACCGACCCATAGCCGTTGGGCGACTTGGGGCGGAATCCCCAGTCGTCGAAAGGTTCGACCATAAGCATCATGCCTAACTCATCGCAGAGTTCGACAAGCTCTGGTGCGGGCATATTGTGCGAAGTGCGTATGGCGTTGGCTCCCATATCTTTGAGCAGTTCTATCTGATGACGCAGAGCCGAGCGGTTCACTGCAGCTCCCAGAGGACCGAGGTCGTGATGATTGCAGACGCCCTGGAATTTAGTCGGTTTGCCGTTCAGGAAGAACCCTTTTTCAGGAATGTATTCAATACTTCTTATACCGAAGCGGGTAGAGTAGCAGTCAACCTCCTTACCGTCGACCGTGAGTGTGGTAACCGCTGTATAGAGCGCCGGATTCGACGGCTCCCAGAGATCGGGCTTCTCTACCAGGAAATTCTGCGCGAATTCCTGCCCGCGGGCATGGTAGATAGAGCGATCGGTAGCCACAATATGACCCTCTGGATTGATAATATCGGTATTTACAGTCACTTTGCTGCCCCGTTCAGCACCGTCGATCTTCATTCTGAGGTGTACCGACGCATATTCCTCCGAGACTTTAGGTGTGGTTACATAAGTGCCCCACACCGGAATGTGTACGCGGTTGGCATCGATCACATGCACATTGCGGTAGAGCCCGGCTCCGGGGTACCAGCGCGAAGCCTGTTCGTAGTTCTCAAGCTCCACGACAAGTTCATTGCTCCCCGGCCGAACCGCGGGCATGGCATCAAGATAAAAAGAATTGTAGCCGTAGGGCCAGCGGCCTATCTCAACACCGTTGAGCATAACGCGGGCATTGCTCATCGCGCCGTCAAACACCAGCGTGATGCTGCGGTCGGCGGTATCGGCAACTTCGAATGTGGTTTTGTACACGCCTTTGCCGATGAACGGCAGGCCTCCGGTGCGCCCTGTTTTCACGGTTTTTTCAGTCTCGCCGTTCTGCTCCACGGCAACGGTCTGAAGATCGTTGGCGCGGTCAAACGGTCCATAGATAGCCCAGTCGTGCGGCACTCGTACCTGTTGCCATTCCTTTACATCAGTGAGGTGTCCTTTCGAAAAGTCCCAACCCTCGTTGAGCGTAACCGTGCTGCGCTGAGCGCAAAGGGCCATGACCCCCGCAAGGGTCATGGCTCCTAAAATTGAAATTTGATGTGTCGTCATTCAGAAAAACAGTTTAGAGCGTCTGTCGGGGCGCCATTGTCGAAGCACCCCTTTTTATAGCCTCTCTCGGCCGGAGCCTCAGGTTCCCACCAGAAGATACCTTTAAGATCAGCCGCCTTTCCTTTGCTCATCACTGTGCGCATCAGTTGGTCGGCAATCTCGGGTTTAGTGTAGTCGAAACCTATCTCGCAGAGCATTACGGGCTTCTTGTAAGTCTGCTGAACAAGTTTAACCGTAGATATCATGTCGTCAACATCCTTTGTCCAGGTCGACTCGTCGGGATACAGCGACATGCCTATCATATCATAGCGGGCACCCTCCTTCTCGATCTTGCCGAAGAGACGGGTGAAGAGTTGAGCCTGATTGCCGCAGTCGACATGCACTATTGTAAGGGCGCTGGGGAACACTGCCTTTACAGCATCCGTTCCCGCACTGACAAGTTGTGCGAAATTGTCGCCGTTCTCATAGTCGCCAAGAGGCCACATCATGCCGGTTCGGGTCTCATTGCCGATCTGCACCCATTCGGGCTCGATATTATAACGTTCGAGAGCCCGTAAAAGTGTGGTCACATGGTCGGCAAGCGCTATTTTTGTTTCTTCGAGACTAAGACCTTCCCATGCCGAAGGTATAAACTGCTGCCCGGGGTCGGCCCAGCGGTCGCTGAAGTGGAAGTCTATCATCAGCCGTAGACCGAGGTCATGAGCACGGCGCGCCTTGATTACCACGTCATCTATATTGCACCAGCCGTTGATTTCGGCGTCTCTCTCTGGATTAACGAATACACGCAGACGTATCGAATTCACTCCGCAGTCGTCACGCAGGAGTTCCATAAGATCTTTTTCTTTGCCGTCGCGGGTGCTGAAAGTGTACCCAGCCGCTTCAAGCTCCGTAAGCCAGCTCACGTCGGCTCCCTTGGCAAAAGTGCCGCGTTCTATTTCTACCGGCTTATCCGACGGTTTTTCCCCGTTGGGCCACACGGTCACGGGACTGTCCTGTGTGCAAGCCCCGAGGACGCCTGCGGCGCCCAGGGCTGCTGAAAGTATAATGGATTTGATTGCTTTTTTCATCTTATTTCTTGGTATAGTTGTAGGTTCCTTTAGCAAGGTCTACCGTGAGAATCAAAGTTCCGTTTCCGAGTTCGTTGTCTCCTTCAAATCCGTCTTTACCGTAGCGAAGTTCGCCCACGGTGCCGTTTCCGCCGAAGAAGAGATCCCAGTTCTCGTTGATTATCACTTTTACGCCCCATGGGGTATTGGCTGTCTTCTCCATTTCGGCTGTGAATACGCAGGGATCGTCGGCCGACTGGGTCATTGCGTGGAAATTCCAGTCATCGTTCAGACCTGTGTAGCTCACTGATGTGACCTTCGTCACTTTGTAGGTCATCCAGCCAAGAGAGAAATCCATGAGATAGATGCCTTCATCGGATGCTGCTACATTATTCGATCCTTGGAATTCGAGTTTGCCTTCGAAAGCATTTCCACCGTCTGCCATGGTGTAGATGTCGCCCCAGTTATCCTTCTCTATTGCCACCTGATAACCCCATGCTGAGTTCACGTAGTGCACTGCTGCATAGCACTTGTTGTCCTCATCGTAGAGCGTCAGGAAGTCATCAAAGCCCCATGGGTCAACAATACCGGGCAGATACAGGCACGCCGGAATATCCTCAACCGGTGCAAGTTCTCCGGCGCCTATTGTCCACTTTTTGGGATTGCTGAGGTCAAGCACGAGAGTTACCTCGCCGGCCGAATTTACGGGCACTGCGATAGTTGAAGCCGTTGAGCCGAAGGTCAGATCCTGAGCGTCTCCTCCGAATGCTACGGTCTGAGAAGCAAGCGGAGCATCTGTACCGGTCGAAGCGTTGTACTGGCTGCCCTGGCCGCTGAGAGTGATGTTGTAGGTACGGGCATCGGCATTGAATGTATAGCTCCACACATTGCTCTTGCGGTCGTAGCTCATCGCTCCTTCAATGTCGCCTCCGATATTGAGTTCGGTGATAAGGAGGGCCGTCCACTCATTAGCGGGTATATTGATTTCGGTATAATAGCATCCGGCCGGTTCGGGGAACCAGAGATTCCAGATTTCTCCGGCACTCTCCTTGCCGAGAACGAAGGGAAGGCCCGGATCGGCTGCCGTACCCCAGATCTCTCCGGCTGGCGAACGGAAGAACCAGTTCTCCCACGATGATGCTCCGAAGAAACCGGCATACACATTTTCTCTCTCAGTAAGAGCGAGCGTACGTCCCGAGTCATTGCGGTTGGTGTCCAGAATGATACCCGTGGTCATGTCCACCATATAGGTGGTAAGGTTGAATTTTATCACATTGCTGTAGCGAGGTGCGATATTCACACCTAACACGCTCTTGAGGCGCACATAAACAGTAGCCGTGCTGCCGCTCTCCATACCGCCGCGGATTGCTGCCGAATTGAGTTCCGCACATGAAAACTGTCGGGAGCAAACACCGTCGGGGAGGGTCTCCTCATAGCACTGGGAGAAATCTTCGTAGGCCGACAGCTGGAAAGTATTGGTGAATGCATACTTTGGAGCCGCAACCAGAGGATCGCTCAGCGAGATCTCTCCGTTATCGTTCCAGTACACCGTGAGTGCGAGCATGTCCAGACGGTTCTCGTCGAGTACCACATCCATTGCGGTTGTCTCTACGCTCGTGTCTGTCACACCGTCCACATAGATAGTCTCGCCGTCTTTGTCACAGCTTGTCGCTGCAAGTCCTGCGATCATCAGGGTGGCTATATGATATCTTAGATATTTCATGACTTAAGAAAGTGGATGATTGATTAATAGAGCTCGTTCTTGAGATTGGGATTGGCCGAGAGCTCCGTGGCCGGAATGGGATAGATATTGTACCGCTTGTCTACTGCGCGGCCATCGATTACGCCGCCTTTCCATTGCCAGAGATAGGCCGAAGTGGTGAAGCGGCCGAAGCGTATAAGGTCGGTGCGGCGGTGAAGTTCGTTGAAGAGCTCGCGACCGCGTTCGTCGATGATGAAGTCGAGAGTGAACTGAGCATCCGAGATATTACCTTCATCGTTACCGTAGGCACGGTGGCGCACAAGATTCACGAGGTCGAGCGCCTCTCCGCGGCTCATTCCCGTACCGCCTCTCAGCACGGCTTCCGCTGCCGTAAGATATATCTCGGCAAGTCGGAAAGCAGGGAAGTCGGTATTCACGCCAATGTCGGTCACACATGCCTGCTCACCCTCGTCGTTTAGGTTCGTCCACTTGTACGAGCGATAACCCTGCGAGGCAGTTTCAATACCGTCCGTAAAGAATTCATCACGTCCGTCGGTGAGGAAGAGGAAACGCGTGTCCTTCTCCTTGTCAAAAAGCGAAGTGATCTCGCCGCGGGCAGAGAAATTGCCCCATGCCGTCCCTACACCGTAGATGCCGGTCACGTCGTCGCCGTCGTTGGGGCACGATCCCGCTATGAAATATGTTGCCGAGCCCCATGTCGCCGAATTGGCGTTGTCCGTGGCGAAAGCGAAGATTATCTCGTTGGTACGTCGGTCATTGTCGGCATTGAACAGCTTTGTGAAATCTTCCTCAAGGGAATATCCTAAAGCCATAACCTTTTTGCAGTAGTTTATGGCTTCGGTAGCATGGCTTATGCCGGTATATACTTCACCATTCAGCGCCAGACGTGCCCCGAGAGCGTAGGCTGCCCCTTGGCCTGCGCGGGCGTAGGAAGGATGCTCGGGGAGCAGGGGAGCGATTTCGTCAATTTCGCCCTTGATAAAGTCGTAGAGCTTCGTCCCGTCGTAAGCCTCGGGAATGAAAGCCGTCATAGGGCTGTTTTCATCTACATAAGGCGCTTTGCCGAAGAGATCGAGAGCGAAGAAATAGGTATATGCGCGCATGAACCGCGCCTCGAGTGCATAGGTCTCGAGCACCTTGCGATCGTTGTCGCTGAAGCGAGCGAGGTCGTCGGCGCTGCAGTTGCGCAGAAGCTCGTTCGTAAGTGAGATGATGTAGAAAAGGCGATAGTAAGCGTCGGATACCCACACATCGGTGGCATCCCAGCTCATATACGTGATGTTCGAAAGATTGTCGCCCGAAAGGTACTTGTAGGCAGCCTCGTCGGTGGGAAGTTCCTGGAGGTTGAAGAGCGTGCGGAGCATGTCCTGACCCTGCTCGCTGCTGATGTCGGCTGAGCCGCCGCCGCGCTCTGCACCTATGAGGCTGTACGAACTGTATATCTTGGCCAGTACCGACCGATAGCCCTCTAAACTGCTGTACACAGTTTCCGAGGTATCACCGATCACCGGAGTCTGATCCAGGTCGCCAGTGCACGAACTCAGCAGCAGTACGGCCACTCCGGCAAGAAGATTATATATTTTTTTCATCGTTGATTGCTTGTATTAGAAGTTAAGACCGACTGTGAGTGAATAGGTACGCGGGCGGGGATACATAGTGTTCTCGATTCCCCAGTCACTTTCGGGGTCGACGCCCTTGTATTTTGTCACCGTGAATACGTTCTGCACCATTGCCGACACGTGAAGATCGAGGTTTCGGGCGATCTTGCCGAAGTTGTAGCTAAGCTGCACATTGTCCATTTTCAGGAACGATGCATTTTCCACGTAGTGATCCGATGTGTATTGGCGTCGCTGGAAGTTGGTATCGAGGAAGCTCTGCGATAGGTTGTTGACCTGTCCTACGTTCCACGAAACGCATTCCCATGCTCCCATGTTGGCCGCGTTGCCGTTGTAGACATAGTTGCCGACCTGTGCTCGCAGAGCCGTGCTCAGTGTCCATTTGCGGAAGCGGAGCGACGTGCTTAAGCCGAAAATCCAGTCGGGCGAAGCATGGTGATAGTAGTATTGGTCGTCGGCAGTTATGCGTCCGTCGCCGTTGAGGTCGGCATAAAGTCCTTCGATAGGAAGGCCGGTCTCCTTGTCATAGATCTGTTTGTACACCTTGAAGGTATTGGGCGCATAGCCGGTCTTGTACACCATCACGGGAGTGGCCTCCATGTAGCCCACGCCGGTGTCAGACGCTTCCATGCCCGGCACGAGGCTCAGATTGGTGATTTTGTTTTCCTGCCATGTGGCGTTGAATGTTGCCGTCCAGTTCCAGTCGGAAGTGTCGATGATGTTGGCAGTGAGAGCGAATTCCACGCCCTTGCTGCTCACGTTGCCGACGTTGCTCAGCATCGTCTTGTTGAAGTTGATACCGGCGGGAATAGGCACTGTCGCCAGAAGGTCCTCGGTCTTGCGGGTATAGAAGTCCACGCTACCGTTGAGGCGGTTGTTCATGAATCCGTAGTCGAGGCCGAAGTTCCAGCTCTTTGTTGTCTCCCAGCGGAGATCGGGGTTATAGGTCTGCGGTCGGAATACCGGTATCCACTGGCCGTCGAACCAGTAGTATGCGCCCGGATTGGAGGTGGTGTAGTTGGGCAGATAGCCGTAGTTGGAGATGCCGTCCTGTTGACCGGTCACACCGTAGGTGGCGCGGATTTTGAATTCGTTCATCACCTGACGGGCACCTTCGAAGAATTTTTCCCCGGCCACGCGCCATGCAAGCGCCACTGAGGGGAATGTTCCCCAGCGGTGATCCTTGGCGAAGCGGCTCGAACCGTCGCGGCGGAAAGTCGCTGTAAGAAGGTAACGGCTGTCGTAGCTGTAATTCACACGACCGTAGTACGATATCAGAGCATGGCGCTCGTCGTAGGGTTGACTGCTGTTGGTCACGTCTCCGGCTTCATTGAAAGTATCGTAGGCAGGATAGTCGTTGCGCCAGTGCTGATAGTCGTAGCCGATTGTGGCGTCGAGTGTCGAGTTGATAGCGGCGAAGGTCTTGTTGTAGTTGGCATACACGGTGAGCAGCTTGTTGCTGTTCTTCTGCGGTCCCTGAGTATAGTTGTAGCCGCCGGAGGTGTAGTTGTCGAAGCTGTTCTGGGGCATGCTCACAGTGCGTTTGCCGCGTGAGAGGTCAAGACCGCCCGTCACGTGGAAGCGGAGCTCTGGAAGGGGGTGCAGACGGTAGTCGACGTCGAAGTTGCCCACGAGTCGCCACACTTTAGAGCGGTTGTTGTACTGCTCGAGCATTGCAACAGGGTTGGCGATAGCGCCTTGCGCAGGGTTGTTGGCGGAGTCGATCACCTCGTGGAAGCCACCGAAGATAGGTGTGCCTGCTGCTGTGTACACCTGATTGCCCGAGGCATCATAGGTGCCGTATACGGGCTGGGTGGGATCGTAGGAGCCAGCGTTCCATATGGCTCCGCTGTTGGCAGTCCGGCTGTTGGCGTAAGTGCCTTTGGCACTGATACCGATGCGAAGGTGGTCGTTGAGGAACGACGGATTGAGATTAATGTTGGCCGTATAGCGGTTGGAGTGGTCGGTGCGGAGGATACCGTCCTGATACATTGCTCCTACTGCCACGCGGAAAGGCAACCACGATGCCGCGCGTCCCGAGATGCTCAGGTTATTGTCTGTGCCGAAGGCTGTGTGGAAAACTTCATCGTACCAGTTCGTGGTATTGTCGCCGAGAAGAGCCACCTGATCGGCCGACCCGAAGGTATTGATCACGTCGCGGAATTCGTCGATCGTAAGATGAGGAGCTGTCCTTGTTTTGGTCGATACTGAGTTTGTGGTCTGAAAACTTACCTTCACTCCATCGCCGCTGCCCTTTTTGGTGGTGATGATAATCACACCGTTGGAGGCTCGCGAACCGTAGATCGCTGTCGAAGATGCATCCTTGAGAATGGTCATGCTCTCGATGTCGTTAGGGTTGATGAGGCTCAGGAAGTTGCCCGACCCTTCAACGCCTCCGCCCACTTCCATGGGCACGCCGTCGAGCACGATCAGAGGATCGTTCGAGGCATTGAGCGAGGCGCCGCCGCGCACGCGGATCGTTGCGCCGCCGTTGGGCGAACCGCCCGAATTGGTGATCTGCACACCGGCTATCTTACCGTTGATCAGTTCTTCCGGGCTTGAGATCACGCCCTGGTTGAAGTCCTTCTCGGAGATAGAGCTTACCGAGCCCGTAAGGTCGTTCTTCTTCTGGGTGCCGTAGCCGATCACGACCATTTCCTGAAGAGACTGCGACGACGGCTCCAGAGCCACATCGATGCGGTCGGAGCTTATCTTTTCCTCGCGCGTAATATAGCCTATGTAACTGAAAACAATGTGAGTGGCTCCCGCAGGAACGGCAATGGTGTAGTTGCCGTCGATGTCGGTGGTTACACCACCGGCATGACCGCTGATTGTCACTGAGACGCCTATCAATGGCTCTCCCAGCTCATCCGATACGGTACCGCTCACCGAGCGTACTGTCTGAGCCCACGCAATTACCGGCAGCAGAAGCAGCAATAGTGCCCCGAGCCTGCGGAATGTCGTGTGGCTGTTGGTAGTTTTTGTCATGGTGGATAGGATATTGGTTTATATTGATTTTTTGTTTGTGATTTGCTTTGTTATTCAAGCCAGACTCCGGCTACATCAATTGTATAAGGTGTATTGAGATCGCTGCAGAGTGTAACAGATTCTATTTCCGACGCTTTGAAAGGAATTGCTGTCTCGGCATCGGGAACAAACCGGCGGCTCAGGAATGAGGGATAAGGAGCCGGGAGAAGAAGCGTGGGCTCAAGGCTCAGCTTCGAAAGCTCGACAGTGGCGATGCCGTTAGGCTCAACATCCACATCAGCTCCGTAGGTAAATCCGTCGCGGGTTACCAGTCCGAGGTGAACCTTTTCTGCGCCTGTTACTTCTCCGAATCTGATTTTTGCCCTTGTTGCTTTGGTGTCGGCTCGGTATGCCATTATATCGCCTACATATTTGCTGATTACTGCAGTCTCGAGCTCCGGGGCTACAGCATTGCGGAATATCCTCACGCCGGTCTCTCCGGTCAGAGGCGCGTCGTTGAAAATCATCCCCACGCCCTGCCAGCACTCGGGTATCGACGAAAACTCAAGTCCGTCACTGCCGTTTCTGCAGTCGATTAGTAAGATCGGAGCCGTATCACTCTCTACCGCTGTCACATACAGCTGCCCCGGCGTGGCCTGTGCTCGCCCTGCGCCGAAATCCCAGTCGAGAGGCGTGCCCGCCTCCCCCGAAGGGAAGGTCACGGCTCCGCCCGCAGTATAGACCACGACGCTGTAGGCAAACCTTTCTCCTTTTGATACCTTATCTGCAGCAGGGTCTATCGTTGCTGTATAAGTATATTTCCCCTCGGGAATCATCTTTGTCAAGCGGTTGTCGCTCCGCCAGAAATCGGCATGTGCCGGGAACACTACCACAGAGTCTACCGCAGTAGAGGAGAGTACCGTAGCTTCGATGTTGATTTTTTCACCGGGTGCAACACGTTTCGCAGGAGTATGAATCACGGTAGGAGTGATACTCTCAGAGACGGGAGGCATCGTGTACTCGCCTATCCGCAGGCCGCGGTCGGCATCGTAGACTCTCTCCGAAGGCCATTTCGCGAAATTCTTGCCGCTGCCGAGCAGATACACGCCGGGCAGCACGCTTATGCTTCGGCCCGTGGCCACTCCGCTCCCTCGCTCACCTTCCCATGCATAATTATCCTTGATCCCGGGGAGATCGATAGTGAGATCTACAGCACTGTCGATGATTTCACCCACTGTCCGGGAGAGTGAGGGCCGTGAGAAAGGATCGGTCGTAATAACTACATCCGGTAGCACTTCGAGCCGCCAGGTCTCGTCGTCGAGACGGTCGAGGAAGTAAATGCCGCTTCCGTCGGTCGACACTACCGGCGACGATCCGACCCCTATTATGTGCCTGAGCTTTTTCGGTGCTTTAGGCGCCACATCGGTTTTATTGGTGTGATAATATTTTGTGCCGTCGTTCAGCATAGCTAAATTCCGGCGTGCGCTCACTAAGAAATCGCCGAAAACCGTGTCGACGGGATACTTGCCGAAATCCTCGCCGATAGCCGTCTGCCGCATCACCTCCGCCGCGATCGCCATTCCTGCAGCTTTGCCCGGAGTATAGGCCGTGTTGAGGAAATGAGTCTGGTACTCCGTGTTGAATCTCGCCATGTCGATCGGGTCGTAGGCAAACTGAGTCACCCAGTCGAATCCGGCTTTGCGGAAAGTCCGCGCCGCTGCAGGATATAGATAGGTGTCGAGCACATCGGCAGGGTCGTATTCGTAGATCAATTTTGGCTGCCCGGCATATCCCGCTACCGTATCAAAAGGTATGTCGTAGCTGTCGAGTACAGGAAGAAAATTTCCCTTGCGCTGCGATCCCCTCACAAGGCCGGTGGGATACCACTGGTAGGTAGTGCCGTCGATATCCGCGCGGTAGAAGGCCGAAGTACGCCACAGATTATGCGACACATTATATATTATTTCCTTTTCCCAGCCTGCGTTGCGGAGCGCCCCCGCCATACGGTCGACATAGGCAGTGATTTCTTCGTGTGTGCCGCTGTGGCACGGCTCATTGTTTATCTCTATAGCCACTATCGACGCATCTTCGGCATAGGTCTTTCCTGTTAGAGGATTACGGTGACGCACGAGAGCGTCGAGATACCGCTCCTGAGCCTTCTGAGCATCGGCATCGTCGTGAATCTGACATTTGCCGTATTTATAGCTGAATGCACCGTTTGGATCGGTATTGTGCTCCGGATAGCCGTTGCCGAAATTAGTCTGTGCTGTAAGTATTATCGATATACCGCGATTCTCCAGCGACGCTATAAGATAATCTAAAAGCGCGAGGTGCTCGTTTTCAAGCAGATTCCCCTCGCCGTCGGAAATCTCGACATCCCACAGGTGAAGACGGAAGGCATTCAGGCCAAGTTTGGCCATGTGGTAGGTGTCGCGGTCTATGGCCTCGCGGTGGTCTACTCCTAAGCTCTCCAGAGCACGGTAGGCATGGGCGAATGGTACCGTATAGTTGGTGCCGTAGTACGCTCCGTTCAGGCGTCCCGATGCATTTATAGCTGCCATAAGAACCCCGGCAAGAGTCAGGCAGCGAAACTTGAAAAATATGGCTCGTAATTCAGTCTTCATGGTAAAATTTTACGC
Source organism: uncultured Bacteroides sp. (assembly GCA_964472555.1). Taxonomy (GTDB): domain Bacteria; phylum Bacteroidota; class Bacteroidia; order Bacteroidales; family Muribaculaceae; genus CAG-873. Next base: position 12,790 of record CAYYQS010000020.1, read on the forward strand.
TGCAAAATTAACCCCACCCTCACAAAAAATCAAGCACAAAACGGACACTTTAAGACACAAAACGGACAAAATCGCCCTCTCAGACACTCTGAGACGCTTTTTGTCCGTTTTTATAGTGATGCAATCACAATATAGATCACCGTAGCGAGACCTACGGCCGACACCGCGTCGCTGTACCGGAAATTAATAGTCTTCACGCTCAATATCGGCGAAAGACTGTCCGGCGAATAGGCAAAGATTATGCTCGGCCTCGTGTCGCGGTAACCCTCCCTGAGCACCGTGTATTTTACCACGGAATATACAGCGAAGGCAAATGCAGAACCTATCACCCCGCCCGCAACCAGATCGCCCGTAAAATGCACTCCTAAATAGATGCGGGAATAGCAAGTTACGATCGCCCACGCAAACAGCATCCGGCTGAGCCGCGGAGTCCGTCCCAAAAGCGACATAAACGTCGCCAGTGCAAAAGTATTTGCCGCATGGCACGACGGGAACCCGTACGCCCCGCCCCGATGACCGTTCACGATATGCACCAGCGACGAAATAGCGTTGTCGGGATTCGACGGCCTCAAACGTTGCACTACAGGCCGGATTAGCGTTGCACACGTCTGATCGGCCAGAAAAATCAACGCCACGACGCCTGCCACGATAGCAGCTGTCCGCGCTGTGCCGTAGCTCTTCCATATCATCGTCAGCAACGCTGCATAGAAAGGCGCCCATATCCATTTCCCGGAAAACATATACATAAATGAATCCAGAAACGGCGTATGATGCCCATTCAGAAATAGAAAAATATTTTGGTCTATGTCAAGAATGAAGTCTATCATTATTTTTGGAGAGAATCAGATAAAATTCTAACCTACAAAGTTACCAATTTATTGTGTAACATTCCCTCTCATCCTCCCAAAAATCTCTAAACACGTCTCGTCTCCTCTCGCACGAGATTTCTAAGAACCAGGCCTACGTACAAAAAAACTCCCGGCGATGCGCTTTAGGCGCACCCCCGGGAGCATATTAAGGAAGTTATAATGGTCGGTGATTATCTCACTTCTACTTTCCGCGGGCGGCAGTTGGTGGCGGAGACGATGTAGAGGCCGCGTGAGAGGTCGAGGCTGCCTGTGCCTGTCCATGTGCCGAGGGTGCGGCCTTGGAGGTCGGTGATTGTGATGGTTGAGGCTGCGGGGGCTTCAATTATGATACGGCCGGGAGCGGTGGTGATTCTCATAGTCTCGGTGTAGACGCTTTCAAGGCCTGTTGAGATGTCGCCGATGTTGGCGCTTGCGGTGGCGTGTGTGTAGGCCTGACCGTCGGCGTCGGCGCTGATAGCCGATGTGGCAAGAATCTGAGCGTCGGGAGCTACATCAGCGTTATTGTCGGCGAGGGTTACGTCGATTATGTGGTCGCCTGCGGGGAGGGATGCGAGGTTGTGCGAATAGAGGAGCACGCGAGTAGTGGTCGGGTCGATAGCAGCGTGATCCATCACGTGACTGTCGATGCCGGGGCCTGCGTTGATAGAAGCAATGCGGGCACCTCCCGTAGTCTGCAGATCAACCTGCATGGCGGTGTATTCGCGGTTGGTGTCGAGGTGAACATATACGTGGCGCTTGCCGTCGACTGTTTCGCCGGTGGTGGGCACGGAGAGGTGCATTTCACCTTCTGCGGAGCGGGCACGTGCGTGACGACGTGTAGGAGCTTCCTTAGGCTGAGCGAGCACGAGTTTCACAAGGCGGGTAAGGTCGGCAATGTTGATGTCGCCGCTGCCGTCAAGGTCCGCGCGCTTGAAGTCGAATGGATCGGGGTCGCGCATGAGAATGTAGTTGACCACTGCCACAACGTCGGCAATGTCGATAGTGCCGGAACGATCTACATCACCCAACAGCAGTGTGATGTTGAGTGTAGCGGTGACGTCTAAAGTGCCAATTAGCGGGTCGTGAATTTGCAGCGGAAGATCATCAATAGTTCCGTCGGAAAAGACTGTGAAAAGGCCTTCAGCTGAAAGGGTACCAATAGAACTACTATAAGGTATCCAAGATATTGTGAGTCCATCGATACCTTCGAGTTCGTTGGGCGTGGAGAGGTATGTCTCCGTGTCTTCCTGAACATCAGGTAGTGTAAGTCTGTTTAGTCCATATCCTAGAACCGGAATTTCGATGTCTTCAGTTCTTTCTGGTTCGTCGCTTTCAGAAGTAATTATATTGCTAATCCTCAAATAACCACGTTTTGCTTCTGGCGCCGATGCCGTGAGGATGAAGTCTACAGAAAGAGTCTTCCCGTTATTTGTGTAAGCAACATAGCGAGTCTTTCCACCTTCGATTTCACTCTTGTTCAAAGTCATAAGACCGATAGCTTTTTCAGCGAAGTTCAATTCAACACCCTGTGGGGTTTCCACATCAAACTGGATTCCGGAGATTGAATTAGCATAATATCTGAGTACTTCAACTGACTTCCCATTTGAAAGGTTTTTGGGTAAGAATCCTACAATATTGTGATCTCTCCACCCTTCTGCGTTTTTGTAGGTTTCCACAAGAAGACTTGGAACAATAATATTTATTTCATTTAGACTGTATCCATCCAATGCGCCAGTCGCTACCGTCGGAGGAATCGGATTATCTATTGAAATCTGGGACAATTCGTACCAATAACGGAAAGAATTCTTGCCAATTTCAGTGAGTGAAGAAGGTATACATACAGCGTATAAATAATGGCAATCAGAAAAAGCATAATCACCAATAGACTTAACATTGTCGGGGATTGAATACTCACTCTCATGTTTACCACAAGGATATCTTATTAATTTGGAGGTAGATCTTTCATAAAGTACGCCATCTTTTGAATAATAATATGGATTTTCTGAATCAACATTAATTTCTTCCAATTTCAAACACATATAGAAAACATTTACTCCGATAGTTATAACTGAGGCAGGAAGATTTATAAAGACTAGATGATCGCATTCCCCGAAAGCTTCATCTCCAATTTCAATAACCGAATCAGGTATTTCTATTGAGTCTAACATGGAGCAAAGGGAAAAAGCATTCTTTCCAATTAATCGAAGTGTGTGTGAAAGTTGTATTGAGGTTAGATATGCACAATAATCAAAAGCATATTCCCCAATGGATGTAATGGAATTTGGGAGTACTATTGATGTGAGATTCCAAGAGTAGCGAAAAGCGCTGGCTCCGATAGAAGTGACCGAATACTCAATGCCTTCATAATTTACAGTCTCTGGAATTATTACTTCTCCCGATAGTAATGTACTTGAAGCTCTAACTTCTACCTCATGCACCTTTCCTGGTAAAGCTGTAAATTCTAATCCTCCAATGACAAAAGATGCTTCTCCGTTAATGGTGTAGGTAGCGGTGATTTCGGGAGATTCTTCGACGGTTTGGTCCGTGTCGAAGTTCCAGGTATATATGGCGCCCTTCTCGAGTTTAAGTTTCCATTCTCCTGGAGAAATGATGGTCACGTAGTTGCCGTTTTCATCCACAACCTGGAATATCTTGTAGTTTTTTGCAGTTACTAGAGCAGGCATTAGTTTATAAGTCTCTGTTCCATTGGTGATTGTGCCTTTGCTGCTTTTAGCAGTGAAGATCAGTTCGGAGTTTGTATCACGGTCGGGAAACGTTACCTTGATTTGCGAGAAAGCATTTAGAGTAGAAGAGGTTGGAGGATCGAGCGTGTAATTCTCCAATGTATTTATATTCTCTGCCCTCAGATCTACGAGAGTAACGAGGCATAGAAGAAAGAGTAAAATCCTTTTCATGGTTTTTGGATTTTGGTGCCTCGGTCATCCCCTCGTCGGCGTTAAGTTGTTGGTTTATAAAGGAAAAAGCGTAGGAATCTGTATCGGTTGCCGTCCTACAGTCTGAGGCTTCTCGCATTGCCCTTAGGAGTCGGACGGCAACACGCAGAAGCCCACGCCAATATGTATACGGCAGCAAAGCGGCAGCCCTCTCCCGAGGTCTACCGAAGCGTTGTGTACATACCACGGGCATCTACCGTTGCTCAATCCTTGACTCCTATGAAATTTTGCGAGAATTTCAGACTGCCAAGAATCAGCGTGGATAAACGCTCTTCAATAAATGTAATGCCTCCCGCCCCCGTTCCCTCGACCATGATTGGCGTTGGGTAGAGTTTGGTCGGCACGGCAAAGTTATCTAATAATTTTGATTTCAGCAAATAAAAAATCTGTGAGGTGAAAACTGAAGTCCAATTTTATTGCTAAGACTGTCCGCGACCTATGCGCGATGCATAGTAAGTAATCCAATTTGTATATTATCGGTGGTTTAATTATCTTTGCAGCCTCAATCGCATATGTCTACGAAATCCCTAAAAAATATTATTCCCGTTGTCAAGAAATACATCCTCAATAAGTTTCCTATAGTTATTTTTCTATGGATTTGTATTGCCTTGCCAATCGGCCTATCACCGTCTTCCATCGGAGTTGTGAGATGGGTGCGTTTATGGCTGGGTTTCACTGAAGGACTTTTCCCTGCTGTAATTCTGGTGATGTTAGCCGGTCTGCCGGTTTTCCTGAAGCCTACCAACCGTAAAATTACAGATTGCATCTTAATTGCCTTCTCAGTCATAGCTTTTCTGACCCTCGCTGCAGAAGTAGCTGTAAAGTTTGTATCCGGAGTGCGTTTCTGTACACCGATTTTGCGGATAATACTTCAGAGCAACCCCGATGAGGCAAGAGAATTTCTGAGCGTGGCGGCTTTGCAATTTCCGCTATCCAAAATGTTTTTACTCCTTGCACTCCCACCTGTAGCATCAGGAGTATGTTCGTTCATTGTCAAGAAGTCGGATAAAATCAAACGATTTCTTACCTTCGGGCTATTATTTCTGTCGCTCCCTTCAGGAGCCGTATTTGCATATTGTCATTTAAGGTTTTCGTTGAACGATATCGACACGGGCCAATCAGGCTATTCCTCGCCGATGCTCTGCTATTTGGTTTTTTACCGACCTTCACCAACGGACAGATTGCGTTCCTCAACTACTTTCAGCAATCGAAGAGTTTACGGCACAGGATAATGGAGACACTATACCGACGGTAGTGGTAATAATTGGTGAATCTCACAATAAAGCTCACACATCGCTTTACGGCTACCATTTGCCGACGACGCCCAAGCTTGACTCACTCCGTGCTGACAGTCTGGCAGGTATCCTCATACCATATTCCGATGCCGTGACAGGTGACCAATGGACAATGGATGCGATAAGACGCATCTTAACAATAAGCGGAAAAAAGCCTTGGGAGGAGTCGCCTCTGCTCCCCTCAGCCCTTCGTAAGGCAGCCCGAAATATAGAATACTACGACAACCAATGCATTGCATCAACTTTAACCTTATCCGACTACAATTGCTTCTCTTTCATCAATGACTCACGGATTAATGAACTCTCGTTTGACTATCGCAATGACCAACAATTCAGATATGACGGAGAACTTCTTTCGCACTATCTCCCTGAAGCTAAAAATTGTCCTGCCAACTCTGTCATTTTCTTTCATTTCAATGGTCAACATCATACTGCTTCATCTCGATATCCTAAGGGCGATTCAATAAATCTATTCAAAGAAAGCGACTATTCCCTCAGCACAGATCTGAGCGACGAGAACATCAGGGATATGGCAGCTTATGACAACGCAACAAAATACCTTGATGAAAATATATTCAGGATAATAGAAGCTTATAAAGACAGGGATGCCGCAATCGTTTACTTTCCCGATCATGGCGAACTGGTATTTGACTGCGACAATACTTTAGGCCGGAGTATGAGAGAAATCACTCCCGAGTATGCTAAAGCAGTTTTCTCAGTGCCGTTTATTATCTATCTTACCTCGACTTACATCAATAATCATCCCGAGAAAGCCAAAGCACTCCTTTCCAACAAAGACAAGCGGGTGTATATCTACGATGTCGGGCATCTCATACTCGATCTATCTGAAATATCTTCGCCCTACCTGTTGTATGAAAGGAGTTTAGCATCCTCTAAATATGATGAAAGTCGAAGGCGCCTGATCAATAGTGAGCAGATTGATTACGATGAATTAGTCAGTACATCTAACTGTTCTAAATAAAAAAACCTCTTTCACATCTTCATTGTGGTATAAAGTCTTTCTTCCCTGCCTTACAGCTCAGAATAAATTCGCTGAAGCCAAGCTTTTACGGCTGGGAGTAATTCCGGGTTGGAGGTTTGGCACGAGTCTGCCTCAAGGCGGGCGATGTCGAGCACCGCAACCCCGCTACTGTCGGCAAACGCCGCCGAGGACGTATCGCTGAAAAATGCTGAGGGGTGGTAGTCGCGGGCCAGGATGTTACGGCTGAAGGGGAGAGTCCGGCTGTCTATTCCGAGTTGTCCCAGAAAAGTAGCCGCAAGATCGGTCTGGGCAGCCGTCTTAGCTATTTCTATCCCTCGTTTAGAGAGCGCTCCACCGGTTATTATTATTGGTATCCGGTGCCGGTCAGCCGTTCCCGAAAGCCCGCTCGGATAAGCGCCGTAATGGTCCGGCACCAGTACTATCACGCTTCTGTCGTAGCGCTCCGATGCTTTCAGACCGTCGAGAAAAATAGCAACACAACTGTCGGCGTAGGCAAACGCATTTGCCTGAGGGATAGCGTGGTGGCTGTGGTATGGCACCTCGAAGGGTTCGTGGCTGCTCGACGTCTGTATCACCCTGAACTGCGGCGCTGCGTCTACGGCAGTCGCCACGACATCGTTCAACGCCCTTTCGAACACCACGTGATCGTGCGCGCCCCACTTACCCGTCCTTTCCGACAGCGGGAAATCCTTGTCACTCACCACTTTTTCGAACCCCGAGCTTTTGAGGTAAGCCTGCATATTGGTGAAATTCGCATCCCCGCCGTAATAATATGAATTTTCCCAACCCTTATCGCGTAGAAGTCCTGGCAGAGTCTGCATCCGCTCGAATTTTGCAGGATACTTCATCAGGCTCGTAGTCGGTTGACCGGGAAAACCGCCCAAAATTGCCGGAAGTGCGCGGTCGGTGCGGAAGCTCGACGCATAAACGTCGCTGAATAGTATTCCTTCACGTCCTACCGAGTCGAGTTTAACCGCAATCGACTCTCCACCAAGACTTGGCAACAGATGACTCGAAAAACTCTCCAAAATAATAAGGTAGACATCAGGGCGCTCACTCGTGAATAAAGTATCCGTCAGTTCCGCTCCGTCATCCGTTCGGTATTGATCGAAAATAGCCTCGCACTCCTCATCGCTTATCAATCTGAACTGCTCCGACAGACGGCTCTGATGCGTGGCAGAGTAGAGGAGGCTGAAAAACGGATTGACGGCAGCATGATTGAGTACTTTCTCACTGCTGAAATAGCTCCGGCTCAGATTCATCGTCGACACCGTCACTCCTCCACGGATCGCAAGGAAGATAAGACCTAAGAAAACGACACCTGCAAGCGTCGCGACCTTTCTCGATCCCCTCTTCTCAACCATTCCGTAGCTCCAAATCCGGCTCAGAGGAGAGTAGAGTAGTGCCGTTAAAATGATGATGCACATTATTCCCACGGCCACCTCCTTCGGCGTTGCACTCGCAAGCGCAGCCTTAGGCGACGTAGTGAAGTAAAACACCGGAGTCATATCGAGCGGAAACTCCCAGTAACCGTACAAGCCGAGATTCACCACAGCAGCTGCCACTAAAGCAAATGCCGTCACCACGAAATAAATCTTTCCTCCCACCGACCACCATTTACCGCCGGGGAGCCACAAATGCGCAATAAGCGCTATGGCAGGAAACGCCGTGAAGTAACCTGCAACCGACATATCCATTGCCAGTCCGGCAAACACCGTGGCTAAATAGTCGCCGACACTTACCGGTGAAGCAGCCAGTTGAGAATAAAGCAGCAGGAACACCGGTTTCTGGAGTGCTCCTGCGAGAGTATATATGGCAAAAATGCCGAGTAGTGTACCGATAAATCGACGTATCATATCGTGCGGTTCAATTCATTTATCTGCCTGGAGGAGGACCGCCGGGACCACCACCGGGAGGCGGACCCATAGGACGGCCGGGACCACCCCATTCATTCCGGTCTCTGGGTTGGCCACCTTTCCCGAAAGTATTGAACTTATAGCTCAGGGTAAGCATGAAATAGCGGGTAAGTGAATTATACCGCTCGTCGCTGATATAGTTGGCCGTAACATTTCGTCTTACGTTCGATTTCTGCCCAAGGAGGTCGTAAGCCTTTAGCGTTACGGTCATCGACTTGTTGCGCAGGAACTGATAAGCCAGCGAAGCATTCCACATCCATGTGCGGGTATCATATCCCGCAGAGTAACCCGACGTAGCCGAATAGTTCAGATCGGTGCTGATTACTACGCCGATAGGAGTGGTGTAATTGCCGTAGAACGATCCGCCGTAAGTATGCACCGTCCGGTTGGCACCCTTCTGAACTGTATTGGTCACGTTCTGAAGATTATAGTTCGGACGGAGCTCAAGCGAGAGATTGTCGGGGCGCCAGGCGAAGGCAGGCGACTCGCCCACCATGAACGATCCGGAGCGGTTGCGCTCTCCATTATTGAAGCCCACCGTGTTGGAGTACATCAGGAAGATGTGATTAGTAAAGGTAAACGCCTTATTCCGAGGCAACGGCAGCGAAATCATGTTCATTCCACGGATACTCCACACTCCGTTGACATTGGTGTAGGTAGTGGTTCGAGCACCTGTCTCAGGCGAGAAAGTAGTATTTGAGATAATCGCGTTCTGTTGCATCTGAGCATCAACCATTGCCATTATCGACCGCTGTGCTTCTGAATTAAAGTCTTGGAAACGCAGGTTGAAATTATGGCTGAACGATGGCTTAAGATCTGGATTACCTATTACAATCTGCATGGGATTCGATACATCTGGCATGGGCATCAATTGCGACATCGATGGCTGCGAGGAACGCCCGTTGTAGAACATGTTCATGCTCCGCGACTTGCTGAACTTATATCTGTAGCGCAGGAAAGGTGCCACGTTCAGTACATTACGCTTCGGACGATAGATTTCCCCGTTTATGTTATTATCGGACTGCGACATCTGAGGTACTAACGACATACCCACGTTTAAGTTGCCGTTTTTGCTCACATGGCGGTAACCAAGCCGTATATCCTGATTCATATAGTTGTTGCGGAAATTCCAAGAGCGTCCTATCTTTTCAAAATTTGAACCTTCTACAAGCTCAAGATCTCCATTGCTCAAGCTGGTATTAGGACGATAAATTTCCTCAACAGTCTCTTTATCAGAGTTATTCCACCGGAAAGAGAAGCTATATGAAAGGGTGAGGAAATTACCCTTCGATGCGTCTCCAAGAGGTTCAGTCCAGCTTGCACGGGTGTTGATACTGTTGCTCCACACATGTTCGTGAGTGGTCTGATCATAATCTTCTGTAGAGTCGTTGAGAAGATAGAAGTGATTGTGTGTTTTGGTCCTATCCTTTTCCCTCACATTACTCATCCGGTAGTTCATCATTATCGAGAACGACCGCCCGCGCTTGGCCCTGAAATTATGATTGTAGATAAGGCGGCCACCGAACTCAAACGAATGGCCGTCGGAAGTGCCTCGGTTGAGGCTTCGTGTCACCTCAGTAGCGGCACGGTCGCCTGCGAAGGTACTCGTCGAGTCGTTCGACTTCGAGTCATTGTAGTTAAGCGATACATTAGGCCGGAATTCCAGCGTGTTAAAGCTGTCGGGCTTCCACACCATGCGGAAATCGGCACGGAAATTGTGCCCCTTGTCGCGGGAATACGAATTTCCGCGCGTAGTCGACGTAGAGTCGGCGAAAAGATATATTTTCTCCGACGATGTGCGCGTATTTCGGTCCGTGTGGCTGTACATCACGTCACCACCCACGCGGAATATCTCCTTGTTGCCTACGTTGAAATTAATACCGAACGATTGTGAATTCGTAATACCATTGCTCCCCCCGAAGCGGCGGAAACGTCCGCCCGCACCGTCGGCAAATCCCGGCTCATTTATATTGTTGGCCGAACCTAAGAATGTTATCTGATTATCGTTCCAGAATCGGTTGATATTGAAATTGCCTTTGTAGCGGTCGTCAGTGCCGTACCCGCCCTCAAGATTTCCGAACCAGCCGTTCTTCATATTCTTTTTCACGGTAAGGTTGATCACAGTCTCATCCTCGCCGTCGTCCACGCCGGTCATTCGGGCAAGATCGCTCTTGCGGTCCACCACCTGCAGCTTGTCCACCATGTCGACAGGCAGATTGCGCGAAGCCACTGTAGGGTCATCGCTGAAGAACTCCTTGCCGTCGACAAGAATTTTCGACACCTCCTTGCCGTTGGCAGTGATTTTTCCATCCGACGACACCTCTACGCCAGGCAGACGCTTCAACAGATCCTCAACCACCGCGTTGGGCTGCGTGCGGTAGGCGTCGGCGGCAAATTCCACTGTATCTTCCATCACTTTCACCGGCGTGCGGATGCCCACCACCGTAGCCTCCTTAAGCATCACGGTGCTCTCCGTCAGCTCAAAAGCATTGAGCCGCAGGTCTTTGTCGGTCATAGTGATATTGCGCATCTGAGGATTATATCCCACATACGACGCCTCTACAATGTATTTTCCCGCCTTCAGATTCTCGATTGCGAAACGTCCGTTCTGATTCGTCACGGCACCCTTCACAAGCGTAGAATCCTTTGCAGAAAGTACTCTCACGGAAGCCTGCATCAAGGCTTCTCCGGTGACGGCTTCCTTCACATTACCAAAGAGCGTGCCGGCCATCACGGTCGGCACGCCTCGGAATGCAAAAACCATCAAAACAATAAGTTTAATCAATTCTCTCATTTCACTTGCAAAGTTAAATAAAAGAGAATTAATACACAAGTCCAAAACGACATTTACTGCGATTCTGCCGAAAAAACTCCCGTTTTTATCGACAAACCATTTTTCGCCGTCGACTCGTTAGAGCGCTCAGGCCATATCAGTCGATGATATCGAAGCCTGTATATTTGCGGAGACACTCAGGCACTACGTTGCCCTCCGGTGTGCGATTGTTCTCAAGCAGAGCCGCCATGATGCGGGGCAGAGCCAGAGCCGAACCATTCAGTGTGTGGCACAG
>CAYYQS010000021.1:0-23360 GCA_964472555.1 uncultured Bacteroides sp.
TCTATAAACAGAAAAAAGAAGATACCGAAGAGCAACCTGTGAAGGAAGCTCCCCGCCATAGAGTCATATACTTATTCCCAATCTCTTCACCGCCGCAGAAAGAGAAGAAAGCACCTCCCGGGAGGGAGCAACTCATCTTCTACACCTACGCGGCAGCTGCCCCGCACACGATGAGAGCATAGAGTTTCACTCTATTGTCTCACGCCTCGCAGCGAAGAGAACTTTGACATCGCGGGTATAAATCCGGTTACGCACAAAAAAGCGACCGCGTGGGCACTCATCGTGTGCACGCGGCCGGCAAACCTTAAAGTCTAACCAATCTTATTACAAAGCGATTTTCATCGCTGACGATCCGGCGCGCACAATGTAAACGCCGGGAGTGAGGTTGTTGAGATCGATCTCTGCCGAGGTAATGATTGCCTTACCGGTGAGGTCGTAGAGTGTAGCAGTGCCTTCGCTTACGGTGATGATGTTGCCGCAGCGAGAGATAGCGGGAGCGGCTGTAATAGCGTCGACACCGGTCTGAATCCACTTCTGAGTCTCGATCTTGAGAGAGCCGGGATTAGCGGTTACGGGAACTGTCACCTTCTGAGCCTGACCTGCGAGAGCCTTGAGGGCGTCATTGTCCATTTCAGGATCTACGGCGTAGAGCTGGGCGGGGTCGGTGGCAGGTTCTTCTGCGATATCGTCGCCTTCGCCGGGTTCGTCGAAGCTCTCGTCATCGTCTGTGCGGATATTAGCGATCTTTGCAGGAGCACTTTCTTCGTAGCGGATAGAAGTGATGAAGTAGCCTGCATCGGGTGTGATAGTCCATTCGTGAGCGCCTTCGTAGATATCCTGGCTACCGGTAATCTTACCGTGGTGCTGATGCTCGATTTTTACATTGGCTGAAGCATCGATTGCTACTGCGGTAGAAAGATATTTTAGATTCTTGTTCCAAGGAAGTTTATTGTAATTATCCTTGTAGTCATAGAGGCAATAGAAAGTATGCTTTGCGTATGATTTGTCAGGTCCAAATGATCCGGTGACTGCTTTATTACTTCCCTGGGAGGTTCCTTCCCCTGCAAGAGCAACCACAGGAGGATACTGCGCACGACATGTGAAAGACCTATCTACAGGTTCTGATAAATAGAATACACGGTCAGGCACTTCTGTTTCAAAGATTCCCGAGAGGGTGAAGTCAGTTATCGTGGGACACATGATGAAGGCATCATAACCTACAGACTGAACGCTTTCGGGGAGATATGAGAACGTTACAGGAGCTTTTCGGAATGCTGCCTTACCGATTGTCTTGAGTGAAGAAGGAAGCTCAGAGAATGTACACTTTGTCTCCATAAAGGCCTCTGCCCCTATTTCCTCAACATGGGGAGGAAGTTTGGTCCAGGCTACATTCCAGCCCTTGAATGTGGCATCACCAATAGACTCAAGAGTCTCGGGAAGCTCATATCCTGCGGGAAACTGGAATTTAGGTTTAGCATGACTTTCGTGCTCGAAAGCGTTGGCGTAGATCTTTTTGAGGTTAGCAGGTAGCTCTGTAATCACGAGCTTGGGGCAGCCAGCAAGAGCTCCTTTACCAAAAGTAGTGATATTTTCGAGGTTTACTTTGATAAGATTTGAGCAGTCATAGAATGCACCGCAGAGAGATACTACTGATTCTGGAAGAACTACCTCCTCAAGTGTCGACAGATAGCTGAGGAAGTCGCCCTGAGAGCCCGGAGTACCTGTAGCATTATCTTGAAATACAGCTTCGGAAAAGTCTATTTTCTTGATTTGTGACGCAGCATTATTACTAGGTCGGAAATATACACGGAGCGCTGCACAATCTTCAACGCCGTATATGTGCAGAGGCACAGGATTTCCATCCTTGTCAAGATCGGAGATAATCTTGAGCTCTGTCACTTTAGCTGCTACTTCCTTGTAAGCTTTCTCATCTGAAGCAGTGTTGTCGATGGTTCTAAATGCAGCCTCGAGTTCTGCTCTGAAGTTGCTTGTAGTGGTGTGATGCACCTCGAGATACTCAGCATTTGCCACAAGGGCACCTGCGAGCGCAATTGTAGAAAATATTATTTTCTTCATTTAGATTTCAGGTTTTTGGTAAGACTTGAAAGGGATAAATAATTTGGAGAGAGAAGAATGAGTATTTGTTCAGATTATTTATTTCACGAGAACTTTGCGAACGTTGCGACCCTGGCGAACGATGTAGAGACCGTTTTCGGGATTTGCAACACGTACACCCTGAAGGTTGTAGTATTCGATAGGAGCGTTTTCGTCGGCGATAACAGCTGCTACACCGTTTTCACCTTCGATCTCGCCACCATACTGGTAAGCGCCGATGCACTTCACACCCTCGCGGATAGCACCGCGGCAGTCAGCTGCGGGGATGTAGTTAACATTGTCGGTATACGAAGCGGAAGTGAGAAGACCTGCAGTGTTGAGGCTGCTGTTGGGGCCGGTGATGATGTAGCCGATATTGCCTTCGCGGGTGATCTTTGAATCGATGCCGAAGAAGGTGAGCGACTTGTCGGCGGTAGTGCCGAGGAAGTTGCCGTTGCCGGAGAACATGGGATCGTCGGTATAGTCATTGAGCGCTTTCTCACCGCCGATGAGTACGTTGTTTGCAGCTACGATAGCTTCACGACCGTCGACAGCTACGTTGCAGAGAGCCGAGATAGCGGTTTTCTTTGCGTAGATGAAGTTGTTGAACAGGTACACAGGAATGTTCTGGAAGCCTAAGTTGAGACCGGCACCGCAGTTCATGATCGTGTTGTTCACAATCACTGCATCGCAGTCGCCATGATCGGAGATGTCGATATCGGCAGCGTAAGCCTCTACCTGATAGTTGTCGAGCATGGTGCAGTTCTTCACGGTAAGCTTACCGAGGATAGAGAAACCGCCACCACCGGCATTGTCGCCGGGTTCGGCGATAGCTATCACGGTGCCGTGACCGGCAGCTCCGTCGATGTGGTTTTTGTAGAATGCGCAGTTTTCAACGATGAGCTCGCCGAAGTTTTCAGCTTCGGTATTACCGATCATTGCGATAGCAGCACCTGTACCGCCACCACCTTCCACGAGGTTGCCTTCGAAGTAGGAGTTACGGACTTCCATGTAGTGACCGCGGTTGCAGATAGCACCGCCGCTCGACGAACCCATGTTGTTGATAAATGAGCAGTTGTCGATGATGAGCTTATTGCCGAGGGCGAAAATACCGCCACCGGGGAAGTAACCTACCTGACGGCCGTTTACGAAGTTCACACCGGAGATAGTCACATCGTTGTCCTTGCCGATGCGGAGAATACGGAGGTTGTTGATATCAGTAATGTCAGGACCGGGAGCCTTGTCACCAGCCTTGAGAGTGGTGTTGTCACCGAGAAGGATCACATTGCATTTGTCTTCGATGCGGAGTGCGCCTACCATGAAGGTAGCATCCTTCTGGAGGTGGATAGTGGTGGTCTCACCGGGCTTGCAGCTCATCAGTGCCATTTCGGGGCTTCCGAAAGGAGCGGCCTCTGTACCGGGATTGGTAAGGTCGTTACCGTTGGTGGCAACCCAGTATTCAGCTGCCTGGATGGATCCTGCAGAAGCGAGGAGAGCCATTGCGAAGAGTAGTTTCTTTGTCATAATGATATGTTTGTTTGATTTATATTTCTAAGAGTTTGGTCTGATTACTGGAAGATACGCACGTAGTCGATCTGGAATGTCGAGGGGAGCTGCGTAAGGTCGACACCCTGCTGGCCACCCCAGCTGCCGCCGTAGGCGTAGTTGAGGATAACATAGAAGTCGTAGGAGAAAGGCCAGTCGCGCCATGTTGTAGCGTTGTTACCGACGGAGAATTTGCGCTTGTCGTCCACGAAGAATTCGAGGCGGCGCTCGCTCCAAACGAGGGAGTAGGTGTGGAATTCGGTGTGGCAATTGGGAATCATCGACGAGTAGTGGTACTGCTTGTGCTCGGAGTTCTGACCTGAGCAGTGAGCCGTGAAGTAGACGATATTCTTCACATGGCCTACGCTCTCCATGATGTCGATCTCGCCCGAGTTGGGCCAGCCGCCATAGCGCGAATCGTTGGGCATAAGCCAGATAGCGGGCCAGGAGCCGAGAACCGAAGGAACTTTGGCGCGCACATCGATGCGGCCATAGGTAAATTTCACCTTATCCTGAGTCGTTACCGAAGCCGATGTCACGGCATGTGTCTCGCCGTTTTCATCTTTCCAGTTGTCGTTGAGAACGCGCAGGTTGAGGCATCCGTTCTTTACAAAGGCATTTTCGAGGCGCGCCTTGGTGTAGTACTGCATTTCGCCGCCGCGGACATAGCCTTCTTCATAACCCCAGTAGCGGGGATCGGGAAGACCTTCATAGTCGAATTCCTCGCGGAAGATGCAACGGGAGTAACCCGCGGGGATAATCGAAGGATCGTAGGGAGCCACGGCGAGTTCGCCTTTATCAGTCACGGTGAGCACGCTTCGGCCGTTGGTCGAAAGCGGGCTGATGAGAGCTCCTGCCGACGAGGCTCCGAGAGCGAGAGGGGTTGTAGCCAGAGGTTCGGTAGTTATCGTGCTGAGGCCGTTACCGAGGTCTACGGTGATTTCAGCCAACAGGCCTTCTATCGTCCAGTCCACGAGCTTGAAAGCGCCGCGGGTCACATTTCCTTCGCCGACGTTGAAAGCTACGCGGCCGTAATCGTCGGCTTTCACTTCCGGATGTGTTTCGGCGTAGATCACACTACCGTCGGGTTTCTGCACTGCGAACGATACCGCTACTGTGCGACCTGCAGCGGGAGCGCCGTCGGGAGTAGCGATAGTGCCGTGATAGGGGAAACCTTCGGCAGATGCGCCAAGAGCACCGAGTGCTACTGCGATTGCAAGTAATATTCTTTTCATGAGTATTAAAGAGCTATTTTGAGGGTAGCACATGCGGCGCCGTCGGCCACACGGATTATATAGATACCCTTGGCGAGATTAGAAAGCGATATTGTGCCTTCGGCAGTAGCGCAGGGAAGCACGCGGCCGTCCATGCTCACGATTGTCGATGTGGCAGCCGACGAGGCTCCGAGCACCGTCACGGTCTTGCCGGTGGCATCGTAGCTCAGGGAGAGTTCGGAAGGTGTTGTCACAGCTACCACTCCCGCGCCCTCTGAATCGGCGGCTACAGAAAGTATGCCGTGGTGAATCAGCGCTCCTGCCGATGCCGTATAGGCAGCCACAGTAGGCTCCGCCGCATAGTGGCATCCTTCGGCTGCGCCGCCAATGGCTACAAAACCGTCGGCGAAAGCAGACAGCGGAAGCAGTGCGGCTGCGGCTATGATGATTGATTTCTTCATTTCAATCCGTTTTATCAGTTCTGGGGAGTAGTGGTGAGTTCGCCCTTGTCGTTGATCGTCACCTTGAATTTCTTGCCTGAAGGCGATGTGAGCACCACGCTCTCTGCGGTCTGAGCATGGATCGCACGCGGAACACTCATTATCTGCTGGCTGCCGAGCGACACAAAGCCCTGACCGCGGTTCACGCTTACTTCAAGGAAATAAGTGGTGCCGGCCCAGTCGAGATTCTCAAGCAGAGTGCCTTTGGTAGTCTCACCGATATTGAGGTAGGCTATACCGGCGGGAGATGTAGTGGTGGTATATTCTTCGTCGAGCACCGAAGTACCTGCGGCGGTACCTTCGTGAATGGCTACTTTAAAGCTCACTTCTTTATCGGCGAGAGCTTTGCCGGTCTCGTCGCATACCAGAGCCTGATATTTCATTGTGGTGCGTGCCTGAGCAGCGGCGCTGCACACTATCAATGCTACAATGGCGAGGAAAATTTTCTTCATTTATTTCGGGTTTTGATTTTTAGTGATAGTTGAGGATTAAGAGAGGTGTTTACTGGAATACGCGAACGTAGTCGATTTCGAAGGTACATGGCAGTCCGGCCATATCCACTCCCTGCTGACCGCCCCAGCCTCCGCCGATAGCGAGATTGAGGATGATGTAGAAGTCTTTGTCGAAAGGCCACGAGGTCCAGTCGGCCTGATCCTCCTTATTGAGAGTGTAGCACTCCTTGCCGTCGTAGAGCCAGCAGAGCGAGTCGGGGCACCAGCGCAAAGCGTAGGTGTGGAAGTCGCCTACCGCCTCGGGAGCGGGATGAACGTGATTGTTCTGGATGCCGCGCATGTGGTTGTATCTTTCGGTGTGTGCGGCGAAGTGGATGTTCTCGGGAGCGTAGCCCACGTGCTCCATTATGTCGATCTCGCCGCTGCGGGGCCACTGGCCGTAGTCGGAGCTTACGGGCATCATCCAGATCGCGGGCCATGAGCCGCGGAAACCGTTGATGCGGGCGCGGACTTCGACATATCCGTATTTCCAGCCGTGAAGACCTTTGGTTGTAAGACTCGTCGAAGTCACGGGGCAGATCACGCCGTCGATCTCCACGCTGTCGTTACGCGCTTCTATAATAAGGTGTCCGTCGGAGCACTTAGCGTTGAGGCCGTGTGTGTAGTACTGCATCTCACCATTGCGGATGTAGCCTTCTTCATAGGTCCACTTCGTTGAGTCGGGAGCTCCCGGTTCCGAGAATTCGTCGTCGAATACCAGTGTGCTGTAACCTGCGGGCACGGCAATGGAGTCGTTGCTCCCGGCACCGTAGACCATGGCAGTGCCTATTCCTGCAAGAATGGCGACCGCACCACAGATCATTATGTTCTTCGCTGATGTTTTCATCGGTATTATCTTTCTTTTCCTGTCGGGGGAAATCATGTCGATTCCCACGATGCAAAGTTAGAAAGAGGCCGACGAAACGGCTTGAAAATATGACTTCAAACATATTTGAAAGTGTGCGGAGAGTTCAGTATTTGTAGCCAAGACTTCTATTCTGGTACTCGACTGCTGTTTATCGCCACATATCGGGTAGGCGACATGCCATAATATTCCTTGAAGACAGTTGAAAAATGCGACAAAGAGGAAAAGCCTGTGGCGTAGGCTACTTCCGACACCGCAAGGTTCTTTTCGGTGAGCAGACGGGCCGCGTGACGCATCCTCGCCTTCTTGATATAGGAGCTCGGACTCATATTTGTAAGCACTTTCAGCCTGCGGTGCAGATGTGAGCGGCTCACGCCGATGTGCTCGGCTATGAATTCTACCGAGAGATCGGGGTTGGCAAGCTCGCGCAGCACGGCGGCCTCGACGCGCTCCATGAGTTTTTCGTCGCCACTCTTCATGTTCACCACTTCCTGATTGAGCTGCTCGGTACCGGCGAATTTCTGCTTCATCACACGTCTTGAGTGGATAAGCATCTGCACCTGCGTGCGCAGATGATCGATGCTGAAGGGTTTGGTGATATAGGAGTCGGCTCCGGCCTCTATGCCTTCAAGTCGCTGCGCATCGGCCACACGTGCGGTGAGCATCACCACGGGGATGTCGCATATATCGTTGTTGCCGCGAATCATCCTGCAGAGCTCGACGCCGTCGATGCCGGGCATCATAATGTCGGTTATAATACAGTGCGGGCGCAAGCGGAGAGCCGCTTCAAGACCCTGCTCGCCGTCGGATGCCGTCACCACATTGAAGTCGGCTCCGAGACTGTCGGTGAGATAATCGCGTATCGAGGCATCGTCTTCAATCACGAGAATAGTGTGAGCCTTGTTGACGGTGGGTATTCTGGGTGCCGCTTTGGCTTTAGGAGTCTCGGGCGCCGCAACTTCCGACGGCTGTTCTTCCACCACTGCCGAAGCATCAATCTCGGCTCTTTCTTCCTCGGTGTAAGCGCTTTCGTCGACAGGAATTATCACAGCGAAGACAGATCCGGCCTCGGCATTACTTTCCTCCACGAAGATGCTGCCGTGGTGAGCCGTCATCATTTTGCGTGAGAGATGAAGCCCGATACCTGTACCTCCGCGCGTCTTGCTGCCTTTGACCTGGTAGAAACGCTCGAAAATCGACTCACGGAACTCTTCGGGAATGCCCGGACCCGTGTCGGCCACACGAATGCGCAGACTCCCCGTACCGTCGATATCGGCCGAAAGCGTCACCTTTCCACCGTCGGGCGTAAAGCGCATGGCGTTCGACAGAATGTTGAAGACCACCTTGTCGATCTTGTCGGCATCAAGAAGCACCTTTGCGGGAACATCGTCGGCCACAGTCATGCTGAAAGATATTCCACGCTCGGCCACAGCCACGCCGAAAGAGTCGGCAATGCGTGCAAGCAGAGCACGGATGTCGGTAGGCGCAACCTGAAGACCCATACGGTTGTTGTCGAACTTGCGAAGATCAATCACCTGGGCTATCATCCGGAGGATTCGTTCGCCGTTGTTCTCCATCATCTCATACGTGCGTCGCGTCGCCTGATCTTTAGCTGACTTCTTGAGAGTGGCTATCGGCCCGAGAATGAGCGAGAGCGGGGTACGAATTTCGTGAGATATGTCGGTGAAGAACTGGAGTTTGGCTTCCACAAGGCTTTCGTGATGCGCTTTCTCGCGCTCCCGGCTGCGATGCCGCATCTTGGAGCGTATCAGGAAGAAGAAAAGAATGGTAACACCCACGGCAACAAGAGCATAGATGAGTTTTGCCCACCATGTCAACCATACCGGTGGATCTATCGTGAGGCCGAGGCTGACTACTGCCGCGGGTAAATCTCCCGCAGAAGCGCTGAGCTGCAAGGTGTAGCGGCCCGGAGGTACGTCGGTGAACGTGTACGACCTTAATCCCTGCGGAATTGTCTGCCATGTATCCTGCCAGCCGTCGAGCTTCACGGCAAACTCAATATCATCGGCATGGGCATAATCCACTGCTCCGAAGTGAATTGTGATATTGTCGGTGCCATAGTCGAGGCGCATTTCATCGGTATTGAAGAGCGGTCGACCCTCGTCAACGCCTGTCTTACGGTTGTGCCAGTTGATGTCTGAAAAATAGATCTGGGGAGTTGAGAGACTTTGAGCCAAAGCACGCTCGGGGTCGAGGACGACGGCGCCTCCTACTCCACCAAACCACAGATGCCCGGAGGCATCAGCAAATGCGGCTCCTCGCTTGAATTCCCTGCAGCGCAAGCGATTGCCTGAAATCAAGCTGAAGCTCGAATCGTCGGGATCGAAGCGACCCACTCCTTCTATAGTGCTGAGCCACAGATTTCCCTGCCCGTCGGGGAGTATGGAATAAATCGGAAGGCCTGCCAGACGCGGTGTATCGCCGAAGAAGCGGGTAGTGCCCTGAGGCATAATGCATGCAAGACCGGCCGCGGTAGCCACCCATACGCGCCCGGTATCATCTTCGTGCACGGCATAGACGCAGTTGTTGGGCAGACGGCGGTTGACAAGGTTGTAGTGCTCTACCCGCCCGTCGACACCCCTGATGCGCGAAAGCCCGGCATCGGAAGTTCCTACCCATATGTCGCCGTTATGGTCGAAGCAGATAGTGTGTACGGCGTTGCCGCAAATCATGGCCGACGGGTCACCTCCGGGTTCGTGCCGCAATTGTGTGGTGATACCCGTTGCCGGGTCGACGACGCACACTCCGCTTCCGTTGGTGCCGAGCCACAGGCGCCCCTGAGCGTCTTCAGTTATGGTGTTGAGCTGCTTTACATCCAGAGCATTGCCGTCGGAAGTGTGAAGACGGAATTTCCTGAAACTTCCGGTGGATGAGTCGTAGCGCGAAAGGCCTTCCATATAGCTTCCTGCCCATATCACCCCTCTGCTGTCCTGAAAAATCGAGAGAACGCAGCCGTTGAGTGCACCGTCGATAGCCACGTGACTGAATTCCGGCATCTGATTGGGAGCAGCAAGCGATCCGCGATAAATGCCGTCACCGTCGGTGCCGATCCACACCCTGTTTCCCTTATCCTTATATATAGCAAGTACGGGCTCGGCACCTATGCTTCGCTCAGGCTGAAAGGGATTGAACCCCAGATTCTCGAGGCCCGACGAGCCTCCGGGAGCGGGAATGCGGACAGCTCCTTTCTGATAAACGGCAGCCCATAGCGATCCGTCGGAAGCCTTGACGATGTCGTGCACCTTTGACCGGCGCATGTCGAACTCCGCGACAGCAGGCTCTATGTGCTTTAAATCTCCCGAAGAAAGATTGTATTCCTCAAGTCCGCTGCCGTCGGTGCCGATATAGAGCACGTTTCGCTCCGGGTCGTTGCGCAGGACGTAAGCATGTGCCGAAGCGGGCACTACACCGCGAGTAAACCGGTGAGTGCGATAATCATAGCTATCGATACCACCGTCGAGCGAGGCTATGAGCAGGCGCCCGTCATTGACCTGCGTGATGCTGAAAATCATGTTTCCTGACAGCGTGGCAGGATCGTCGGCCTTGTGGCTGTGATGCGTCATGGTGTTGTTCGACGGATTGTAGACCGTGATACCCGCGTCAATCGTGCCGATCCAGATATTTCCGAATTTGTCCTCAAATACCACCGAGGTCTTGTCGGAGCATATCGAGCTGTTGGTAGTAAGGAAGCAGACCGGCTCGCGGTCAGGTCCTTGGAAGGAAATTACTCCCGAGCGCGAGGTGGTGAACCATATATTACCTTTGCTGTCTTCGATTATAGAGTTGACATAGGTGAACTCCGGCACACCGGGATAGTTCAGACGTGGGGTGATGAAAGTCTCCGTCGTGCGATCGAACATCTGGATACCGTCGTAGGTGCCCACCCAAAGGTTCGTGTCACGATCCTCCATTATCGAGAGTACTACATTGTTCAGAAGCGAGGGACTCTCCGAGGTGCGGGAGAAAGTTTTGGCAACCGAACCGTCGTAGCGGGTTAGGCCATTGTCGGTGGCAAGCCACATATACCCGGCATGATCCTGGATCATCTTATTGATATGACTGTTGCAGTCGGTGAAGAGTCTTGCATCACCACTGGCTGCGGTTGTGCACAGTGCGAGCAGAAGTCCGAGACAACAAAAGCGAAGAGTCTTCATTATGGTGATTGAGATTGGTAGTTTAAGGTGAAAAAACGCTGTTCTGACAACGAATATGCAAATATATCGATTTTATTATTTGAAGCCAAATCTGAATGTTAAAATTGCGTGATTGAGGGTTGTTAAATGTTATAAATAGCTACAAATCCACAAAAACGGAAGTCTTTGCGACATTTTTTGAAGTGGCGGTGCCAATAATACAACATTCGTGGCGTAAACGTTATGCGTATCCTGCTAAAATGATGTAATTTTACAATCGGAAAAATCACCCGGTTTTTACCGCTGCTCAACGGAATAATAAACAACACCAATCATACTTTATGACACTCAATCTTAAATCAATTACCTCCCGCGGACTGCGGCTTCTCGCAGCAGTTCTCTTTCTGGTAAGTGTCGGGAGCCTCAAGGCAGCCGACGTGAAAGTGAGCGGCACCGTCTTTGGCGACGGAGAACCCCTTATCGGAGCTTCGATCGTTCAGAAGGGTCAGCCCTCGAATGCCACCGTAACTGACATCGACGGCAACTTCACACTCTTAGTGCCCGAGAATGGCGAGCTCAACGTGAGCTACGTGGGCTATAAGGCCAAGACCGTGAAACTCAACGGCCGCTTCCGTCTTGAAATCACTCTTGAGCCAGATGCTACGGTGCTCGACGAAGTTGTAGCTATCGGTTACGGCGTGCAGCAGAAACGTCTTCTTACGGGCGCGACTCTTCAGGTGAAAGGTTCGGACATTGCCGACAAGAACACTATAAGCGCAATGGGCGCTCTTCAGAGTCAGGCTCCCGGTGTTAATATCGTAAAGAACACAGGTAAGGCAGGCGACGGATTCAAGGTGAATATCCGTGGTCTGGGCACTATTTATAATTCGTCTCCGCTGGTGGTGATCGACGGTGTTAGCGGCGGCGACCTCAATCTTCTCAGCCCCTCCGACATCGAGAGCATCGACGTGCTGAAAGATGCCGCCTCGGCTGCAATCTACGGTGCACGTGCAGCCAATGGTGTGATCCTTGTCACCACTAAGAAAGGAAAGAAAGACCGCATCAACGCATCCTATAATATGTATGTGGGCTGGCAGTCGATACCCAAGACTGTTAAACCCCTCAACGCATACCAGTACATCGACGTTCTACGCGAGACAGGATTGAGCGACGAAGACCTTGCCAACAGCATCTACACCTGGGATAAGATACAGAGCGGAGAGTTTACTGGCACAAACTGGCTCGATGCAATCAAGAAAGACAATGCCTTCAAGCAGGGCCACACTTTCAGCGTGGACGGCGGCTCTGACCGCTCGACTTTCTCGGTAGGCGTTTCATACGTTTCCGAAAATCCAACAATCGGCGTTAAGCAAGCCGATGTAGACCAGAACTACGAGCGCTTTACCCTTCGCATCAACTCCGAGTTCGATATTATCCGCAACCACAACAACCGCAACATTCTTAAGTTCGGCGAGGCTCTCACGGCAGCTTATGTAAATAGCATCGGCATGAACCAGGGTACAGGCAATATGTACTGGAATGACGTGCGCAACGCGCTATGCGCATCGCCGCTCTTCCCGATCTACGAATGGGATAATCCCGAAAAGTTCGGTTGGCCTGTACTCCTCGACACCGACGAAACCAATCCTGTGGCAGAGATGTACTACCTCCGCTCGTTCACTCAGAACAAGAACTACAACCTCCGTGGCAATCTCTACCTCGTGCTTGAGCCAATCAAGGATCTGAAATGGAAATCGACCTTCGGCTTCGCTTACAATGGCTGGAACTCGCGCGAATATGTGCCTGTATACCAGATCAACGAAAAGAATTATGCCAAAACGGACAAAACTACTCAGGGAGCGGGCAACGGCTTCCAGTACAGCTGGGACAACACTATTTCCTACGACTGGGCTCCCGGCAAGAACCGCTTCACCTTCCTCGTGGGTAACTCGATAGAGAAGTGGGGTCTCGGCGCCGACATCAACGGCTCCAACCGCGACTCCGAGTTCTCTTCTTTCGAATTCGCTTATCTTAGCAACGTGAAGACCATAGCTTCAGGTTCGACGACTCTCACGGGCGCTCCTTGGAGCGAGGGCTCACTTGCCTCTTTCTTCGGCCGTGTGACCTACGACTACGACCTGCGCTATATGGCAACCGTGACCATGCGTGCCGACGGATCTTCGAACTTCGCCCGCGGACACCGCTGGGGTTACTTCCCTTCGGTTTCAGCAGGCTGGAATATCGCTGAGGAGAAATTCATGGAAAGCACACGCACCGTGCTCGACATGCTCAAGATCCGTGGATCCTGGGGTGAGAACGGTAACTGCAACATTCCTGCTTACCGCTATCTCTCTTCAATTGCCTTCGGTAATGCCACCAACGGCGCACTCTATTACTTCGGAACCGACAAGTCGCAACCCACTATCGGCGCATATCCCGACCTTCTGGCAAATCCTGATCTCAAATGGGAAACTTCCCGCCAGACCGACATCGGTATCGACCTCCGCATGTTCGGCAGCCGCTTAGGCGTGGTATTCGACTGGTACGAGAAGAAGACTCTCGACTGGCTCGTACAACCCACAGGCCTCGGCATCTGGGGTACAGCAGCGCCGTATATCAACGGCGGCGACATCAAGAATACCGGTGTCGAGCTCGGCCTCTCGTGGAACGACAACGTAGGCGACTTCTTCTACAGCGCCGGTGTGAACCTCACCCACAACCGCAATAAAGTGCTCCGCATCGCAAACGGTAACGGTCTGATCGAAGGTAACTCGGGTATTCTCGCCCAGAACACGACGGCGTTCTACCGCGCTCAGGAAGGCAAGCCTCTGGGCTATTTCTTCGGCTACAAGACAGCAGGAATCTTCCAGAATCAGGAAGAAATCGACGCATATATCAGCGAGGCCACCGGAGAACCTATTCTCCCCAACGCCAAGCCCGGCGACGTGATATTTGTCGACACAGATAAAGACGGCGTTATCACTCCCGAGGACCGTGTAGACATCGGCAATCCTTATCCCGACCTCACCTACGGCATCAACCTCAGCTTTGGCTACAAGGGCTTCGACCTCGCTATCAACGGTTACGGCGTGGCAGGAAATCAGATCGCCCGCTCTTACCGCAGCGGCACCGACAAGCCCTACGACAACTACACCGTCGAGATTCTCAACCGCTGGCACGGCGAAGGCACTTCGAACCGCCTTCCTGCAATCAACGGCTCGTCGATCAACTGGCAGTATGTGTCGGACCTCTATATCGAAGACGGAGATTACTTCCGAATCACCAATATCACGCTGGGCTATGACTTCAAGCATCTCTTCCCCGCACTACCCCTGCGTAAGCTCCGGCTCTACGGATCAGTCCAGAATCCTTTCACCATTACCAAATACTCAGGCATGGACCCCGAAATCGGCTATGGCGCAGGCGACAGCTGGGCATCGGGCATCGACCTCGGTTACTATCCGGGAGCACGCAGCTTCATGTTCGGCGTTTCGATAGAGTATTGATAACCGGTTAAGCATATCACCTTCAGACAACTAATACAGCAATGAACAAGATATATACCGCGGTTGTAGCACTCCTCACCCTCCTGAGCCTCACCGCATGCGAGGATTTCCTCGATTCGACAAATAAAACCAAGAAGGATACCAGCAACTATCCTGCATCTCCCGATGATGCCGAACAACTCCTCACCGGCGTATATTCAATACTCGGTCGCATGGAGCCACTGTGCAACACATATTTCATCGGAGAACTCATGAGCGACAACTGCTTCGGTGGCGGCGATATGGCCGACCTTTCGACCAAGGCTATCGATCAGTTCAAGAAATCGAGTGAGGATATGTTCCGCAACGGGTGGCGCGCACGCTACTTCGGCGTGTACCGTTCGAATTTCCTTCTCTCCGTGCTCGACGGCTTCCAGTGGGACTCCGAGGAGCATCGCCTCTACGTAGAAGGCCAGACTCGCTTCATGCGCGCCTACTACTACTTTGATCTCTCGCTGATGTTCGGCGAGGTGCCTCTGGTGCTCACTCCCGAGGCTGTCAACATTCCCCGCAATCCCGCGAACGAGACCTACGCAGTAATCGCCGACGATCTTAAGAAAGCGATAGAATACATCCCTGCCGTGAAGGCTACCGACATTCCCGCTTCCGAGCAAGGACGCATCACCCGTTGGGCGGCAGAGGCTCTCATGGCGCGCGTATTCCTCTTCTACACCGGATACTACAAGACCGATACCCTTCCCCTCCCCGACGGCGGAGAGATTACAAAGGCTGAGGTAATCAACTGGATTACCGACTGCGTGGAGAATTCAGGGCACGACCTTCTGAACGATTTCCGCAACCTCTGGCCCTACTCTTACGTGCAGGACTACAAATATACATCGGACAATGGTCTGAGCTGGGCAGGCGACGGCAACATCGAAGAAGTGTTCGCTATCAAATATTCGACTCTGGGCAGCTGGGACGTAACCTCGCAGAAGTGCAACCAGATCTGTCTGTACTACGGCGCCCGCGGTCAGATGGACTACAAACTTACCTTCCCCTTCGGTCAAGGCTGGGGCTTCGGTACAGTCAATCCCGTGCTCTGGAACGACTGGGATGATGCCGATATCCGCAAGAAAGGTTCTATCATCAACACACAGGACAAGACCGAGATGAAACTCTACACCAAAGGTGGAGGAAACTGGATGGACGAGACCTACTATCTCAACAAGAAGCACTGCCCTGTAAACGTCTATACCGACGCAGCACACTCCAATGTGGTAGGCTACAGCGTCCAGCTCTATAATATGACTGAAACAAACTTCCAGCTCACCAACACTCAGGACTGCATCGTGATCCGCTTCTCCGACGTCCTGCTAATGGCAGCCGAGCTTGGGGCGCCCAACGCACAGGCTTACTTCGACCGCGTACGCAACCGCGTGAATCTTCCCACACTTCCTGTGACTCTCGACAATATCAAGAACGAACGTCGCTTCGAGCTTGCTTTCGAAGGAGTACGCTACTACGACCTGCTCCGCTGGCACGATGAGAGACTTCTCGATGAAAACCAGAACGAAGTACAGGTTTATGACCGCCGCATACCTCGCAAGAAGACTATCCATTTCCGTCCGGAGACCCGCGGCTTCCTGCCGATTCCTCTTACAGAAATCCAGCTTTCCGAGGGCGTTCTGACTCAGAATCCCGGTTGGGAAGGTTCTGAAAATTATCTTGAAGGCATATGAAACCAGATATTTCCCGCCGCAATTTCCTGAAAATGGCCGGAGCGGCAGCCGCTATGGCTGCTGTTCCCGGCTGGGCTCAGGCTGCAGGACATCAGTCGGAAGAGCGTACTATAGGCAAACGTAAGGTGAAAGTCTCAGACGGCTGGGATGTGATAGTGATAGGCGGAGGCCCTTCGGGATGCACCGCTGCCATTTCTGCCGCCCGCGAAGGCTCCAAGGTGCTTCTTATCGAGGCAATGGGGGCTTTAGGGGGCCTCGGAACTATCGGTATGGTGCCTGCGTGGTGTCCGTTCTCCGACGGAGAGAAGATAGTCTACCGGGGACTTGCCGAGAAGATATTCACTTCGGCCCGCGCAGGCGTGCCTCACGAGGGCGAGCGTCTTGACTGGGTGTCGATCAACCCTGAGCAACTCATGAGTGTCTATGATAAACTCGTGACCGAATCGGGAGCAAAGATTCTTTTCTTCTCCCGTGTTGCCGCCGTAGAAATGGCAGCAAACGGTACTGTGGACGCTCTCGTAGTGGCGAATAAGGACGGCCTGACAGCTTATAAGGCAAAAGTGTATGTTGACTGTACGGGCGACGGCGACGTTGCCGCGTGGGCAGGAGCCGACTTCATGAAAGGCGACTCCGAGGGAAAACTTCAGAAGTCGACTCTCTGCTATTCCGTGGCCAATGTGGACAGCTATGCCTATCAGCACGGGCCGAATCTTCATTCAGGCCTCAATCCCAATTCCCCTTCCGCCCAAGCCTTCAAGACCGGAAAATATCCTCTGCTTGACAAGCACTGCTGCTCCAATTTCATCGGGCCCAATGTGGTGCAGTTCAACGCCAACCACATTGAAATAGCCGATACAACGGATCCTCAGGCCCTTTCAGATGCTATGATTCTGGGACGTCAGATTGCAGAGCAGCATCTTGCCATGCTTAAGGAATACCGCCCTGAGACTTTCGGGAACGCGTTCATCGTAAAGACGGCTATTATCCCAGGAATACGCGACAGCCGCCGAATTGTAGGCGATTATACCTTCACCGCCGACGACTGGCATGCACGCCGGACTTTCGACGATGAGATCGGACGCAACTGTTACTTCATCGACGTGCACAAGAGCGGTCACCCCGAGATTCACTATGGCCGTGGAGAATCGCATGGTATTCCTTACCGGTGCCTGACTCCGGCCAAACTCACCAATGTGCTCACGGCAGGCCGGTGTATCTCAACCGACGAGGAGGCTTACGGAAGCCTTCGAGTGATGCCTCCTTGCCTTGTGACGGGGGAGGCTGCCGGTCTTGCGGCCCACATGGCAGCTCTTCAGGGACGCCCCGATGTACACTCGGTAGATACGGATGATCTTCGGAGCCGTCTGCGCAACTATGGTCAGTACTTCCTCTAATCCTTGACAGAACCAATATGCGATATCTTTTTCTTTCTACGATATTATTGATCGGTGCCCTGAATTCATGGGCCTCGGAATTGCCACCGTATCTCGATGAGAGCCAGCCGGTGGAAGTCCGTATCGAAGACGCGCTTTCGCGCATGTGCCTCGACGAAAAGATAGCCATAGTACACGCCCAGTCGAAGTTCAGCACACCGGGTTGCCCTCGACTCGGCATTCCGGAAATATGGATGAGCGACGGACCTCACGGAGTTCGCATGGAATTCTCGTGGGACGACTGGCTTCACGCCGGTTGGAGCAATGACTCGTGTACGGCACTTCCCGCGCTCACGTGCCTGGCAGCGACATTCAATCCGGAACTTGCCTCCGATTATGGCATGACGATAGGACATGAGGCTCGCTTCCGGAAGAAGGATGTGATGCTCGGCCCCGGTGTGAATATCTACCGTACACCGCTGAGCGGACGCAACTTCGAGTATATGGGGGAGGATCCTTACCTCGCATCCACAATCGTAGTTCCGTATGTAAAAGCTCTGCAGAGCAACGGCGTGGCAGCATGCCTGAAGCACTATGCACTCAATAATCAGGAACATGACCGCGACAATGTGAACGTGGATGTCGACGAGCGTGCCCTGAACGAGATCTATCTACCCGCCTTCAAGGCCGGAGTAGATGCGGGAGTGTGGGCGATAATGGGCTCGTACAATAAATTCCGAGGAACTCACTGCACTCACAACGATACTCTCGTCAACAAGATTCTGAAAGACCAGTGGGGCTTCGACGGCGTGATGATTACTGACTGGGGTTCGGCTCACGATACCGATGAGGCAGCCCGTAACGGCCTCGACATGGAAATGGGGTCGTGGACTAACGGTCTTACCGAGGGTCGTGCGCTTGCCTACGACAGCTATTTCATGGCTGAGCCTCTAAAGAAGAAAATCAAGGAGGGAGAGATCCCCGAAAGTCTTCTCGACGAGAAGGTCCGCCGCGTTCTGCGTCTTAACTTCCGCACCAATATGGACCGTAACCGTCCATATGGTTCGATGCACACTTCGGATCATATAGCTACCGCGCTTAAGGTTGCTCAGGAAGGCATCGTGCTGCTCAAGAACAAGAAGGGCTATCTTCCTCTTAAGCCGGGGACGTGCCGTGTGGCCGTGATCGGAGAGAATGCGGTGAAGAAGCTTTCGATAGGAGGCGGTTCAAGCGAGCTTAAGCCGCGCGTAGAGATCTCGCCTCTCGACGGCATCCGCGAGCTTTATGGCAGCGATGTGGAGTTTTCGCTTGGATATGCCTCGGGAGAGCCTAACTATTCTTTCGAGCTTCCTTCGCCCTACGATGCCGACTCGCTCTTTACGGCTGCCGTAGAGCTTGCCAAGCGCTCGGATGCTGTATTCTTTGTGGGCGGTCTGAACAAGAATTTCAGTCAGGACTGCGAGGGCGACGACCGGCGGTCGTTCAACC
The DNA here is from genome assembly GCA_964472555.1 of uncultured Bacteroides sp. GTDB lineage: Bacteria > Bacteroidota > Bacteroidia > Bacteroidales > Muribaculaceae > CAG-873. The sequence continues at coordinate 18,952 of CAYYQS010000021.1, forward strand.
TTCCTTTCGGTCAGGACGCACTTATCGAGGCTCTTGTTGCCGCTAATCCGAATGTTACGGTTATAATCACGTCGGGCAACGGAGTGGCTATGCCCTGGCTCGATAAGGTGCCAGCGGTTGTGCAGTCGTGGTATCTCGGTTCTATGGGAGGATATGCTCTGGCTCAGGTTCTATCGGGCGACGTGAATCCTTCGGGCAAGCTGCCATTCTCTATCTGCGCAAAGCTCGAGGACTATCCGGCACACCAGGGCGGGGTACGGACATATCCCGGCGAGGAGGGCACCGTGCACTACGATGAAGGCATCCTGTTAGGGTACCGCTGGCACGACACCAAGCGCCAGCCTGCGCTCTTCGCTTTCGGCCACGGACTGAGCTATACCGACTTCAAATACGGAAAGCTTGAGGCTAACCGCAAGAAATATGCACCGGGCGATACTATCACTGTGAGCATTGAAGTGGCGAATACCGGAAAGCGCGATGGCGCCGAGACGGTGCAGTTCTATGCGGGGCAGGATCACCCTACCCTTCTGCGCCCCGTCAAGGAGCTTAAGGGTTTCTGCAAGAAGACACTTACCACTGGCGAGAAAGCTATTTTTACCGCTGAAATCCCCGTGTCGAGCCTTGCGTACTTCGATCCGGAAGTGAAGGAGTGGCGGGTTGACGACGACACCTATACAATCACTGCGGCAGCGGCGTCGGATGATGTTCGCTCGCAAGTTAAAATCAAAGTAGAACAACCTCTAATGACCATAAAATGAAAAAGACAGCAATAATACTTGCGTGCGCTCTGAGTGCACTTAGCATGAGTGCGACAGATGCCGACGGCAAGCCGGTGCTTCTGCTGACAGGCGCATCTTTCGCAGTACCCGAAAACGGCTGGTTCGAAATCGGATGCGAGGATATGGGCGTGACTCCCATGAACAAGGCTGTGAGCGGCGAGGCCATATACCACACCGCGCGGCGGATGAATTCGGGCACATTCTATACTATTGCCGAGCTTGACCAGATAGACGTGTTTGTGATCGGTCATGTTCACAATCAGAACGTTGCCAACGAACAGTGGATCAAGGAAAACTGGGAAGACTACCAGAATATCGCCACGACTACAGACTATGCGGTGACCTACGACTATGTGATCAAGCGCTATATAGCCGACTGCAAGGCTCTGAAGGATAATCCTGATTCGCGCTACTACGGGAGCGAGGAAGGCAAGCCTGTGAAGATCATACTGTGCACACACTGGCACGACAGCCGCACTACCTATAATCCTGCTATCCGGAAGCTTGCAGAGCGCTGGGGTTTCCCCTTAGTGGAATTCGACACTAACATCGGATTCAGCAAGGATGATGTAGCCGCCGGAGAGCCCCAACCGAGCATTGCCATGGCTCACGATACGGAGAAAATCAACGGAGTGACTTACGGCTGGCACCCTCTTCGCGGCAGCAACTCACACATTCAGCAACGCATGGCCCAGATTTTTGAATCAGTGGCCGCTCCAGTGCTTGGTATTGAGGTCCCTTTTGAGTGTACGCTCACCGCGTTAAGTCCTCTTGTAGGCACGGGTGAGCATGCCGCTGTTCTTGCGACGTTCCGTTCGGGTCACTATCCTTTCACGCTGAAAGCGTCGGCCGGAAATGATGAGGTGAATCACGATACGTTCAAAGATGCGGCGCTGATAATGGAGGCACCGGCTACGAAGACAGGGACCGGGTTTGCGGTGAATACGCTCTCGGATGCCAACGGGACTGAAGCTTCTCTTCCGGCAGAGGTTTCGGTACGCGTCGCCGATGTAACTATCGCCCCTTCGTACGACGCATATATCCACGAGGCTTACAAAGAGAACAGCTATACTACGCAGGAGACACTTCAGCTCAAGAACGGTGATAACTGGAGCCGCAAGATCTATCTGACGTTCCCCACTGCAAATCTTGACCCTGAGGCTGACAAGATTGTAGTGCGGATGTTCTTCGACTCGTATGTTCTCGGGACACTCAGCGGAGAAAAGCGCTCGCTGGATGGGTTTGAGACTCTTGAATTAAGCGGTAATACGTCGACCTACGGAGCGAACCTGAAGTGGAACGGAGCAAGCTCGCATCAGTTCGAACCTATCGCAGAGACACTTCTTTCGAGCTCAATGGTGCAGAAGTGGATAGGCTGGGATGTGACGGACTGGGTGAAGAGCAAACTCGCGGAGGGAGCACAGAATGTCACATTCCGAGTGAGCACTCCTTACCGCTGGCGGTCACTGACCAACTTTGTGGCCACGGAGCACGCTACGACTCCGCATCTTGCCCCTCAGATGCTTCTTGCGCTCCCTATTCAGACGGGAGTGGAGAGCATACGGTCGGAGAGTTCTCTGAGCTTTAAGGGCGGGGCGATATATAATCCTGCCGGGCTTGCAGTGCGTATCTTCGCCGCTGACGGACGCATTGTGTATGCAGGGTGTGAGGAGATGATTGCGACAGACTCGTTAGCTCCGGCGCTCTACATCGCTTCGGCCGGAGGTGAGACTCTGAAATTTATCCGCTGAGAATTTTTTCATATATAGCGAGGGTGTTGCAGTAGCGTTCTGCAACACCCTCAATTCATTTCTGACGGACGGAGTTAATTTCCGGAGGGAGTGGTTGGCCGGGAGAGGGGGATGTCGGAGTTGGTGTTCTGGCTGTCTTTGTAGCTGAAGTTGTACTGGTAGTGCAGCTGGTACATGCGATTTGCTGCGGGGACTGACAGAAATGCTCCAGCAGTAAATCCGGCCAGGCCTCCAATGAGAGTCGGGGTGGCACCGTCGATTTTATGATCGGACATTCCGCCTCCTAAACCTGTGACGAATGCACCTATATAGGCAATGGTCATGCCGGTGTAGTAGGCTGTGCGGGCTCCGGAATGGTTGTTGTAGCGAATGTTGAGGGCGAAAGGGATCCAGAGGTCGCTGTCGTCGGAATGTGTGTAGAGGAAAGCGTAGTAGGATTTGGCGGAGAGCTTGATTTCGGTCTGTCCGCTGTCCTGAACTGTTGCGAGATATTCCTTCTGTGGAGTGTAGATGTTGTCGCCCGGCCTGCCGTAGACAGTAATGGTTTGCACGGTGGAGCAGCTCGCGAAGACGAGGATGCACACAATGGCAATGAGCATACGGGAGAAAATGGATATATTGTTCATATTGAGGGCTTATTTATAGTTGTAGAGAATTCCGTGTACGATGTTGTCGTAGACGTTTTTTTCGGGAGATGAACTGTTGAGGTCGAAGGTATCGATAGGATCGATGAAGATATTGTTGTTGAATGATATCATATACCACGGCTGATCGAACATGTTTGCCTTCGATCTCATGATAAAGCGAAGCGCGTCGTTGACGTCGTGGGTTGAGTCGACTGCCTGGTATATGTTTGAAGATACGAAGAAATCTGTGACGAGCTTATCGTAATATTTGCCACCGTCGCAGGAGTAGGAAATGTATATGCTGAACTTCATGGGCGAAGTAGCGTAGGTGATTCCTTCGGGGATTGATGTTGCGGGGGCGTTGTTACGGCCTACCCCGAAAATAGGGAAGGCCTTTGAGAGTGCGACGGTTCCGTGGGGAGCGATGTTGATCGTTTTCTGATCAATTATTGTAATTGTATTGGATACGGAAGAGCCGACAGTATTCGAGTTACTGATGGTGTAATAATCGTCGGGCCAGACCGAGGGACCAGTGACGCCGAAAGCGCTCAGGAGGTATTCGTAGCTCGTCCAGACACCTACGGTGGAAAAGCTGTAGGTGGTATTTGTAGTCGAGTAGGTGTTTGGGTCGTAGAATTGCTGCGACATGCCGTTGGTGTTGAGGAGCAAAGATCTTTCCTGATCGATAGTCATGATGCTATCTGTAAGGTTTTTAATAACGACGGCAATTTTGCCGTTCATGTCGATAGCGTAGGTAGTGAGGATCTTAGCCGAATCGGGGAGGGCTCTAAGATCACTCTGGGGGAGTTTTGTATCAATCGCCTGATATGTGACAGAACTAACTGTGAGCACTCCTTTTGTTGAAATACAACTCTGGAGTGCCAACATGCCGATGCACAGCAGGGCAAATGGGATAATCAAAGCCCTGCGTTTACGCCTGATGTGATAGATTGTAAACATAATTCTGCAAATATTTGATGAGAAATGGTATCTTTAAGGTGTAATAATGCATGCAAAGATAGATATAATTATTTATATATCGCCAAATTTGCCAAAATAATATTTACCCGCAATGTCAATGTTCTCTTCGCTGCGGGGCGTGAGAGTCAGGCTCTCATCGTGTGCGGGGCAGCTGCCGCGAAACTGTAGAAGATGAGTTGCTCCGGCGGGAGACTCGGCTTCTTTGGCGGCGGTGAAGAGACTGGGAATAAGTATATGACCCGATGCCGGGGAGCTTCCTTCACAGGTTGCTC
>CAYYQS010000022.1:0-22856 GCA_964472555.1 uncultured Bacteroides sp.
ATCTATCGTGAACATGTAAAGATGCTTCTCGATGCAGGTAAGGCTTACATCGCTTTTGACACTCCTGCGGAACTTGAGGCAAAACGCAATGAAATAGCCAACTTCCAGTATGATGCATCAACCCGCGGCATGATGCGCAACTCCCTCACTCTCCCTGCAGAGGAAGTGGAGCGCCTGATAGCCGACGGTGAGCAGTATGTGGTCCGCTTCAAGGTAGAACCGGGCCGCGATGTTGCGGTCAACGACCTTATACGCGGCACAGTGACCATAAAAAGCGATATCCTCGATGACAAGGTGCTCTATAAGAGTGCCGATGATCTGCCCACCTATCATCTTGCCAATATCGTGGACGACCACCTGATGAAGGTGAGCCACGTGATTCGCGGCGAAGAGTGGCTACCTTCGGCCCCTCTGCACGTTCTTCTCTACGAGGCCTTCGGCTGGAGCGACACAGCACCCGAATTTGTTCACCTTCCGTTGCTTCTCAAGCCCGACGGCAAAGGTAAACTCTCCAAGCGCGACGGTGACCGTCTGGGATTTCCTGTGTTCCCTCTTGAATGGCACGATCCCAAAAGCGGCGAGACCTCGTCGGGCTATCGCGAAAGCGGCTATCTGCCCGAGGCTGTAGTAAATTTCCTTGCGCTTCTCGGCTGGAACCCCGGTGATGACACCGAAGTGATGTCGATGGACGAACTTATATCGCGATTCTCTCTCGAGCACTGCTCCAAAGCAGGAGCGAAATTCGCTTTTGAGAAAGGGAAGTGGTTCAATCACACCTATCTGCAGGCGCTCGACAACGCACGTCTTGCCGAGCTCTTCAAGCCGGTGCTCAAGGAGCACGGGGTAGATCCTTCGGCATTCTCGGATGAATATATCGCAGCAGTAGTAGGACTTGTCAAGAGCCGAATCAATTTTGTGCGCGATCTATGGGAGCATGCCCGCTTCTTCTTCGTAGCCCCAGAAGAATACGATCCGAAGGCAGTGAAAAAACGCTGGAGCGAACAGATGCCTGCAATCATGACAGAGCTTGCCGACAAACTTGAGAAGGAACCCAACTTCAAGGGAACGGCTCTTGAACCTTCCGTACTCGGCTGGATCGAGGAAAAGGGATATCATCTGGGCAATGTGATGAATGCATTCCGCCTCACTGTAGTGGGCGAATGCAAGGGACCGCACATGTTCGACATCACCGATCTTCTCGGGAGGGACGAGACTGTGCGCCGCATCCGTGCGGGAGTAGAACGAATCCACCCTGCTGAATGAATCCTGCCTACAACGCCGCGATAGGCTGCTATCGCGGAGCTGCAAAACTTGCGTCGCTTTCATCTGCCAAAATCCGCAAGATGCTTGCGGGGCAAAAAGAAACTGCGGCGAGGTTGGCACATTTCCGAAAGGAGCTGGCCCCGGAGGGATTCGATGTGTGGTTTCACGCAGCGTCGCTCGGTGAGTTCGAGCAGGCACGGCCTCTTATAGAAGCTCTGCTTGCGCGTAATGGAGATTCAAAGATTCTTCTGTCTTTCTTTTCACCGTCGGGATACGAGGTGCGTCATAACTTCGATCCGCGTGTTGCCGTGGTATATATGCCTTTCGACACGCCTTCGGAGGCAAAAGCTTTCATTGAAGCAGCAGCTCCCCGCATGGCAATTTTCGTGAAATACGAATTCTGGGGCAATTATCTCTCCGAGTTAAAACGACGGGGAATACCTACCTATATAATTTCTTCAATTTTCCGTCCGGGTCAGATTTTCTTCCGCCCTTGGGGAGGAATGTTCCGCAACATTCTGCGCTGTTTCGACCGCCTCTTCGTACAGGACGAATCTTCACGCAAGCTGCTTGCAGGAATCGGAATCGACGCCGTAACCGTTGCAGGAGATACCCGTTTCGACCGCGTTACTGACGTACGCGAAAAGGGACATGATATTGAAGAAGTTAAAACATTCTGCGAAGCTGTTCCGGAATCAAAAATACTAATAGCAGGCAGCAGCTGGGGCAGCGATGAGGAAGTCTATTTTCCCTGGTTAGCTTCACACCCGGAAGTACGTGCAGTCATTGCCCCGCATGAGTTCGACAAGGAACGCCTCGCGTCCTTGCGGCATAATCTGGGAGAAGAGCGTACGATGCTTCTAAGCGATTTCAGACGAATCTATGAGGAATCGCCTGAGAAAGCTTCTGAAATTGCACGAAAGCTGAATTACCTAATAATCGACTGCTTCGGACTTCTCAGCAGCCTCTACCGATATGCCGACGTGGCGTACGTGGGAGGCGGCTTCGGAGCAGGGCTTCACAATATCAACGAGGCGGCAGTGTACGGTATCCCTGTGGTTTTCGGCCCCAATAACAGCAAATTCATTGAAGCCCGCGACTTGCGCGAGTGCGGAGGCGGATTTGAAGTGACCGACAAGCTCTCAGCAGACAGAACTTTAACACGGCTGTTCTCCGACGAGTCCACCCGCAAAACCGCCGGTGCTTCAGCCGGAAACTATATATCCACCCACATTGGTGCAACAAAAAAGATTCTGACGGAATTATTTCCCGACTTCTATACCTCAAAAACACTTTAACTCCCCTCTTAAAATGATAAAAGCTGGAATCTACGGCTCCTCCTCTCTTCTGGACCCGGTAAGAAAACAACTACTAAGACTGCTTCTCCGTCACCCCGACGTGGATCTCCTGATGGTAGCTTCTCCCGCGGGCAACACAGCCCCTATAGCGGAACTTCACCCCGTATATGCCGGGGAGACAGAGCTCCGTCTCGAACGAGTTCCCAACCTCGATAAACTTGATGTGCTCTTCGTGATCGATGAAGAAAATCTTACGGATGAAATAATGGAGAAATTCCGTAATGAGCCCGATTTCCGGCTTATAGTGCTCGGAGAATCGCCTCGCCTACGCAAAGAGCGCCCTGAGGAATTTGTGTATGGTCTGCCGGAATACAACCGAAAGGCTCTTGTCCGCGGTGCACGCGCTGCTTTTGGCCCTCGTGCCGAAGCTATGCTTATCGAACTCGCACTCTTGCCCCTTGCAAAGCATGGTCTTCTCGAAGGTTCCGTTCGAATTGAAATGGCCACAAACCGACCCAATACTCTTACCGATGCTGCAGAAGAGGCACTGACGACGCTTGCTGAAATACAACCGGGATTCGAGGGCCCTATTGAAGCCACTCCCCTGCCCGAGGCTCCCTACGAACGCCTTGATCTTCACGCACATCTTACGTGTCCACTTGCTATTGAAGAAATCGAACGTATCTACGAGGAAAATTACAGCGACCACGGATTCGTTCATATCGTTCCTGCTTCAACAGAATTGGAAGAGGACCTCCGCGGAAGCAACAAATGCCTTATCCAGCTTAGCAAAGAGGGTGATTCACTAACAATTGGAGCCACTCTCGACGCGCTCACTAAGGGATGCACCGGCACAGCAGTGCACATCATGGACCTAATATTCGGTCTCTACGAGCGCACAGGGCTTTCTATTTGAAGGTGACCAGGCGGTTATAGACGAAGTTGGCGAGGGTATAGACTACGTTTCCGAGCACCGTGGCAATGCCATAGCCGGAAATCACTATTCCACAGATCAGGAAGTCGAGCTTCCCGAAATAACTTTCGGTGAGCATCCACACAAGAATGAACTGAAGCACATAGCAGATGAGGAATCCGATGAAGAAACGGATCATCTCCCGGCGGTAACTGCCACCGGAGCGGAACACCCACGATTTATTGCAGAAAAAGGAGTTTGTGAGTCCGGCTATATAGCCGAGGGCATTGCTCACATACAGATTCATCTCGAGGAAAGATTTACAGAGGTATATTACCCCATAAGTGACAAGGGTGTTGAGAACACCAACCATGCAGTACTTGACGAACTGCACGATTTTCTCGACTTTTTCAGGATTTTGCTTCATCAGTATCGTCGCTTGTATCTACCTGAAGAAGTGGAAGTGACCAATGATAATGGACTGCTGCTATACGAAGACCGATCACAGTGAGCGCACAGCTCACCTGCTGTAGAATCGGTGAACCGGACACGAGCATAACGAGCCAGTAAACCATTCCTCCTGCAAGACATGCGGTGGCGTAGATCTCCTTCCTAAAAAACAGAGGCTCTTCGTTGATGAGGATATCCCTAATCACGCCGCCAAATGAACCGGTGATTATACCCATGGCTATCGCCACCCATGCCGGGAAACCATTTACCAAACTTTTTTCAATACCTACGACAACGAAAAGAGCGAGACCAATGGCATCGAAAATGAAGAGTGTGCGCATACCGCTGATAAGGACTTTCCGGAAAACGATGACAGTGACGAGGGCAAGCGCCGTAACAGAAATATAAGTCCAGGAATGCATCCAGAACACCGGTATGCCGAGCAGGAGATCGCGCAACGTTCCACCCCCGATAGCTGTGACGAGACCAACTATGTATGCGCCGAACCAGTCGAATTTCTTCGAAGCAGCCAGCCTGATACCTGATATTGCAAAGGCAACGGTACCAAGCATCTCGATGATAAAAATGAAGAGATTGGTATCCGGCATACTACAATGAATCGGCAGGTTCGTGGGCCATACTGCGGGTACGGTCCAAAACTTTCTTTTGAGCCTTCAACTCCGACTGCCTATAGCGGCAGACATCTGCGAGGAAACAAGCTTCACACTCCGGCTTCCGAGCTTTGCACACGTATCGTCCGTGGAGTATAAGCCAGTGATGAGCCTTGGCAATAAGATCGGAAGGAATATTTTCGGTGAGAGTCTTTTCTGTTGTCAGGGGATTTTTACTCCGTGTAGTAAGACCAATACGCTCAGCAACCCTGAACACATGAGTGTCGACAGCCATTGCAGGGCGATTATAGATTACCGAAAGAATGACATTCGCTGTCTTACGCCCTACACCCGGTAGAGACATGAGGCTGTCGATGTCTTCGGGGACCCGACCAGCGAATTCATCGGTGAGTTTACGTGCCATGCCGATGAGTGAGCGAGTCTTATTATTTGGATATGAACACGACTTGATCAGCTCAAAGACATCCTCAAAAGAAGCGTTTGCGAGGTCGGCTGCGGTCGGAAAAGCCTTAAAGAGTGGAGGCGTGATCATGTTGACACGCTTATCGGTACACTGAGCGGAGAGAATGACAGCTACAAGCAGCTGATAGGGGTTGTCGTAGACAAGCTCTGTCTGAGGCGCGGGCATCTCAGTACTGAACCGCTCTATAACGGACTGATATCTCTCCTTGCGTGTCATAAATGCAGAAGTTTTGAAGTAAGCATATAAGCTGTTGCACAGAGGGCAGGCCCTCCAAGAGCCGATGCAATCCAATAAGTCGCCGCAGCGGTGAGTGTGGATTCGCGGAGTAATGCAATCAAATCCAACGAGAAGGAAGAGAATGTTGTGAATCCTCCAAGGAAGCCGGGCAGGAGCAGTGCCACAACCCAAGCAGGGGCTGCAAAATAATTGAGCATCACCCAGAGGATGCCTATAAGGAAACAGCCTGCGAGGTTGATGCCCAAAATTGGTAGCCATGAAGCCATGCCTCCACAAAGCACGTTCTGCAACACGAAACGCAGAACTGCTCCCGCCATGGCACCGAGCCCGACGAAAGCGAGCTTAATGAATAAATCGGAGGAGGCAGCCACGGCTTAACTAACTACGGTTTAAACAGCTATTAATGAGCTGCGGTGAATTCTTCGAGGAAGCGGGTATCGTTTTCGGAGAAGAGACGGAGGTCCTTGACACGGTATTTTAGGTTGGTAATACGCTCGATACCCATGCCGAGAGCAAATCCGGAGTACTCTTTGGAATCTATGCCGCAAGCTTCGAGGACAGCAGGATCGACCATACCACAGCCGAGGATTTCAACCCAACCGGTGCCTTTGCAGAATGAGCAACCCTTACCACCGCAGAGGTCGCAGCTGATATCCATTTCTGCCGAAGGTTCGGTGAAGGGGAAGTAACTAGGACGAAGGCGGATATCGGTCTGGGGGCCGAACATTTCGCGAGCGAAATAGAGAAGAGTCTGGCGCAGGTCGGCGAATGTCACATTCTTATCCACGTAGAGTGCTTCAACCTGGTGGAAGAAGCAGTGAGCACGGGCTGAGATTGCTTCGTTGCGATACACTCGTCCGGGGCAGATGATACGGATCGGAGGCTTCTGTGAAGTCATCACGCGGGTCTGCACGGAAGAAGTGTGAGTGCGGAGCAACACATCAGGATTGCGAGCGATGAAGAAAGTATCCTGCATGTCGCGTGCCGGATGATCGGCGGCGAAGTTGAGCGACTCGAACACGTGCCAGTCATCTTCCACTTCAGGCCCTTCAGCAATAGTGAAACCGAGGCGACGGAAAATGTCGATAATCTGCTCACGGACAAGAGAGAGAGGATGACGGGTACCCAAACGGACAGGAGCTGCCGAGCGGGTAAGGTCGAGAAGTTCTTCAGAGCCCGAGTTACCGGCACTGTCTCTCAGGGCATTGATACGGTCTGTAGCAAAAGCCTTGAGTTCGTTGAGTGCCTGTCCGATTTCACGTTTCTGCTCAGCAGCGACGTTTCTGAAATCGGCCATAAGAGCATTTAGAGCACCTTTTTTGCTGAGATACTTTATACGGAGCGCCTCTACTTCGGCTGCATTGGCAGCTGTAGCAGCTTGCAGCTCAGCGCGTAATTCATTGATTTTATTTATCATCGCTATATAGTTCTTTCTGAAGTGCAAATTTAGCGAAAAAAGAGTTTCCCTGCAATAATTCTTCACCAAATTCGCTCACCGTATGGAACAGAAAGAGCGCGTCCACCGGTGGGCGCGCTCTTAAATCTGAAATAAGATGATTATTTTATGTAAACTTTAGTAACTGACGAACCCTGTCGGCGGATGTAGATTCCGGCCGTGGGATTGGCAATGGGGCAACCCTGAAGATTGAAATATTCAACCGGCGCCTCAGAATCGGTGATGACTTCAGCAACCTCTACACCTGAAGTAATATCGGTGATGCGCACGAATTCCGAAGGCTTTGTGAATTTACCATTGGCATCAACAGCCTCTACAGAGAATGAGAGCACCGAATGATCGCCGCTGACTCTGGCTGTGTGCGTGGTGGTATTGCCTACCGACTTACGGTTGAAGTCGGCATGGGTGCCCGATGTTTTGGAAGATACGAAAATCTCAATATCATCAAGCGCCATATTACCGGCATCTTTAGTGTAGACGAATCTAAGCTGATTGGCTTCCTTTTCAGGAACGATTGTAGTTTTCACACCTTTTCCGTTATGCTTGCTCAGATCGTCGACTTTGGCAATGGTGAACCAAGCGGAACCATTTGCAGAACCTTCCACAGTTAGATACGACGAACTGCTTGCCGAGGCACCGGCATAGAAGAAGCTAAGATTCTTGACTGGCCCACTGAATGCCTTAGTTGTAAGTGTTGCACCGTTTGACTTGAACTTGATAGAAGGAGCGGTCTTTCCGAAGTAACCTGCCGACTTATAAAGATCGGAAGTCGAGCCCGACCAACTCCAACCTGCGGGGATTTCTACAGAAGAACTCTTAGAGCCGAAATCTACCGATATATTTTCATCGGCTCCTTCGGTTTCATATTTCACTGTAAGACGATAATCGACTGCATCCTTAACCGGGTGCCATGCAAAAGTAACGTTGCCGTCGCTTCCTATAAGACCCGAGATAGCAACCGGTGTGATGTATTCGTAAGCCAGCGCGGGAGTTACCACCGAAGCTTCATCTGAGGGCTCCGATATATTTTTACCTGACGCAGCTGCTATTGTTACGAAATATTCAGTTTCAGGTTCAACACCTGAAGCAGTGTGTGTGGTGACATTGCCTGTGCGGAAATCCTTATATCCTCCCAGATAGACCGCCTTTCCGTCTACTCGCTTATATATGTTGAGGATATAGTCGAGAGCGCGGGGATCGGCTTTCCACGAAATTGTAATGGTACCGTCAGTCTTAGCTGAAAGGGTTGGAGCTGAAGGGGTATCGAATTCAAAAGCTCCCCCTGCGGCATCGAAAGATATGATGCCATTCTTCTCAGTGATAGCGGTGATTGGCATGTCGATAGCCGCTCCGGCCCAGGATTTAAGAGCAGGGGTAGTAGCTGAGGTGAATGATGTCTTATTGGTTGTGCCGGGGAAGGGATAACCACCCATTGTAGCCAAATCCTGGCCGTTAGGATTGTTGTTGGCCTCAACGATGTCGACGTACTGGTGCGATTTAGTGTTGTTTACCTCATTCTGATCCCAAACAGACTGAACGAAGTCGATATGCCATATCAGCATGCCATGGCCGGGGATGTATTTGTCCCAACCCGTCTGCTGCCGGTTCTCGAGGAGGAAGAACTCAGTGGTCTTATTTGTTGGAATAAGGTAGGCTTCGTTAGAAGATTGTATTTCCTCAAGAGATGCCGAAACGGGCCCGTCGAGAACAATTGGATCGAGCCAGCCCATGGCGTTGCGTTCGAACGCGCCATAAGCAGGAGGGGTGTGGCCCGAGTTGTTATAGGGTCCGTAGTCGAGCACACTGTATTCACCGGGTGTATAATAAACAAGCGAAGCGGTATGATACAAGTCGGGGAGACCCATTACGTGAGAATACTCATGCACAAAGGTGCCTATCGGAGCATTAGCGCCGTTTCCTTCAAGTTCGCTGATGCAGCAGTAACCGGAGATTTTTTTACCATTGTAGGTCTTGCCATTAGGAATCTCCCAGGAGTGTGGCCACACACTTTCTGCGGGGCCACCGTCGGCTTCACCCTTACCTGCGTAAACAACGATGATATTGTCTACATATCCGTCGTTGTCGAAATCGTAGTTGGCGAAATTGATAGTTCCGGCGAGCTGAGCAGCGGCCTCTACAGCCATTTGCTCCGGATTCTTATCTTCTTTGAATTCATTATTTCCTCCATAATAGGAGCGCTTGTTCTTGAGGGTTACAGGACCGAAAACATCGAAAGTCGGCTGGAATTTATTGCCGGATTGCTCAAGGAAATAATCGCGAGCCGAACCGGTGGCACCGTTTTCAGCGAAACCTTCCTTATTGAGCATATCGGTGAAATACTTCTTGGGGTCGGAGATAGAGAATTTCACATCGGAATATTCAACAAGGAAAACAAGAGCATTCACCTTGCCGGTGCGAGGATAATTGCCGGAGAAAAGACCGAGGCCATTCTGAGGAGCCACACGAGCCGGAGCCTGTGCGCGAGCAGAAGCACGCGACATGCGACGCCCGTCGATTGTCTCTACAAAGAGATTAAGGTCGACAGGAACTTTATTCTGTGAAAGACTTATTTCTCCTTCGGTATTTATAGTTGCATACTGTAGGAATCCATTTGCATCGCAGAGCATGGGCTTTTTATCTTTGGAGAGATAAAAATGGCCGAACTCGTCGCCAATAAGTTCTGCCTCAATGACTGTACCGTCAGGCTGAGTGTAGGAACGGAATCCGCGCTTGGCCGGGACGGCATTAGCAGCGAGGGCTGCAAGCAAAACTGCGGATATGAACCCGTAAAAATTCTTCATCAGTGAGTATAGGTTTATATTTCTTGAAATCTTGCGAAAAAGCTTGCAAATATAGCGAAATAACTCCATTCAGGCAAGCGATAAATCGACCAAAGGAGCTTTTTTATCGCTAAAATTCCCTAAAAACTGCTTCGTGAGCGAGACTTATCCATTTTCTCCCGCGTATCCGGCAGTCCTCCTCAAGAGAATAATATATTGAGGCTTGCAGAGAGGGCGACAGCAAAACAATGGACTGAGGCATGGCGTCGAGAAAAGCTCCGAAATCTTCTTTTGTGTATTTTCGTGAGAAGAAAATATAGTCAACGTCGGTGTCAGCGATTGCATCAGACTTATTATCAACAATAAAAAGCCTGATGCCGGAAAGATCCACCATACCAGTTCGGGCGGATATGCTTTCAATATTTTCTTTCTCCTCAGAATCGAAAAAGTGCAGGAGTTGGGGCGACGCTTTACCTGCTCCTTCCAGAATTATCTCCATATCATGGACTCCCCGAGATAGCAAAACCCTTGTTGAAAATGCATCACCTGCTATAAGCATACGCTCTTCTTTTCTCCAACTCTCACAGCCGGTACAGAGAATCAGCAGAGTAGCTAAGCAACAGGCAATTGCCTTTCGTCTCTTTTGGGAGCTATATATGGCTATACCAAGTACTATCAACGCCGATGTAAGGCATAGAAGAGACATTTCGCCCAACAGAACAGTCGAGGAATGAAGTGCCACAAGATCGCCCCAGCTTCCTACAGCCAGATCGATAAGACTTGCGAAAGCATCCACACCCCGACAAAGGAAAGTGGTGTCGAAACCAGCATACCACAATAGGACGCACAAAGCCGAAGCCACCATGTAGATAGGAAAAACGAAACACGCTACCGCATTGACCGGAATAGAGAGCAAGGCAATTTTACCGAACCAGAGAAGGGTAAACGGCAATGTGCCCAATAGAGCGGCTACCGGTACTACGAAAGACTCGACAAGAGTGTAGAGCACACGATTGCGACGAGAAACAGGATTCAGCCGGTTGCCAAACACAAGAATACCGGCCACGGCGGAGAATGATAACTGAAATCCTGCCGACCACATCGAATAGGGATCGACTATAAGGGTTGCAGCACCAGCCACAAGGAGTGCATTCGGTGCAGAGGCATCCCTCTGCAGACATCTTGCAGCGACGTAGGCAGTGAGCATGATACCGGCTCTGACCACCGAAGGTGCAAACCCTACAATAAAGGCGTAGGACCACACAATAAGTAAGAGCAAGGCATATCGCAGGCTCCGGTGCCGGAAAAGTCGCAGCGGCAACAATAGAAAAGAGACTAACGCAGCGATAATGCCTACGTGGAATCCGCTGACACACAATAAATGCGATACTCCCGCAGCGCGAAAAGAGTCTTTAAGATCGGAAGGCGCATCACCGGAGCCCAAGGTTGACGCAACGAGAAGGTCTGCTGAAAGAGCAGACAAAGGAGAAGCATAGACTGCCTCTGCTATGCGACGCCTAAATGATGATAAAGAATACTTAAAGTCATCGGAATGACCCGTGACCGAAATCTTATCGGCAGTAACTGTGGCTATCGCGCTGATGCGCTCGGCGCGTTCTGTCATTCCCGACATACGCATTCCTCTAATATCCATGTATCTGCCTGCCCGGCAAAGAGAAGAGGTGAATTCAATACTGTCGCCTGGAAAGAGTTCCGGAGTCAAATCGGTAAGCGTAAGTGCAACACGCTGATGAGTGTCATCAGAAAGGGTGACAATGGCTCGCTGGGATGAGGCCGTGGGTCTGACAGACTCCACTACCCCGCTCCAACGGTTCTCCGGAGCGGAGAACGGCTCAGGCGCCAAGAATATACATCGTATTGAAACAATACATAAAACCCCGGCAAACACGCGCAGTGTGCCGGGAATTTTATGATAAATCAGCGCAGTTGCTACTGCGAGAATGAATCCTGTGATAATTTCAGCAAGCCCAGATCCGGCAAAAATCAGTACCGCGGCAACGGCAGCTCCTGCAGGTGCGAATGCCGGAAAGCGGGAAGCTATCGGCGTCAAAATCAATCAACGGTATTGAGTACCACCATGAGGGAAGAAACACTGATCACCACCCAGAGCACAACGGCCTGGAGCAAGGGTTTCACACCCACACTCTTGACCGACGCAAGCGAGAGAGATGCTCCGATAAAGAAGAGGGTGAGCACCATGCCGCGCTTGGCGATCCAGACCATAGCAGTTACAAACCATTCGGGAAGGGGAACGTAGGTGTTGACAATCATTGCCAGCACGAAGATGAATATGAACCAGGGGATAGATATCTTAGCCGTCTTGTCGCGGAAGATAAACATAGTGACGAAAGCAAGGGGGATAATCCAGAGGGCACGGGTAAGCTTGATGAGAGTGGCAATCTGGAGTGCTTCTTCTCCGAAGCTTTCACCGGCACCGACTACGGAAGATGTGTCGTGAATAGCGATTGCCGCCCATGTGCCGAACTGTTGCTGTGTCATATCGAGCAGGTGTCCAAGCGGCGGGAATATAAAGAGGGCTATGGAGTTGAGGATAAAAATAACTCCAAGTGATACAGCCATTTCATTCTCGTCGGCCTTGACTACAGGGCCTACGGCAGCTATTGCACTACCGCCGCAGATTGCAGTACCCGAAGATATGAGATAGGCGGTCTTGCGGTTGATATGCAGCCAGTATCCCAGCAGGACTCCCAGGCACATCACACCAACGACCGACACAACGGTAAACAGCATGCCTTCCGAGCCCGATTTCAGCGACTCCTGAAGATTCATGTTGAAGCCCAGACAGACAACTGCAACCTGAAGAAGGTATTTCGAGGTCTTCTTATTGAACTTAGGGCAAGGATTGGGGAAGATAAATGCGAAAATGAGGCCACAGAGCAACGCTATCGGAGCTGTGATCTGCGGTAGTCCGAAGGCACCGAAAGGAAAAAGAATCAGTGCGGCAATCAGAATGTAGACTAAACGGGCAGTCTGTTTCATGTATAAATCAATTTATTGGTTTTTCCAGATATTGAGTGATGCAAGAGCTTGTGCATGAAGCATTTCCAGGCCATTCTTCACCTGCGCTCCTTTGAGAGATGCCATGTGCATGAGTTTTGTCTCAGCCGGGTTGTAGACGAGGTCGTGCACCATATTCCAGGGCCCGAGAAGCCCGATAGGGAAAGGAGGGAGTACGTCGGTCGACGGATAGGTGCCCACGGGCGTAGCATTTATAATCAGAGGGTATTCTGCAACAAGAGCTGCATCGATATCGTTGTAGGAGATTATTCCTGTCTCTTTCTTTTCTCTTGAAACCATTAGGGATTTCACTCCAAGACTTCTCAACGCTTCCGCCACGGCCATGGCCGCTCCACCCCTGCCGAGGATCAAGGCTCCGGCACCATGAGAGAGCTTTGCAGCCATTGGCGCGACACTCTGCCGGAATCCTTCTACGTCGGTATTGAAGCCCTCAAGACGTCGGACGGCTCCTGAAGGATCGCGGACTACCTTAACGGTATTGACTGCACCGACGCGCTCCGCCTCAGGGCTCAGTGAGTCGAGAAAAGGGATGATCGCTTCTTTATAAGGCGAAGTGACGTTGAACCCTTTGAGAGAGGGATTGAGCAGGACGAGAGCATACAGTGCCTCCGGGGTAAGCTCAGGTAAATCGAAGTTATCGTAAGTCTCCGCAGAGCCTTCGCGCGCAAATAGTTCTGAAAAAAAGGCCTTTGAATATGAGTGTTCCAGAGGGTGCCCAATCAGGCCATAGTCGGTGGTAGAGAGTTGCTTAAGCATCACTTTTTCGAACTTGAATACACGCGCCATTTATCAATAAGAGCTTGCATATCGGCCGGGATTTCGGCAGAGAAGAACATTTCTTCCCCTGTCTCGGGGTGACGGAAACCAAGCGTCCGGGCATGAAGAGCCTGCCTAGGACAGAGTGCAAAGCAATTATTGATGAACGATTGATAGGTTGATGACTGAACGCCTCGAAGAATCTTATCGCCACCGTAACGCGCGTCGTTGAACAGCGGGTGCCCGAGCGAACGCATGTGTACTCTTATCTGATGAGTACGCCCAGTCTCGAGCACGCATTTCACAACCGAGACGTAGCCAAGATTTTCAATTGTCTCGTAATGGGTAACGGCTCTTTTTCCTTCCGGGCCGTCGAGAGGGAAAGTAGTCATCTGAAGCCGGTCTTTGGGATTGCGTCCGATATTTGTTGCTACCGTTCCAGCAGCAGGATCAGGAGTTCCCCAGACCACTGACACATACTCGCGCTTTGTGGTCTTATTGAAGAACTGACGTCCGAGGTCGGTCTTGGCATCGGGAGTTTTGGCAACGACAAGCAATCCGGAAGTGTCTTTGTCTATGCGGTGTACAAGTCCGAGACGCGGGTCGTTCACATCGTAATCAGGAGTATCGCGGAAGTGCCACGCGAGGGCGTTGACCAATGTACCGTCGTAATTGCCATGACCAGGGTGTACCACGAGGCCTGCCGGTTTATTGACAACAAGAACATACCGGTCTTCGTAGACGATATCGAGAGGAATGTCCTGAGCTACAACCTCAAACTCATAGCGAGGGCGGTCCATTACAACCTGCACAATATCGCCGGGTTTGACCCTATAGTTGCTCTTTACAGACTTCCCGTTTACGATAATGCAACCGGCTTCGGCAGCCTGCTGAACTCTGTTGCGGGAAGACTTCTGCAGTCGTGCTACGAGAAATTTGTCGACTCTGAGCAACTCCTGTCCTTTATCGGCAACAAATCGGAAATGCTCGTACAACTCACGGCCGTCAACTTCAAGTACGGGAGTTTCATCGACCGCCGCAAGTTCTTCGTCTTCAATATTTTCAAGAGCCATGATTCCGAATTTTACTCAACGATATCAAGATCGATCATCTCATGATTTTCACTGTCTTCATCGTATTCCGTCTCATCGGGAGCCGGGCCGTTTCCGACAGTAAGAGTAACCGTTGAGGTAATAGGGATAACCGAACCTACATTCAGCGGGGTATCGCCATAGCGGGCGCCCACTACAAGATCGACAAACTCCGACGGGACATGCTCGAGGCGGATATCAGTTATACCGATACCACGGAGATAAGACACGGCCTGACGCGAAGAGACGTTGCCGGTAAGCGGCATGGAGATAGTGACCTGCTTGGGAGAGAAGGCTGTAACTGTGGTATATACCTGACGGCCTTTCTTAACAACGGCGCCCGCCTTGGGCCATGACTCCACCACTGTGCCGGGAGCTATGTTGCGGTCGTAGACAGAATCCGAAATCTCGATTGTGAGATTATTGGCGGCGAGTACTGCCGCGGCTTCCGAATATGATTTATGCTTGATGTCGGGCACAATTGCAGTAGAGCCGTGCTCTGTCCAGTGTGAAAGGAAAATGAGCACACCCCAGAGCAGAAGCAGAGCCACAGCGAGCATGATGATAAGATTACTTATCAGCGGGTAACGCTTGTAAAAGTCTTTTATCTTGACCATAACGCTACAAAATTACTCAAAAATCCCCACACGGCAAAATGAAAATCAGCCGGGGAACTGCGGGAACTTGTCGAAGTCGGGATCACGCTTTTCGAGGAAGGCCTGAGCTCCTTCCTGAGCCTCATCCATGAGATAGTACATGAGCGTTGCATCTCCAGCAAACTCCATGAGTCCGTGCTGACCGTCGAGCTCGGCATTGAGGGCTCGCTTTATCATGCGGACAGCAAAGGGGCTGCGCTTGATGATAGTCTCGCACCACTCCACAACTTCATCCTCAAGACGGTCGAATGGTACCACTTTGTTAATCATACCCATTTCGAGAGCCTCCTGAGCAGTATACTGGCGGCAGAGGAACCATATTTCACGAGCCTTTTTCTGACCGACACAGCGGGCAAGATATGAGGAACCGAAGCCTGCATCGAAGCTGCCGACTTTAGGACCGGTCTGCCCGAAGCGGGCATTCTCGGAGGCTATAGACAGGTCGCAGACAACCTGAAGCACGTTGCCTCCGCCGATAGCATAACCGTTCACCATAGCTATTACTGGTTTGACGAGAGAACGGATAGCTTTGTGGATGTCGAGGACGTTGAGGCGCGGAGTACCGTCGGTATCGCGGTAGCCGCCACGCGATTTGTAATGCTGGTCACCACCAGAGCAGAAGGCCTTGTCACCGGCACCGGTGAGGACTACAACGCGTACTTCCGGCGTATCACGGCAATAGTCGAGGGCATCGAGAATCTCCTTGTTTGTCAGGGGACGGAAGGCATTGTACACTTCCGGACGGTTAATGGTAATCTTGGCTATTCCTTTATAGAATTCAAAAAGGATATCGGTGTATTGGCGTATGGTGGTCCAGTTGCGCATGATTTCAAAAGAGTTTATTGGCATCTCCCGGAGCTATCTCCAAGCGTAGAATAGCGGGTGAGCCGGTATGGTTAATGAAGTTATCTATATCGTTGTCGAAAAATGCAAATCCGTAGGCTGCAGAGAGTTCACGGATAGGGAAGCGAGGGGGCAGAACAAAGAATTTCTCGCACTCGGGCAGGCTTTTCGTAGTAGCTACGGCTCGGAAAATATCGCCTCCATGATTGTCAAGCACCACCATTCGGAAGCTATCGGGAACTATGCCGAGGGCTAAGGCACCTGAATCGTATGCGGCACTCATATCACCCGTAAAAAAAACTGTGCGGCGGGTAGTGGCGGCAGCATAACCCATTGCTGTACTGGTAGCGCCGTCGATGCCGCTAACTCCGCGATTGCATTCGATGCGGGCAGTCGTTGGAAAGGACAGCAGCTGTGCGTAGCGGGCGGAAGAGCCGTTGCTGAAATGGAAATCGGCATCGGAGAACGCCGAAATGATACGCGAAAGAGCCGCCGGGACTTCCCATGTCTCCTTTTCAGAAGACTTTATATTCCACGAGTCACAAAATTCTTCATTCGGGCTCAATCGAAGTGCGAGCGCTTTAAAGAAAGAGGCCGGATTGACTTCTACCACATCGGAGAGCCTGAAAAAAGTATCTACCAGGCAATCGTCGTAGCCCAGAGAAATATGGCGGACAGATTTGCAGCGCCGGAGGAAGGCCTTCATTCTGCCTGATACGAGGCTTCCTCCAAGACTTATTACGATATCAGGCTGAGGAAATTGAGAAAAATCGGTGTCATTAGGAAAGTCAGCCGTAAAGCCATGCAGATTAGACTGAACTTCAGCAAAAATAAAGGCCTTGGACGCACTTTGAAGTTCTTCAAGCGCTTGCTGAAGCGCCGGGGCAGGAGCCAGATCGCCTGCAACGACGAGTACGCGCGAGGAAGTGGGAATTGACTCCATGAGCCCCTCGGGAAGGATTGTGTCGGGCGATCGCCAAGTGCTGATCTTTCTGAAGTGGATATCTGGCGCGGGCGCCGAAGGTGTAAGGGGTGCGTCAAGTTGCATATTGATCTGTACCGGGCCGGGGATGCGGCCGGTTACCTCCGTCAATATTCCGTTGAGTTTGCGAGAGACAGTGTGAAGATATCTCGGAGAAGAGTCATCGGAAATATCGATACATCCACGCACTACGGCTCCGAGGGCTTCGGCTTGACGTATGGTCTGACTGTCGCGCTGGTCGACAAGCGATGCAGGGCGATCGGCGGTAATGGCTATCAAGGGCACACGCCGATAGAACGCTTCGGCAAGTGCCGGACCATAATTCAATGGAGCTGTACCGGAGGTGCAAACAATGGCAACCGGTTGTCCGGTAGCTAATGCCATTCCTAGCCCGACGAAGGCGGCACATCTTTCATCTATCACCGGCGTCAGTTCAAAAAAGCCTGAACGCTCAAAAATGGCAGTGACAGGAGCGCAACGGGAGCCGGGCGATACCACTACCCTGCTCACGCCGTAGGCCTTCAGTGCTAAGGCAAGAAGATGCACTGTTGATTTACCTATAGAATCCATATAGTACTCAAACTTTCTGTTTGGATTAACAAAATTAATGTTTTTTTGTTATAAATACAAAACACCACACTATGCAACGTTTCACACTATTCATCACAAGTCTACTCGCAGCCACGTCAATATCCTTGGCGGCAGAGCCTTACGAGATGACAACCGGGAACTCCGACAGTATTCCGGCCGGTGAACAGTCTGTGATTGTTCCCGAGAAAAAAGGACTTATCCAGAAGGTAATCGATTATTTCGACGATGCCAACAAGCCTAAGGAAAACAAACGCTTCGACTTCAGTGTAATCGGAGGCCCCCATTACTCATCTGATACAAAATTCGGTATCGGTCTGGTAGCGGCCGGGCTTTACCGCACCAATATGGCCGATACAATCACCCCGCCTTCCGACGTGGCCATCTACGCCGACGCAACTACGAGTATGTTCTTCAAGCTCGGTATAAAAGGCACGCACATCTGGCCTCAGGATCGTCACCGACTTCACTATGACGTAAACTTCTCTTCGGTAGCCACATATTTCTGGGGTATAGGTTACGACATGGATATCAACGATGACAACAAATCGAAATATAAATACCTCAACTCCCAGGCCGAGGTAAACTATACGTGGCAGATGATTCCTTCACTCTTCATCGGCCCTATGGTAACCTTCGACTATATCAACGGTCGCGACTTCGAGAAACCGGAGCTTTGGGAGGGTGAAGCATCGCGCACTTTCAATTTCGGCCTCGGATTCACCGTGCAGTACGACAGCCGAGATTTCCTCACAAATGCCTCGCGTGGTATCTATGCTCGGCTTGACCAACGGTTCAATCCACGGTTCATGCTCAACAAACACGCATTCTCTCTCACAGAACTTGAGTTCGACTATTATCATCATGTATGGCGTGACGCCACAATAGCATTCCACCTTCATTCCCGCTTCACCTATGGAGCTACACCCTGGGGGCTGCTGTCAACACTTGGCGGAAGCGACACAATGCGCGGATATTTCGAAGGGCGCTATCGCGATAAGTCGGCCATGGATGCTTGTCTCGAACTACGCCAACACATCTGGCACCGCAACGGTATAGCACTGTGGGTAGGCGCAGGCACAGTATTCCCCGAGTTTTCGGCATTGCGCTGGAGCAAAGTACTTCCTAACTACGGTATCGGCTACCGGTGGGAATTTAAGAAAAGAGTAAACGTACGTCTCGACCTTGGTTTCGGACGTCATCAGACCGGATTTATTTTTAGCATCAATGAAGCATTCTGAAAAAAACAGCACTCAAGCAGCCGCAACAATAATTATGTGGATTGTACCACTGCTGCTTGTCATTCCAAATATTATTCTGGATTTTACCGAGCAATATTATACACCCGGCATCCGGACGGCCAACTTGCTCATACCGGCGGGTATTTACCTGCTGCTCATGGCTCTCTGGCGGCGCAACAGCATAACATCGTTATGCCTGATTCCGGTAATGATACTTGCAGCATTCCAGATAGTGCTGATTTTCCTCTACGGAGAGTCGATCATCGCAATTGATATGTTCCTCAACGTGCTCACTACTAACGTGACGGAAGCGAGTGAACTGCTTTCCAATCTGGCTGGAGCTATCGTCGTGGTCGTTTTGCTCTATCTCCCAATAATCGTGGTTGGGATTGTTGGCACCATACGCCGCTGGCGTCTGGGCGAGAAGAGTAGAAAAATAGGTTTGACAGCCGGTGGGATACTCACAGTGGCAGGTGTTATCGTTGCATTAAGCATTTCTTCATACCGTCCCACGCGAGTTCTTTTTCCGGTCAATGTGATTTCGAACATTGTGAGTGCTACCGAACGGACTGAAGAATCGAACGCCTATCTTAAGAATTCAGAAAACTATTCATTCCACTCCAAAGCCACGCATAGCAGCGAGACACCTGAGATATATGTACTCGTGGTAGGTGAGACTTCGCGAGCCGACAACTGGCAGCTCAACGGTTATAATCGCCCCACAAATCCTAAACTCAGCAAGCGCAGCGGCCTGGTATCCTTCAAAAAAGCTCTTTCGGAGAGCAATACCACTCACAAAAGTGTGCCTCTGCTGCTCACCCAGCTGGGCTGTGAGGAATTTGCCGATTCGATATATTCTACAAGAAGTGTGATCGATGCTTTCAGCGAGGCCGGATACCGCACCGCTTATATATCGAATCAGCAGCACAATGGCTCCCTGATAGACTTTTTCGGCAGCAGGGCCGACACTTGTGAGTTCCTGTGTGACGACGGTCAAGCTCATCACGATATGGAACTTTGCACTCACCTCCGCCGCAGCATAGAGGATGCCGGTGAAAACAGTGTATTCGTAGTGCTACATACCTACGGATCGCACTTCAACTATACCGAGCGCTATCCTGAAGAATACGCGTTCTTCGGCAAGAATGAGAAAACACAGGCAAATCCTGAGAACCGCTCCGACCTCATGGATGCATACGATAACAGTATCCGCTATACGGACGCAGTCATCGACAGCATAATAGGGACCGCAGAATCGTTTGGCCGCCCAGCTGCTGTAGTATATCTGGCCGACCACGGAGAAGATATTTTCGACGATTCCCGAGAACGATTCCTACACGCGTCTCCGACTCCGACATACTGGCAGATTCATGTGCCCATGCTGGTGTGGATGTCGCAGGAGTATCGCGACTCCTACCCCGAGAAATATGAGGAAGCTATATCTCACACCGGCAGCAATATATCCTCGAGCCGATCGGCATTCCACACGCTGCTCAGCACAGCCGGTATCGAGAGTCCTGTCTACAAGGCTTGCGACGCACTGACCGATCCGGAATTCACAGAACCAGAAAGAATGTATCTCAACGACTATAATGAAGGGCTACATCTGACCGAAGCCGGACTCCGTCGTCCGGACTACGACCAACTTGCAGCCCATCACATCAGCTACTGATCTTGAATCAGACTGTATAGTCTACGCAAGCTCTTCCCGCAAGGAAGGGCTTTATTATTGCTACACAGGCAAGGTGAGCAGGAGCGGCAGAGTATGCCTCGAGGTCGGCATAGTTATCGCAGCAAGCTGTCAGACCAAGAGTCCAGTTACCGGATGCAGGGCCGTCGTTTATGCCTACCTCCACACACTTGAGTTCCGGAAGAAGAGTGGGAAGATTCTCGATAGCTTTCTTAAATTCAACGGCTGCCTCAGCAACCTTGGCGGCGTCGCCTTCGAGGCGAAAAAGAACAATATGCTTTACCATGGAAGTATTATAATGTTTAAGATCGATCAATAAGAAAGTACATTCTTGCGGGCAGCGTCAAGCTTCAGCAAGATAAAGAGGAGAATGGTGAAGCCCCACAGCGATGATCCTCCATAACTAAAGAATGGCAAAGGAATACCGATGACAGGACACAAGCCTATGACCATGCCTATATTAATACAGAAATGGAAGATGAAGTAGGAAGCCACACAATAGGCATACACACGCCCGAAAGTGGTCGGCTGCCGCTCCCCGATCGCTATTACCCTGAGAATAAGGGCAAGGAATAAGAGAGTGACTATCATCGCTCCAACAAAACCTTCCTCTTCGCCTATAGTACAGAAGATGAAGTCGGTATGCTGCTCGGGAACGTATTTGAGCTTGGTCTGTGTGCCGTTGAGGAAGCCTTTACCGAAGAATCCTCCTGAACCGATAGCGATTTTAGACTGATTTACGTTATATCCGGCATTGCGCAAGTCTTCAACAATGCCGAGAGCTACCTGAATACGGAGCTTCTGGTGTGGCTGGAGCTTGTCAAAGGCGAGATTTACCGAGAAAAGGAACACCACGGAGAGCAACGCAGTCGCCACGGCTACATAGAGCTTCGGTTTACGGAAACGGATTGCCTCGATAACTACATAAATACATGCCACAAGGATTATGCCGATGTTGATAGCAAGCGTAGGAGGAGTAATGCCTGCCAGATCAAGGCCATACTCAACAAGTCCGGCCGCGGCAAAACCGATAAACAGATTACGGGCTATCTCAAAGCGGCGGGAGTACATCATACCCATGGCCGTCATTACCAGCATTATCATAAGGAAGACCACAAACTCGCCTGTGGGAATGCCTAAAATCATCGTTTCGGTATACTTTATGGCCACAACGAAAATGACAACAGCAAACAGAGCTGCAAACAGCACAAGCCCGCTCATACCTTCGCGGTAAAGCACAAAGAAGAGCGAAAGGAATGTAAGAGCCGAACCTGTCTCATTCTGGAGCAAAATAAGGACTATCGGCAAGATAATAATACCTACGGCCCGCACATAATTACTGAGTTTGGCGTTGAGATCGAAATGATAAGAACTGAAAAGCTTGGCCAAAGCGAGCGCCGTGGCAAATTTTGCAAACTCGGCAGGCTGCAGACTCATAGGACCCAAGGAAATCCAAGAACGCGAGCCTTTGATATCATGCGCAACAAAAGGCGTGATAAACAAGAGAATAACTACAGCGATATACAATGGATATGCGTAAGTCTCATACATCCGCGCATCAATAAGAAGAATTACGAGGCCTAAGATTAGGGAAAGCCCGATCCAACGCAACTGCTTGCCGGAGAACTCGTCGCCGGAGAACATCGAGGCATTGTCGAAATCGTAGCTGGCGGCGTAGATACTCACCATGCCCGCTATAACCATGATGATATATATGGCCACTGTCGGCCAGTCGAGATTGCGGAACAGTGCCGCAGGGTCATTTCTTCTTGGCAGGGGCATAGTATATCGATGAGTTTAGCATTTGCTCTTCCATATATTTTCTTTCCGGAGCAATAGTGCCCGTAAGGTATTTCTCCATGACGAGACTTCCGATAGGCACACCGTAGGTCGCTCCCCAACCGCCATTCTCAACGTAGACGGCAACGGCGATTTTCGGATCCTGATAGGGTGCGAAGCCCATAAAAGCCGAGTGATCCTTGCCGTGTGGATTCTGTGCTGTACCGGTCTTTCCACACACTTCGATGCCGGGAATCGCTGCCCGGCGGCATGTACCGCCGGTAACCGCCATACGCATACCCTCGGCCACAGCATCATAGTGACGCGAATCGACGGTAGGCTTGCGGATCTTCAGAATGTCTTCTGGCATAACGGTATCCTGAATGGCTTTCACAACGTGCGGCGTAATGAAATGACCACGGTTGGCAATAGTGGCGCTGAGATTCGCAATCTGGAGCGGAGTCGCCAGAATCTCGCCCTGACCGATAGCTACCGATATGATAGTGTTTGCGCTCCAGTGTCCTTCCTTGTAGAATTTATCGTAGAACTTGGCGTTGGGAATGAACCCTCGGCTCTCACTCGGAAGATCGACCCCAAGCTTATACCCATATCCCATTGAGACAAGATGATTCTTCCACACTTCAAATGCTTTTGGAGAAGTACCGTACTTGCTTCGTT
>CAYYQS010000023.1:0-22517 GCA_964472555.1 uncultured Bacteroides sp.
TGTAGTATTGTACGTAGTGGTTGTAGTTGTTGGGATAGGCGAAGAAGTCGTCGCGGGCAGCGAAGATGTAGGTTGTGGACACGTTGGGGCTCGGGAGACCGAAGCGTGCAGGATTCTTTATCTCGTAGACCTGCTTGGCATTATAGGCGAGGTTCTTTCCGAGTTTATAGCGGAGGTTGGTGTTGGTGTTCTTGTCACCGACCACTTTTATAGGATTCTCGACGCGGACCGTGCCATGGTCGGTGGTGAGAATTATTCTGTATCCTTTCGATGCTATGCGGCGGAAAATCTCAAGCGCCGACGAATGTCGGAACCACGATTCGGTGAGCGAGCGGTAGGCCGCGTTTGTGGATGCGAGCTCGCGTATCATCTTGGACTCTGTGCGGGCGTGTGAGAGCATGTCGATGAAGTTGAAGATGATTACGTTGAGGTCGTTCTGGGCAAGGGAGTTGAAGTCGCGAAGCAGTTTTTCGCCTCCAGCCGAGTCGTTGATCTTATTGTAAGAGAAGCGGCAGGTGCGTCGGTAGCGCTCGAACTGGGTGGCGATCAGGGGCGATTCGTTGATATTCTTTCCTTCTTCGGAGTCTTCGTCGACCCATAGCTCGGGAAACATTTTCTCGATCTGAGCGGGCATGAGGCCTGAGAAAATGGCGTTTCGTGCGTACTGTGTGGCCGTCGGGAGAATGGTGGTGTATAGTTCTTCTTCGAAATTGAAGTATTCGCCCAGGAGCGGTTTGATAGTGCGCCACTGGTCGAGGCGGAAGTTATCTATGAGGATGAAGAATACCTTCTCTCCGGCATCGAGCAGCGGGAATACCCGCTCGGGAAAGATTCGCTGACTCATGAGCGGCCGGTCGGCACCGTTTAGCCAGCCTTCGTAGTTCTTGCGAACCCATTTGTAGAATTCGGCGTTGGCTTCTTTCTTCTGCGTCTCGAGCATCTCTCCCATGTTTGTGTCGGCCTGGGCGAGTTCCATTTCGCGGAACACGAGCCTGTCGTAGAGGTCGTACCAGTCGGCTATAGTATCGGCATTGTTGATCAGAGTGCCGAGTTCGCCGAACTCCTGGCGGTAGTCGTTGGTGGCTTTAGCGGAAACGAGACGGTCGGAGTGGAGGTGCTTTTTTATGGCGATAAGTATCTGATTCGGATTGACAGGCTTGATGAGATAGTCGGCAATCTTGCTGCCTACGGCCTGATCCATGATATTCTCTTCCTCACTCTTTGTGATCATGATGACGGGAGTGTGGGGGAGGCGCTGCTTGATGAGCGCGAGGGTCTCGAGGCCTGTGAGGCCGGGCATGTTCTCGTCGAGGATGATGAGGTCGAAGGGTTCGGCCACGGCCATATCGAAAGCATCGCGGCCATTATTGGCAGTGACTACTTCGTAGCCCTTGTTGCGTAGAAAAAGGAGGTGTGGCTTCAGAAGATCTATTTCGTCGTCGGCCCAGAGTATGCGTTGCTGGCTTGTCATAGCGCAAAGTTACGAAGAAACGACGGTATCTGCAAGCGGCGTAACGATGAAAAAACGGCCAGCCCTGGAGGGCTGACCGTCTGAGAATATAGATTGGTGCGACTTACATTTTGAAGCGGTACTGGAAGCCGAGCTGAGCGCGGATTGCCGGAGTAAGAGAGCTTGAGTACATGTCGATAGGGCCATAGAGGGCGTAGAGCTGCGGCTCAAGGAAGATGCCGAATGTAGATGTTACGCGGAACGTGCCTTTCAAGCCTGCGCGGACACCGAAGGTGGGGTGAATAGTGCCGCCTTCAAATTTCGATCCGCCCACAAGAAGACCGCCGAATGCTTCGACATCGAAGAGGCGTGTGGGATTGTATCCGGCCATTGCGGTGGAGATGCTCGTGAGGTAGTCCACACCGATCGTTCCCCTGCGATAGTAGTAGCGGAATGCCTCGCCGTCGATGATGACGCGCATGCCAGACAGCTGGTTGAACTGACGACCCAGACCGATAAAGCCGTTGTAAGTCTGGTCACGCTCGAAGCGCAGACGCAGGCCGGTACCACCACCGAGCATTACATACCAAGGAGTGGAATCGTCGAATTTCGCATCGGTAGTACGGAAAAGGCGGGTGTAGTCGCCTACGGTGTAGCGTAAACCGAAGTCAACCGACAGCAGAGGGCGGCGTCCGAGTCCGAACGCGTTGGTGTAGCTTGTCTGATGCACTGCGATCTGAGGGTGTACATAGATGCCCCACTGGTGGCAGAGGCGGAAGAGGCCTGTAAGACCAATCTGTGCACCGAAGTGGATTTTGGGTACTTCCTGAATCTTGCTGGCATTGACACCGGCGTTGAGAAGCATCTGGAAGAAAGCGTCGGGACGATAGCCGCTGAAAGCATTGTTGAGGTTTAGAACGTAGTCGAGGGCTGCCGAAGCACCGCCGATGTCGTTGAAGCCGTAGCCTACACGTTTCTTGAAGAACTGAGCGGAGATCTGTGCACCCGAAATGGGAGTGAACATCTTTCCGAAGAATACGTTGGCGTAGGGATTTTTGTAGCCGGGATCAGTTGTGAGGAAAGATGCCAGACCTGCACCACCACCCATGAACATGTTGTCTTCAAATCCGGTGAGGAATTTCTCGGCTCCTGCCGTGCGGTATTTGCCGGTGAGGATACGGTAGCCCATGCCGACGTTGAAGCAGATGTTGGTGTAGATACGCTCCCACCCGTAGGTGTAATTGTATTTATAGCCTGCCAGCATGTTGATCTCCGGCTCCATAAATAGATAGAATGTGGGGCCGAGGTTGAAGCGCATCTGCAGCGAGGCGGCAGCGCCGTAGTTGTAGCTGTGGAAACCGTCCTGACGCACAACCTGTATTACAGGGCCTGCTGCACCGATGAGCTCGAAAGTGCGGTCGGGGTTGTAGCCGTAGAGGAGGGAGGTGAGGTTGAGCATATATTCTGCCTTTATCGAGCCGTACCATGCATTTTTCATGCCCTTGTTTACGGCATGACGACCGGTGGCTCCGGAAAGACGGAAACCGTGCACGGGTGTGAACCAACCGCCGATGTTAGCCCCGAACTTGTATCCGGGACGCATGCTCGAAGAAAGGTCGTTGTTGATCATTGAACCTCCCACGCTGGCACCAAGAAACATATTGTTCCAGAATCCCCGTTTGTCCCCAGGGAAAGAAGGGTTGCCGAGAGGTTTCTGAAGCACATGCTCAAGGCCGTTGAAGCCAGAGGACTCGCGCCCGTTGATATCCACAGATGTCTTTCGGGCAGAAGCTACCGAAGCAGAAGCTACAATTATTGCGAATGCTATAGCGGCGCGGACAGCCATGGATTTTATATTATTATTCTTCATCTGAGTTTGTAATGTCTGTTTCTTCCAAAAGGTCTACTACGTCGCCGTCGATTTTGGCAATTTCACGGAGAGAGGGGTCGAGCGCAATGGCGTTGTTGAGGTAAACACCGGCCTCAAGATATTTGTCGAGGCGGTTTGCCGCGATAGCTTTCACGTATTGTTCGATAGCTGAGTCGCCGAGCTTCTTGGCTTTCTCCCATGCGAAGTTGTTGTTCTTGGCAGCCAGGAGCACGAGCACTTCATTGAGGGGAGAATCTTCGCTGATTTCTTCCACTACATCGAGGTAACGGCCATTCTGAGCAGCCGAGTAGATTTTCGCCTTGTGGGTCTGGGGCGTATCATCGAGGGTGCTCAAGATAGAGTCGGCCTGAGAGTAGCGCATCGCCGCCATGCTTGCAATACCCATGTTGAGTCGCATAGATTCGGGAAGACGGTTCCACTTCTTGGGGTCCACGAAGAAGTCTTCGAGGATAGGAGTGGGATCCTCGCCGCGGTTGAGCATGATTTCCGAGAGGTCGGTAGCCGCAGCCGTGAAGTCGGGATACTTGGCCACAGCGAGCCGGAGAGCTTTCTCACGATCTTCTCCCTGACGCTTGGAGTAGTAGCGGTAGAACTGGTACTTTGTCAGTTCGGAGGGATTGGTGTTGTACAGCTCTTCGATTTCTTCGTCGGTAAGCGGACGGTAGATAGAAGAAGTGATGTTGTAGTTTACACGGCGGAGGCGGGGGAGATATTTCTCTGCGAGAAACGATTTATAGAAGGGCAGGCGAGTCATGCGAGCCGACTGATAATCGGCGTTGGGGCTTTCGTCGATAATCTTCTGCACCTTGTCGGCCTCGTCGTTAAGACCGTCGGCACGGAGGAGTGTCACCACGTCTTCCCAAGTAGCCACATCGGCATGCGAAGATACTTCGGCATTGCGGCGTAGCGAGGGATCGATATTCTGTAGAATAGTCTCGAGAGCCGATTTCATACGGGCAGAAGCGAGTTGCTGGTTGCGCTCGCGCCGACCGTCGGGAGATGCGAAGCCGTTGATCGCGAAACCCTTGAGAGCCATGTCGGGGCTCGCCTCGATTTTTTTGAATTCTCCGATAAGAGAACTGAGTTCGGCGGCGTTGTTGCCAAGTGAAAGATCGAGGTTGGATTTTCCTACGGGGAACACGAGGTTTACCTCACCCTTGGTGTCGCGGAGCTCAACCTCGG
The DNA here is from genome assembly GCA_964472555.1 of uncultured Bacteroides sp. Lineage (GTDB taxonomy): Bacteria > Bacteroidota > Bacteroidia > Bacteroidales > Muribaculaceae > CAG-873. Next base: position 4,524 of record CAYYQS010000023.1, read on the forward strand.
GAGTGGGGATGAAACGCTCCTCAGTGAGAGGTACCGGAGTGACGGTGTAGTTGAGGAATCGGAAAGGATTGACTGTACCGCGGGCAATCTCGAAAGTATCGGTATAGGCAATCCGGTTGTAATCTTCAAGAGAAGTGAGGATGATGCCCATGAAGTCGTCCTTTGGATTGTCTACAAAGAGCGAATCGAGAATATATATAGTTGTCTCGCCGCGGTTGTCGGTCTTGATCTGCTGATAAGGAGTGAGCGGGTCGATGGCTTTGTTCCAGTCGTCCATTCGCTCCTGAGTCAAAGCGTAGCGCCAACCGTCGAAGACAATGGGGTGCAGATAGTAGAGGTGTTTGCGCGACACATTGTATATAGCGGGCTGAACAATGGTGCGGACATCGGTCTTGTTCATTCGCGAAGGAATCTTCACTTTAGTCTTGAATCGGAGAGTGTTTCCTTCGAGATCGAGGTCGGTAGGCTCGGCCGCCATGGTCGATTTTCCGCCACGTGCGGTGATCACCACTTCTTCGAGAGTATTGGTGGTAGGCATAAGCTCGATGTTGAGGATGTGCCTGTCATTTACATTTTCGGTGTGGTCTTCAGCTGTCATGTGGCTGAACATCAGTTCGGCGTCGGATTCAACGGTGATGTTGAATCGGCCGTCTTCGCCGGTGATTGTGATGAGGCGCTCGGTGTTTGCATCGATAATGGAAGCACCTGAAGCCGGCTCGTTCGAACCCTTGATTGTGACGGATCCGTTCACGTTTATTTTGCGGGCGTCAACGCTGACTGCCGCAAGCACTGCAAGTAACGAGAGCAGAAGTTTTCTTCTAAACATAAGTTATGTGCTATAATGGGTTCTGTGATAATTATTTGAAAATATAGCCGAAGGTGAGAGAGCATCGTACGGGTACCGGGTAGACCTTCGAGAAGTTTCGCTCCTCGGGGAAGTAGAGCGGATCGGTGTAGTGGATACCGCACACCGAAGCTAAACCGGCTCCGATCTCGAACTCGAAGTTCCAGTGCTTGCTCAGCACGAGCGCATAACCATAACTGATACCGGCGGCCACCGCATCTCCTTTATAATAATGGTCTTTGAACTGAAGGGAGAAGGCACCGGCTGTAGAGCTGAATGCGATGAAGTGCTTGGCCATGGGGCGGTTGAACCAATAGCGTACTTCAGGCTCAACGCGGTAGTTGGATAAGCGCACGTTGGCAATGGTCTTGTGGATAGGGTTGGCTGCCACACCGAGCTGAAGCGATACCTTGCGGCTGATGCGGGCCTCAAGGGTAAGGTTAGGGGTCAGGATAAGGTATTCCAGTGCATTTGTTTTCAAGGCAACTCGCTGCGCGTGTGCGCCTTGGTAAGAAATAAAGGATAGTACAATAACAATACCTATCAGAATCCTCCGACTCTGCAAAGTTGATAAAATGTGCATTAGCCTATTAGTATTAATTATAGGACAAAAAAATTGTCTATTGAAAATGACGCCGCGAAATTACAAAAATAAATGGATATTTCATAATTTTAAGATTGATAATCTTTTGGATTCGTTAGCTTAATCGCCCCTTGTTAGGAATTTTTAACACATTTGATGAGGAGCAGTCGGTGCTTCTTCCACTTACCGGTGACGGAAAATCCTTAACTTTGTCATAAAAAGTTTGCTATGGCATCGTCGCGAATCATCGGTCACATCTCTTTGCTTGGGGCGAATGCGTGCTGGGGACTAATGGCTCCAGTAGCCAAAATTGTGCTCAGTGCCGGAATGGTTGTGCCATTGGTGCTCACCGACTGCCGGATAATCGGTGCGGCCATTCTTTTCTGGATACTTTCGCTCTTCCGCCCCTCGGAGCACGTGCCGCTTGCCGATCTGGCCCGGCTTGCGGGTGCGGGATTGCTGGGAATAGTATTCAATCAAGGCTGCTATATTTTCGGTGTGGGCTACACTTCGCCCGGCGAAGCCTCCATTATCACCACTACGATGCCGATGTGGGTGATGCTGCTTTCCCGCATAATACTCGGAGCTCCCATCACGTGGATGAAGGCTCTCGGCATAGCCCTCGGGGCCACCGGTGCCGTCACACTTGTCATCTCCTCTGGAGCTGTCGCTTCGCGAGGCGACAATCCTGTGTTGGGTGATATTCTGGTGCTCACGGCACAGCTATCCTATGCGCTCTATCTTACTCTATATAAGAATTTTCTTGCGAAGTATTCTCTGGTTACGCTCATGAAGTGGATGTTTACATTCGCAGCCATTACAGTACTCCCGTTCTCAATCACATCCATTATTGCCACACCATGGCAAGCGCTGACTGCGGGGACTGCCGCCGGAGTTTTGTATGTGGTGCTAATGGGTACTTTCGTAGCTTACATATTGATGATGAAGGGCCAGAAACTATTGCCTCCTACCGTTGTGGGGATGTATAACTATTTTCAACCCGTAGTTGCCGGGTGTGTTGGTGTATGGCTCGGGCTCGACACCTTTACTCCTCTCAAGATTTTTGCGGTGGTGTTTATTTTCGCAGGAGTGTATTTTGTTACGGTCAGCGGACGCGACTCTTCAAAAACTATTGGCAGTTTTAGCCAAAAAACTGGTATAAAATGACACAAGCCGTGTGAGTGCGTGAAAAAATGCGTATCTTTGCACTCAATGTGCCCCAAGGTGCAGGTTTACTATACTTCAAGTATGCTGATAACAGATTCTCTGGCCACTTTTGGCCGCTACTGCATGTTCCTCAAGCGGGTGTTTACTCTGCCCGACAGGTTTGCCGAATTCGGCAGGCGTACTGTGCAGGAGGTGTCGAAGCTCGGTATCGACTCCATTCCTCTGGTACTCATCATATCCTTGTTTATCGGAGCCGTGATAGCAATCCAGATGCAGCTCAATATCTCGTCGCCTTTAATTCCGGCTTATTCCGCAGGTCTGGCCACTCGTGAGATAATCCTGCTCGAATTTTCCAACTCCATCCTCTGTCTTATCCTTGCGGGAAAAGTGGGATCCAACATAGCCTCTGAGATTGGCACGATGAGAGTGACTGAGCAGATCGATGCTCTTGAGATCATGGGTGTGAATTCGGCCAACCTCCTCGTCCTCCCAAAGATAGTAGCTTTTGTAGGCTTCATGCCTGTGCTTGTCATTCTCTGTATGGGCATGTCGCTCGTGGGAGGGTGGCTTGTGGCGCTCGTCACCGATCTTATCACGGTGTCGAAGTATGTGTATGGCCTTCAGGCATTCTTCGTGGAGTGGTATGTATGGTACTCCCTTATCAAAGCTCTGGTGTTTGCGTTCATCATCGCCACAACAGCCTCTTTCTACGGCTACTACGTGAAAGGGGGCGCCCTCGAAGTGGGTAAGGCGAGTACCAATGGTGTGGTGGCCAGCAGCATCTTCATCCTTCTCTTCGACGTTATCCTCACTAAACTGCTACTCCAATGATAGAGGTAAAGAATCTCACAAAGTCGTTTGAAGGCCGCACGGTGCTCAACGGCATCGACGCTACGTTCTACACCGGGAAGACCAATCTCATCATCGGCCAGAGCGGTTCGGGAAAGACCGTGTTGATGAAGTCGCTCGTCGGGTTGCTCACGCCCGATAAAGGGCAGATACTCTTCGACGGCCGGAATCTATTGACGATGAACGGTGAAGAAGTCAAGGATCTCCGCAAGGAGATAGGCATGCTTTTTCAGGGTTCGGCACTTTTCGACTCCGAGACGGTGCTGGGCAATGTTGAGTTCCCGCTAAAGATGTTCACACGCCAGAGCCGCGAGGAGATTCGCGAGAGAGCCCTTTTCTGTCTGGAGCGTGTCAACCTCAAAGGTGCTGAGAATAAGTTCCCTGCAGAGATTTCAGGCGGTATGCAGAAGCGAGTGGCTATTGCTCGCGCTATTGCCCTTAACCCCAAGTATCTCTTCTGCGACGAACCCAACTCCGGTCTAGACCCCAAGACCTCCATACTTATCGACGAGCTGCTGAGCGACATCACGCACGAGTACAATATCACCACAGTGATAAATACTCACGATATGAACAGCGTGCTCGGCATCGGCGAGAATATCATCTTCATCAACAAGGGACACCGCGAGTGGGTAGGTGACATGACGCAGATCTACAATACGACGAGCGAAGCACTCAATGATTTCGTGTTTGCCACGAGGCTCTTCCAGGAAGTGCGTGAGTACGTGGCCGAACACGGCACAACACAGAAGCCGAAATGAGATTTGCCGATATCAAGGGGCACGACGATGTGAAGCGCCGGTTGCGCGAGCTCGTCGATTACGACAGGATTCCGCACGCACTTCTGCTCGAAGGTCCTCCGGGGGCTGCCAAGTTTGCTCTCGCACGTGCCTTTGCAAGATATGTGCACTGCACCGACCGTACGCCCGATGGTGACAGCTGCGGCCGCTGCCCTTCCTGCCGTCAGCACGATACTTTCAATCATATCGACACGCTCTATTCATTTCCCGTAGTCAAGAAGCACTCCAAGCCGACTATATCCGATGACTATGCCGATACGTTCCGCGAGTTCATCACCGAGAATCCGTATATGGACTTCGACCGCTGGCTTGAAGCACTCGACAATGTCAACGCCCAACCCAAGATATTTGTAGAGGAAGGTCAGGAACTGCTCCGACGGCTTACCTACAAGGCCCGCCAGTCGCGCTTCAAGATCGTCCTGCTCTGGCTGCCCGAACGCATGAACGAGGATACGGCCAACAAGCTGCTTAAGCTCGTCGAAGAGCCTTTCGGCGACACTATCTTCCTTATGGTGAGCAATAATCCCCGGGCGATACTTCCTACTATCTACTCCCGTACCCAGCGTATAGGTGTGCGCCGCTATGCCGATGCCGAGGTAGAGGAGATTCTTATAGAGGAGGGGATAGCTCCGGAGGCGGCTCACGATGCTTCTCTGATTGCTGAAGGCGACGTAAACGAAGCCCTGAAGCTTGCCAATGTCTCGGAAGAGCGCCTGCGCTACTTCCAGCTTTTTGTCGATCTAATGCGCAAGGCCTATGCCCGGAAGGTGGCTGAGCTGAGACAGTGGAGCCTCGATGTGGCAGCTCTCGGACGCGAACCGGCCATGCAGTTCATCGATTATTGCGCCCGTCTGATAAGGGAGAGTTTCCTCATGCACCTCAACGACATGCGGCTTCTCACTCTCAATTCGGCCGAACTTGCCTTCACCATTAAATTCTTCCCGTTCATCAACGAGAAAAATGTGGAGGATATGACGACTCTCTTCGACGAGGCACGCCGTGATATTGCAGGAAACGCCAACGCCAAGATTGTATTCTTCGACCTCGCCGTGAGGGTAATCATGCTCATCCGCCGTAAATGACTGAAGACTCTTTCCTTAGCTCGGTTGCGCGGTACTATACAGAGGATAAGTCGGGTAGGCCTCCGCTGGAATCTCTCGTGTTTGTGCTCCCCAACAAGCGCAGTGCGATGTTTCTTAAGAAGCACGTGCGTGAGCTGGTGCGTGGAGGGGTGGCGATGATGCCCCGCTTCATGACTGTGCGTACATTCCTCAGTATCTTCGCCCGCTATCCAGAGGCGCCGCAGAACGAACTTCTCTTCATCCTCTATAGTGCCTACAGGCGGGTAATGGAGCGCCGCGGGCGTGCCGGTGCTATGCGGGAGTTCGATGCTTTCATATTCTGGGGCGACATGATGCTCTCCGATTTCGACGATATAGACCGCTCGCTCGTCAATGCCGACGATCTTTATAAGAATCTTAAGAATCTCAAGGAGATTCAGGCCGACTACCTCGACGAGGATCAGAAAGAGGTGATACGCCGTGTGTGGGGCGAAAGCCGCATCACGGCCGATGCCTCGGAGTTCTGGATGCATCTTTCCGAGGGCGATGACGCTCCCATGGCGGCAAAATTTGTCTACCTCTGGGAAATAATGGCGGAAGTCTACCATGAGTTTCAGCGTATTCTCGAGGAGAAAATGCTCGCGTCGGCCGGTGCACAGTACAGGTCGGCTCTCGAAGCTATAAAAAATATCGGGCCTGATGAGGCAGATCGGAGCACTCACTATGTTTTTGTAGGATTCAACGACCTCAGCACGGCCGAGACGCTAATCTTCGAGCGGCTCCGAACTCTTGGCGTTGCATCGTTTTTCTGGGATAGTGCTCCGCTGGCTCTTATAGAGTCGGCACCGTCTGCGGCAATGGCGAGGCCCATGCGCCGCTTGCGCTCTCTTGCGGCAAACTTTCCCATGCCGCCCGACTACGAAGTGCCGCAGGCTCCTTTTTCTGCCGAAACAGCGGTTACTTCCGTGCCTTCCAATGTCGGGCAGGCAAAGGCTATACATTCTGTCCTCTCGCAGTGGGCGGACGAGGGATACATCGACTCGGAAAACCCTCTCAACACTGCAGTGATCCTCCCCGATCAAGGGCTTCTGCTGCCTACTCTCCTTTCCATACCCGAGGACATAGGGAAAATCAATATCTCTATGGGTTTGCCCTACAGGACCACGACCTTTGCTTCACTTCTTCACTCGATAATCAGCATGCAGCTGAGAGCCAGGACTCTTCGCGGCGCTACACATTATTTCTATGAAGATGTGAATGCGGTGCTCGCCCACCCGCATCTGCAGTTGATAGCACGCGAAAGTGCCGATGCGCTGGCGCTGAAAGTGGCCGATGATAAGCTTTACAATATTCCCGTAGCTGAGATTGAGGCAGTAGCGCCCGATCTGCTGCATGTGTTCACTCCCGTGAAGGACATGGGGTCGGTGGACGAAGTGGCTTCTTTTCTGGTGTCGCTTCTCGATTGGATCGAGCGTTCGCTCCCGGACAAAGAACTGTATTCGCAGAACGGGTTTGAGAAGCAGGCCATATCGTTCTTCCGCGATGAAGTTAACTCACTCAGAGCGTTGATAGAAATGTATGATGTGAGGATGACCGACCACACTTTCCTTCATCTCTTCGAGCGCATATTCAATGCCCGAGGACTCAATGTGAGCGGAACGCCTCTCGAAGGAATGCAGCTGCTCGGTGTGCTTGAAACGCGTGCTCTCGATTTCGACAATATCATCATTCTGTCGATGAACGAACGCGTCTTTCCGCGCAAGCAGTACACGCGTACCATGATACCCAATACCTTGAGAGCGGGTTTCGGACTTCCCGATTTCGAGAGCCTGGAGTGGACTTACGCTTACTGTTTCTACCGGCTTATGGCAAGGGCCCGGCGCGTGCAGCTGTTCTATGATTCGCGTACCGAAGGGATCTCGAGTGGCGAGAAGTCGCGCTACATATCGCAGATGCTCTACCTGATGCCTCAGATGAAAGTGACGGAGAATTCGATCAGCTACATCTCCGAGCCTGATAAAAATATCGGGGTAGAGGTGCGCAAGACCGATGAGGTAATGGATCTGCTCAATCGCTTCCGGGGTGGAGGAGACCGACGATTTTCGGCCACTGCGTTCAAGACATACAAGAAATGCCCGCTCAGGTTCTACCTCGAGTATGTTCGCCGTATGAGGGGTTCCGACGATCTGGTGGACTATATTTCTGCTGCCGAATTCGGCACTGTGGTTCACAATACCATTCAGGAACTCTACTCGTCGTATAAGGACTGTCTTATCGATGATGCTGTCTTTGACCGTTGGCTCGATCCGGCCAATGATGAAGTGGACCGCGCCGCACTCAGCAAGATCATTGCAGAGCGTTATCCAAAGTCGTCACCAGATTTCGCCGAGCTCTCGGCAGAGGCTCGTTTGGCCGCCGATCTGGTGGCGAATATAGCTCGCGCCGATCTTCTCGCCGAAAAGAAATTCTACTGCGGGGGAGGGGAGTCTTTTACATTTATAGGCAATGAATGTAAAGAAGACGGAACGTGGAAGATAGACGATAATCTCGATATCCGCTTCTACATGTCGATCGACCGCATCGACCGCACCGACGCCTCTTCTCTCCGGTTTATCGACTACAAGACGGGCGATGACGAAATTGCTACAGGGTCGATTGACGACCTCTTCGGTAGTGATTCGCACAAGAAAGACGGTATTTTTCAGCTACTCACCTATTGTGAGGCTTATCTCTCGATTACAGGTAAGGATAAGAGGCTGATGCCTGTGCTTCACCCTATGCGGAGCTTGTCATCTGGCATGGATCTCCGGCCGATAAGTATTGCCAAAGAAGACCTTTTGGACTACTCGACGGTAAGGGAGGAATTCAGAGCGCGGCTCGCCGAGTTTATAAAGGAGATTTTTGACCCGGAGATTCCATTCACGCAGTGTGAGGACGATAAGAACTGCAAGTTCTGTCCCTTCCTTACGCTCTGTGGCCGGACTCCCTCCGCTTATTGAGTTTCACTATGGCCGGAATATATGTACACGTACCTTTCTGCAAAGCAAAGTGTGCGTATTGCGACTTTTACTCAGTTGGAGGAGAGCGTTTTAAGCAGCCTTATTCTGAGGCTGTAGCTAAGGAATGGCATGCTCGCAGGCCGGAACTGGGTGCGGAAGAGATAAGGACTATTTATTTTGGTGGAGGCACTCCCTCTTCGCTTTCGCCTGATTTACTTGCCGGTTTGGCTGGCCTTTTCCCTCTTGATAGGGTTGAGGAATTCACTATAGAGGTAAATCCGGAAGACGTGTCGCCCGAGGCGGTTACCCGTTGGCGCGCTATGGGTGTGAATCGGGTGAGCATGGGGGTGCAGTCGCTCGTGGATGCTGAATTGAAGGCCGTCGGGCGAAGACATAATGCCGCTGAGGCTATTGCTGCGGTAGCATGTCTGCAGGACGCCGGGATAGATAATATCAGCTGCGATCTTATCTATGGGTTGCCCGGGCAGGATGCAGATTCGTGGCGTTATTCTCTCGATTCTCTTCTTGGCTTAGGTATTAAGCACCTTTCGGCCTACTCGCTTAGTTTTGAGGAAGGTACTCGCCTGTCAGCTTGGTTGAAGGAAGGGCGGATCAGTCCGGTAAGCGACGATCTGGCATGCTCGATGTACGAAGAACTTTGCATAAAGACATCTGCTGCAGGATTTGAACATTACGAAATTTCCAACTTCGCTCTTCCGGGGTTTGAGTCGAAGCACAATGCGTCGTATTGGGATGCACGTACGCCATATCTCGGACTTGGTCCGGGGGCGCATAGTCTGGATTGCAATGGAGTGCGGAGGTTTGTACCTCCCGGTCTCTCGCGATATGTCGCTCACCCTGAGCAGGCTGCGCAGATAGATGAGGAGAGCGAGGTGGACCGTCTCAATGATTTGCTTTTCGTGGGATTACGCACTGCCGTCGGGCTTGATCTGGCCCGGCTACCACTCATTCAGCGCAACCAACTGCTTCGCGACGCCAAATGGTATATCGAACGGGAAATGCTGACAATTAACGAAAACAGGATCAAAATCCCTGAGAAGCACTGGCTTGTGAGCGACTCTATTATCCGCGATTTACTTTTCGATTGATTTCCGGTATTGCCAGAAAATCGGCTACTACGAAAGTGCTCCCGCCCACAAAAATTGTATCGTCTTGCTTCGAGTCCGATAAAGCTGCCTCAAAAGCTTCTGCGACGGTGTCGAAGGCTTGTCCTTGGATACCATGAGCACTTGCTTCGGCCACGGTGTCGCTTGCCGGGCGTCCACGTTTGACACTTGGTGTGGCAAAGTAATATTTGCCGTTGCGCGGGAGATAGCGGGTGATTGTGGATAGATCTTTGTCGTTGACAAATCCGAGCACGAGGCGCAGATTGTCTATCTGGCTGAGACTTTCTCCGAGATATTCCCAGCCGCCCGGGTTATGCCCGGTATCGCAGATAATTCTTACAGGACTTTTGGCAATTTCCATCCAGCGGCCTGCAAGACCGGTGAGGTCGCAAACATGTGCGAAGCCTTCTGCAACGGCGTCTGCATCGATTTTTGGGAATTGATTCTTGAGCAGGTGAAGCGCGGCGAGTATTGTCCTGCCGTTTTCTTTCTGGCATTCTCCATGTAGTTCTCCGTGGATATCTCCCCATTCACTGCCCAAGTATTTCAGAGACTCGGTTTTCATCTCTACTGACTCCAGCACGTCACTTTCGGCCGCAACGATAAACTGTGAGTGATTTGCTGCGGCAACTTCTTCGAATACTTTGCGCACTTCTCCTGTTGCTCGTCCGACCACAACCGGAACTCCTGGCTTGATTATTCCGGCTTTCTCGCGTGCAATCGACACTTCGTCATGGCCGAGCAGCACCGTGTGGTCCAGTGAAATGTTGGTGATGATGCAAAGCACGGGCGTGATAATGTTGGTGCAGTCGAGACGTCCGCCCAAGCCCGTCTCGATGACTGCCACATCAACGTCCATGTCGGCGAAGTATCTGAATGCCATTATGGTAGTCAGTTCGAAAAATGTAGGTGCAAGGCTTTGAAGTTCTTCCGATTCCCTGAATTTATCTATGAATTCGCACACATATTCCTTGCTGACAGGTTGGCCGTTTACCCGGATGCGCTCACGGAAATCAAGCAAGTGGGGAGAGGTGTAGAGTCCTGTCCGGTAGCCTGCCGACTGAAGCACGGCTGCGAGTGTATGCGCCGTGCTGCCTTTGCCGTTGGTCCCGGCAATGTGTATGCAGTTCTTCAACTCCTTATGGGGGTTTTCGAAATAGCTGCTGATTGTCAAGGTGTTATCCAAGCCGGGTTTATATGCTCCCGCGCCAAGATTCTGAAACATAGGCACGCAGCCGTAGAGGTAGTCGAGAGTTTCGGTATATGAAAGCATGTATATGTCAGAATAATAAATATCCGGCTGCCCCAGCACAGATTATCAACAAGATAGGATGAACTTTGGTGAAGAGCGCAAAGCCGAGGGCTACTGCCGCAAGAATGACACTTTTGATGATGTCGGGGCTTGTCTCACCAAAGTTGGCTTTATTCATAAGAATCAGCGCCGCCGAGGCGATAAGTCCGATAACAACGGGGCGCAGGCCGGAAAATACACCCTTGAGAGCCACACTGTCGTGGTGGCGGGCTATGAAGTGCCCGGCATATCTTACGAGTAAAAACGAAGGTAGCACCACCACAAGCGTACACAGCAACGAACCTAAAATACCAAAGATCGGCGAGGAGAGCGCTGCCGACGATTCTGCCGGGGCCACATACCCTATATAGGTCGCCGAGTTGATACCGATAGGACCCGGGGTCATCTGTGATATCGCAACAATATCGGTAAACATCCGTTCGGTTATCCAACCGGGAGTAACTATTTCATTCTCAATTAGGGCGAGCATGGCATAGCCGCCGCCAAATCCGAAAAAGCCGATTTTAAGATAGCTCCATATCAACCGTAGGTAAATCATTGCTCAGTTTCCTCCTTCCTTTTTTGTGATTCCAGACTCCGGTGCGATCGCATGGCGAGGAAATATCCTACTCCGCCACCTATAAATATATAGAGTATGGGGTTGGATACAAACGGCCATTTTGACCATATGAGCAGGGCAACCGCTGCAGGGATCCAAGCAAGACGCCAACCGATGCCCGATGATTTAGCCGTGGTAAATACCGGAGCAATAATGAGTGCGACCACCACGGGCCTTATGCCTTTGAAGATAGCTGCGAGTGTCGGATTCTGAGTGATAGTCTCGGGCGTGAGGAACATAGCTATCAGCAGAATGATAAGGAAACAGGGAGTGATTGTGCCAGTGGCTGCAGCTATGGCCCCTTTGAGGCCTTTAAGCTTGTCGCCGACTACAACGGAGATATTCACTGCGAGGATACCGGGAAGAGATTGGGCTACAGCAAGAAGATCGAGAAAGTCGGTGCGGTCAAGCCACTTGTGCTTATCCACAACTTCCCGCTCGATTATTGAAATCATAGCCCAGCCACCTCCGAAGGTGAAGGCTCCGATTTTAGCGAAGGTAAGAAAAAGCTGTCGTAACATCTGTTCTTTATTTTTGCCCGCAAAATTACACAAATTCAGCCATAAGGGCAAAAAAAATGCCCCTTCTCACGAAGCGGCTTTTCTCCTTTTGTCTTCTAACACTAAATACCTAAAACCATTAAAATCCTTTTTACATATTCTGAATCGTTAGAGTCTTGATAAACTCCTTGGTTACCTTGAACCTTAGACCGATTAATTATTTACAATGCAAAGTTACTCACTCTTTTATCACTTTCCGCTGCTATATGGTGTAAATATAAATATTCTACTGACAAATATTATGTCAAAATATTGATAATGCGTTAAATATGAGTTGTGCATCTTTATATAAATATAAGCTATAGTTTAGTTATTTTTACCTTATGGCAGCGAGGTCTGATTCGAAATTATCCTTATCAATCAAGCGTGAGCGCAATCTGTTGCGATAGGTATAGATGGTGTTGACAGAGAGCCCGAGCGCTTCTGATAGTTTTGTTGTGTCGGTGATACCCAGTTTCATGAACGCGGCAATCCGAAGCTCGGGTGTGAGCGATTCCGACGCTTGCTCGGCTATACGCCTCTCGGGAAGCATGAGGGCGTTCAATTTCTCAATAAAGTCGGGGAAAGTGGCAAGAAAGGTAGAGTCGAAATTTGTGAAGTATTTTTCTTTCTGCCGCTGGATGAATTTCCCTGATTCTACGTCGGCGTAGAGGTCTTTTACCTGACCGGCTTTGAGCTTTCGCATCACGTGCACATGCAGGTCTTTGCTTTGCTCCATAGCCATGAAAGCGAGTGATATCAGATTCTGATTTGTATGTTGCGCAGTAGTTACTTCCGAATTGAGTTCGTCCGTCAGCTTCCTGATCCGGTCGGCCGATTGCCGGAGTTTGCGCCGCTGCCACTCGGTGGTGACAATACCGGAAGCACACACTATCATCAGAAGCAAAATCCATATCCATGTTGTACGGCGGAGTGAGGCTGCCTCATCATTTACAAAATGTGCATAGTGTGCTCTGTCAAACGAGCTATAGGGTTGGGTATAAGCGAAATCTGAAGTTTCGAGAGCAAGACGGATGCATTCCCGCCCAAGTTTACCCCGGTTTTCCTTGATAAGTTCTTCTCCAAGTTTTGCGAGCGCTTCAGGGCGCACGATTCCACTATTAAGATTGTAAATACACCTTCGAAGCAACATGCTGATGTATGTCTGCCTCTGCCCCGGCTTTTCTGCATAGTAGTCACAGATATTTTTCATGGCAGCGTCGCGCAACTCAGGGTGATCTCCAAGATCCTTCAGGGTTTCTGCGAAAGTGGCCACGGCAAGGTTCGTTTCGCCGTCGAAAAGATGTTTGTGAGCCTCAAGATATCTGGCTACGACAGATTTAGGAGGATAAAACTGCAGTAGGGAGTCGAGTGCTTCATTCCTTTTATTAAGATAAAAGTTTTTATAATTGCCTTTAGGGTATGGAATCTGGAGGGTGTTGTACAGTTCCATGGAATTCAGCCAGTAGTTTCGTCGCAGCGAAGGCGGGATATCCTTGTAATCCACCGAATTGAAGTTCTCAACAGCTTCTTTTGTGACGCCTGTGGTAGGAAGAAGTGCATAGAGCTGCAACCGAAGCCGGAGCTCGTCTTCCTCCAGATGTGAGGAAATAGCATCTTTATGAGCTATTTTCAAATATAATAGTGCACTGTCGAGATTCGATGAAAGATAAACACGCCCGAGGCGCTCTCCGATTACAACCTTCTCGTGGCCGTCGGGAAGACTGTGGCGCAGAGCCTTCAGATCATTTAGCATCTGCTCGCGATCCGCCCTTGCACTGTTGAGACGTTGCAGGCTTTGACTCAGGCTGTCGGTCAGCGACTGGTTCTTCGTATCAAGCGCATATCCCGACATTATAGTAAGGATAGCGAATAGTATAAAGAATAGTTGTCTTTTCATCGTGCGGGTAATTTTCGCCTGCAAAGATAGCTTATTTTCTCAATATAAACAATATCAATCTATATATTGCATCTTACAGTTAAAATTTTATTCAGCTTAATATCAGTGGTTAAGCAATAAGATACGCCTTCATACCCCGATATTCAGTTTATATTATACCGCGAGTCTCGGATTTTTTTACTAATTTCGCATCAAGTTATAATGGTTAGTAAAACAAAGTTTTTGTAATTCAATTTCTAAGAGATTGATTTTAGGTTTGCAATCGGACTAACATCCGATTCAACAAAGGACCCGTTCGTGAGAATAGGTCCTTTGTTGTTTCTGCCACATTGTGTACCGGAATTATTATCCTTCGTATGTCGGGTTGTCGAAACGGCCGGGGAGGCTTTTCTTTGCCTTCGCCCCGAGGCTTTTGAGCCTCTCGGCACGGCTTATGAGATTGCCTGGTCCACCGGAAAGCTTCCGGGAAGCATCGTCGCAGGCTTGGCGCGCATTGTCCAGCGCCTTTTCAACCTTTTCCATTTCACCCACGAAGGAATATAGTTTGTCGAGCATTTTGCCTGCCTCTTCTGCTATTGCCAGAGCGTTTCGGTTTTGCTTGTCGTGTCGCCACATCTGCTCTATCAGTTTTACTATCGACATAAGGTGGGCGGGTGAAATGATAAGTACCCTGCTGTCGAAAGCCGTTTCCCATAGAGTGCTGTCAAATCCCATTGCAGCTAAGAACGCTCCTTCGTGAGGTATGAACATAAGCACGTAGTCAAACCCTCCTCCTTTCCCGGCATCCTGATATGATTTATTCCTCAATTCCGCAATGTGTTTCTTTACCGAAGCGACATGAGCTTTGGCATGTGCCTCGCGTTGCGACTCATCCTCAGAATTAAGCATCTCGAAGTAATCGCTTATGGATACCTTCGAGTCAATGATTATTCGCCGCCCCTCGGTGTAATCGATCACCACGTCGGGCCGCAGACGTCGCCCTTCGCTGTCTGTCACCGATTCCTGCACATGGTATTCATACCCCTTTCTGAATCCTGCCCGCTCCAGAATGTTGTCAAGAATCATCTCGCCCCAGTCGCCCTGCAGCCTCGTGTTTCCCTTCAGGGCATCGCTCAGACGGCGCGTTTCCGAACCGATAGTCCGGTTCAGGTCAATAAGCTCCCGCACGCGCTCGCCAAGCGAGAAGCGCTCTCTCGCCTCCCGCGAATAGCTCTCAGTCACCGATTGTCTGAAACTGTCGAGATTCTCTTTCATCGGTGCAAGCACCTCAGTCAGACTTTGCGTACTTTGGCGCCGAAGCATCTCGGCATTGGCTGCTAAAGATTTGTTCGCCAACGCCTCAAACCGTTTTTCAGCTTCTGCGTTAAGACGCTCGAAGTCGCTTCGTTGCTCAACAAGAGATTGTTTTGCCGCCGAGAGACGATCCTCAGCTCGTTCAAGTTTCCCTCGAAGAGATACAATATATATAATGGCGCACAAAAGAGCGGCGCCGAGGACTATTATGGCTGTGATCATTGTTTTTATAGTTTTTTAGGAACACAAAGTTATAAAAATCCCGCCGGAATTTCGTATCTTTGCATTCGTTTTTGACAACTTCATTGCCAAAGGTACAATAAAACACATAGAATTGAATCAATTAAATATTTTTAATTCGCGGGCGAAAGAGCCTTCTCTCGCACTCTCTATTCTGCCCGTCGCATCCCTTCTGATTTTCCTTGTCGGCGTTGTAGTCTTTGCCGGAGCATCGGCCATTTCCGATTACAGCCACTTCGCCTTGCTTGCCGCAGCCCTCATCTCGGTGCTCCTTGCCGCATTCAGCGGAAGTCTTTGCCGCCGCGGTCTCATGGTTGGCATCCGTAGAAGCGCCGCCCAGATACTCCCCGCTGTGCCGATGCTCATATGCATTGCCATGGTGTCCACCACATGGATGCTCAGCGGAGTCGTCCCCACTCTCATCGACTACGGCCTCAGTATTCTCAACCCGGTATTTTTCCTCGTCTTGACCTGTGTGGTTTGTGGTGCTATTTCGGTTCTTACCGGAAGCTCCTGGAGTACGATTGCTACTATCGGAGTCGCCTTTATGGGTATCGGCACCGTCATGGGCTTTCACCCCGGGCTGGTTGCCGGAGCTATCATTTCGGGAGCATATTTTGGTGACAAAGTCTCTCCTCTGAGCGACACCACCGTCGTGGCCTCATCCACCTGTGGTGTCGATCTCTTTGAGCACATCCGCTATCTCGCACTTACTGCTGCTCCTGCCATGGCGGTGGCGCTCCTCGTGTTCTTTGTGGCCGGACTACACCTCGACCCTATCTCCGAGGTCGAATCTGGCGACATCTGCAACCTTCTCGACGAAAATTTCAATATTACTCCTTATACGTTAGTGATCCCTCTTATCACCGGAATTCTGATAGCATTGCGCGTTCACACTCTGGCGACTCTCTTCATAAGTTCGATGCTCGGACTTGTAGGAATATTCGTTTTTCAGCCGCAGCTCGTCGCTAACCTCCTTGAAGGAAATGCCGGAACGGTCTCAATGATTCTGAATCTTCTTTGGGGCGAGACGACTTTTGATAGCGGCAACGAAACCTTCGACAGCCTTGTCGGCACTTCCGGCATTCTCGGCATGCTCCCGACGGTCCTGCTCGTGCTCTGCGCCATGCTCTTCGGTACGGCAATGATCGGCACAGGTATGCTCTCGCGCCTCACACACGCTATTACCCGTGGCATTCGCCGTCGGTTTGCGCTCGTGGGTAGTACTGTGGCGGGCGGACTCTTTCTCAATAGCTGCACTGCCGACCAGTACCTCTCCATTATTATAGGAGGAAATATGTTCCGCAACGCCTACCGCCGCTTTGGTCTCGAGCCTAAGCTGCTCAGCCGCACGCTCGAAGATTCCGTATCGGTCACTTCGGTTCTTATCCCATGGAATTCATGCGGAGTCACGCAGTCGGCAGTTCTCGGAGTCTCCACACTCACTTATCTCCCCTTTTGTGTGTTCAACTACCTCTCTCCCTTGCTCACATTGCTTTTTGCCCTCACCGGCATTGGCATTCGTCAGGCCGCCCGCGCCACCATGCGCCACGCTCCGGCCTTTGTCAGAATACAGCGATAGAGCTTACCCCGGCAGTTATTGCCGACATTCCCGTACTCATATTAATATACGAATATCCTACCGAAGCGCGACAGCTGAATTTGCGCGTGAAGCGGTAGGATATTCCTGCTTCAACGCCTGACTGAAGAAACCAGCCTTCCTCGAACCACTCGCTGAAGTCCTCGTTCCGGATCACTCCGATCTTAGCATTTCCTTCAAAAGCCCAGCTGCGACCCGGGAGTGTAATGTGTAGCCACGGACCCGTGAGCAATCCGTATGAGCTTATCACATTATACGCTTTTGGGTAAAATGGGCTCGAGGTATATGAGGGTGTCCATATCCATTGCGATTCAAGAGTGAATCCGAGTAGCTCGTTTACCGGATATCCTCCCCACACCCCCGCGGCATATCCGCAGGCTTGATTCTTGTGCAGATAGAACATTCCCGTAGTAGAAAATCCCACGCACCCTCTGAAATCGTTGGTGTATTTACCCGAAAATGGATTCGCCCCTCCGAATATCTTCCGGCATAAGAAATAAGTGAACTCAGTCGAAGCCACGCCAAGCAGAGCTCCCGAAAGCACATCCGAGGGGTAGTGCCTCTCTTTTATTACCCTCTGAGCACCTATCATAGTAGCCGCAAGCTGCCCTCCCATGCTGAAAAAAGGCGAGTAGCGGTACAGTTCATTCGAGAGAATCGTCGAGCCCGTAAATGCCCACGAAGTGTGGCGCGAAGGGAAAGAATGATTGTCCTCCCGGTCCGGCCGCATCTTGTGTACATTATTTTTAAGCAACTCCGTCAGCCCGCCGTTGATTGCAATCGATCCCGCGGTGGACGTTATTATCCTCGCCGCTTTGTGCCTCTCCAGCGAATCAGTCTGTGCATTCACCCCGGCGGCAACTGCTATACATAGTATTATTAGAAGAAACTTTTTCATAAGCACATATTCCGACTGCAAAAATAAGTAAAAATTCTTTTGCAGGGGTAGAGTTGCCTTCGATCTTGTCTTTTCACCCCTTTCAACCCTCCAAAACCGCCCAAAACCGCCCTCACACTGTAAACAAACGTTAAATACATGCTATAAAACACATTTTTTGGCGAAAAAATTTGGAGAACGGGAA
>CAYYQS010000024.1:0-22160 GCA_964472555.1 uncultured Bacteroides sp.
GCAACCGCTCCACCAAACGAAGTGCAGACAACTTCAATGCCTTCAAGAGCAACAATTATCCCGCCCTTGCAAAAATAGGACTGGGCATTACTTTCGACCGCGATGCCCTGAAGAAGTGCAAGCCGACTCAATCGCTTGAGCCTCACTATGATTTCGACTCAAGAGTGATGTCGATAGATCTTTTCCCGGGACTTAACGCCGATATCCTCCGCCACCAGCTCTCAACCCCCGGCATCAAAGGGATAGTACTTCGCACTTATGGAGCCGGTAACGGACCGACGCAGGCATGGTTTATCGATGCAGTGCGTGAAGCCGTTGATCGGGGAGTAGTGATTATCAACGTCACCCAGTGCGTCAACGGCTCGGTACAGCCTCACCGCTACATGGGCGCCGACTACCTTGCAGCCGCTGGTGTCGTCTCAGGGCAGGATATCACTTTTGAAGCGGCACTTACCAAAATGATGTATCTCTTCGGCCTCGGGCTCGACAACAAGGAGGTGACACGCCTCTTAGGCACACCGATAGCAGGAGAGATGACAGCTGACTGATTCCATAGAGATCTCCGAAGATGAAATTATTCCACAGCATCATATTATCTCTGATTCTTTTTACCTCGACAGCTGCCGTCGGTGCAACTCCGGCGCGCGGTCCGTTGTGGGATACGGTAGAACACACCGAGGCAGATTCTATGCCTGTACAGCAGGAAGGAGCTCTGGAGGTTAAGGTCTTGGAAGGAAACATCTACATCACCACGACCGAAACGGTGAAGGTGGAAGTATTCACCATCCTCGGACAACTCGTAACGAGCCGCATCGTCAATCCCGGCACCGTACGTCTGTCTCTGGGGCAGCGTGGAATCTATATTGTGAAAGGAGCCGGTCTGGCGAGGCGCGTGAGCCTTTAAACCCTTATCGTGCTCAAAGCATCGACATATTATGCCAATAGTCAAAATACAGAATAATTCGGGCTTTCCTCTACCCGACTACGCCACGGCTCTCTCAGCCGGATTCGATCTGCGTGCTTCCATCGACACTCCCG
This sequence comes from uncultured Bacteroides sp., assembly GCA_964472555.1. GTDB lineage: Bacteria > Bacteroidota > Bacteroidia > Bacteroidales > Muribaculaceae > CAG-873. Next base: position 1,039 of record CAYYQS010000024.1, read on the forward strand.
TGACTCTCGGGGCCGGAGAGCGCCGCTTAATCCCCACTGGACTCCGGATTTCTCTTCCTGAAGGATATGAACTCCAGATCCGCCCCCGCAGCGGTCTTGCACTCCGCTCGGGCGTAACGGTACTAAATTCGCCCGGCACTATCGATGCCGACTACCGAGGCGAGATCGGGGTAATTCTTATAAATCACTCTTCCGATGCTTTCGTAATCAATCCCGGCGACAGAATATGTCAGGCCGTGCTTGCGCGCTATGAGAAGGTTGAATGGGAATGCGTAGCTACCCTCGACGCCACCGAAAGGGGCGAGGGTGGATTCGGCCATTCAGGTGTAAAATAAGTCAAAGTGCACATTCTCTTTCTCATGAAAATTTCCTTACACCGCATCACCCTTCTTTTTCTTGCAGCTATTCTCGGCTGTACCATGCTGATTGCCTCGGGTGCAGACCCAGAGACTGCATCGGAAAAGAAGGCTGAATACATTTTCCTCGAAGCGGCAAATGCTCGCGCGGAGGAGCGCCCCGACGATTACCTGATGCTCTTGCGACGCGCTCATTCGCTAAATCCCTCCGACCCCTATATCGGTGGTGCTCTGGCGGAAATTCAGCTTGCCATGGGTGCTGATTCGGCGGCTACCGAGGATGCCTACCGACGAATAAAGGCGCGGTTCGAGGCCTCGCCTACCGAACCGGCATATTATAATACTTATGCAAACGTTGCTTCTAAGCTCGAAAGGATAGACGACCTGATCGACCTCTGGGGACGCCTCGACTCACTCCTGCCCGACCAGAACGATCCGGCTCTGTATCTTGCTTCGCATCTGCTCGTGAGATATATGACCGATAAGGACAGTGCCGACTATAAGCGCGCATGCGCTATCTACGACCGCCTTGAAAATATTACCGGCCCCACACTGCCCATAATCAGCATGAAAGTGCGAGCTTATTCCGCGGCCGGAGATACTCTCGCGATGACAGAGGCTCTCAGTCGGCTGGCTAACGCGGCGCCGGGTGATTCCAAAGCTAATATCTTCGTGGGCACGGCTTACGAATTTATCAATAAGCCAGACTCAGCCCTACGTTACTACAATCGTGCAGTGGAGGCCGACTCGACCGACGGTGACGTTTATATTGCCAGAGCCAATTTCTACCACAATCAGGCCGACAGTGTGGCCTACGATCGCGAAGTGTTCCGAGCGCTGAACTCCGCCTCACTTGAATTTCCCCAGAAATTCGGTCTTCTCACCGACTATGTTGTTAAGCTCTATAGCGATTCAACACAGCACGGGAGAATCGAGCAGATGTTCCAGACCATGCAGGAGCAGAATCCGGGAGAAGCCGCTCTTCACAGCCTCTACGGAGCATACAAGGCCGAGACAGGCGATATGGAAGCTGCTGCCGAGCAATTCTCCTATAGCCTTGACCTCGAACCTACACAGCACGATGTGTGGGTAAACCTTATGCAGGTGAGCTCCGATCCTTTCAATAAGGAGCGTGTTCTCTCAGCTTCGACGCGTGCCTTGGAGGCGTTCCCAGGCGATATGTATTTCACATTTATGGGAGTAAGCGCACTCCTTGCCGACAGTCTCTATGACGACGCGCTGACGCTTCTTAACCGCACCGATCTTTCGACGGCACCGAGCAAGGAGGCTGTATCAAGTTTTCACACTTCTCGCGGCGACATTTACTACATGCTGGGAGTGCCCGACAGTGCCTTTGTGGAATACGAGCGGGCTATAGCCCTGAATGCCAACAACTATATGGCTATGAACAACTGCGCATATTTCATGGCAGTCGATTCGCTTGATCTTGTCAAGGCAGAGCTCTATGCTTCAATCGCCACTACCGGCGAGCCCGAAAATCCAACCTATCTTGACACTTACGCATGGGTTCTTTTCACCAAGAAAGATTATCAGCAGGCCAGGGAGGTAATGGATAAGGCGCTCGAAATCTACGCCAGAACCGAAAAGGAAAATGACGATTCTTCGGAGACGAAGAAGGAGCATACGGCTTCGGCTGAAGTGTACGATCACGCCGGTGATATATACTTCATGACCGGTGACCACCGTCAGGCGGTAGAATTCTGGAAGCAGGCTCTTGAACTCGATCCTTCGAACCCGAAGATACGTAAAAAGGTAGAACACAAGACTATTTTCTTTGAATGATATGAAACTGTCCCGCATAGTCACAGCCACAATGATCGCCGCGGTTGCCGTAGCATCGCTCAACTCATGCCGCTCTACCCGCACCTCGACTCCGGAATCAGGATATGAAACTCCCGGGAAAGCCGTTAAGGTATCGTTGTCGGAAAAATTCAAACTTATGGCAGATTCTTATACGCCATGGACAACCCTGTCGGTGCCGGTAAAGGTGAATCTCACCGGATCAATGAAGCTGTCCCTGTCTGGGACTCTGACCATGGACTATGGCAAAGCTGTGAGCATATCGATGAGAAAATTATTTTTTGATGCCGGACGCCTGTATGTAGACAATGACTCGGTGATTTTTTCTTCATCACTCCTCAATCTCTACTACGCGGAAGATATGACGAAGTTCACCCGGGCTACAGGACTGAATCTTAAAGATATGCAGAGTATGCTGATCGGGCAGGCTTTCGCGCCCGGAAAAGGCACACTCACGGCATCTGACGAACGGTTGTTCTCCCTCACGGACGCCGGTTCACTCACCGACGGCATTCGTGCTATCGAAATAACTCCCCTTACCTTACCTGCCGGAGCCGAATGGTTTTTCACGGCTATTGCGCCGGAGGGTGCGGAAGAATTTGCACCCAGGCTTTTCTCCATTGATATCTCTACCTCTTCCGCATCAGCGAGGGTAACATACGCCGAATCTACTCAGAATCAGGCCGGACTCACTGCTGCAAGCATGCAGATCGAGGCAAAGGCCAAGAACCGGCTTATAGGAGCTACGGTGACTACTACACCTGCTAAAGCGGTGTGGAACGAAGGAGTGAATCTGAAGCGTCCGAGTATACCGTCAGGAGCGCGCAAAGTTACAACCGAACAATTGCTTAAGAAGCTATAAGAAAGCGTGTAATGTATGAAGCCACGCACCGTTCTTATTACGATAATGCTGCTCTTTCTGCCGGTAATTTCCGCCGACGGAAAGCGGAGAACTTCGGAGACGGTGAAGAAGGAGCGGCGCGATGCATCGCGGAAGGTTGAACGCACGCGTGGTGAGATTAACAGCAATTTAGGAAAGATCCATAAAGAACTTGCGGAATTCGAGACCATAGAAGCAGAGATAGGCGTTGCAGACACTCAGATAGAAGCTCTCCGGAGACGGACGGATTCTATATCGGCACGAGTAGCTATACTTGCCGACAGTGTAGCAACTACCGAGGCACGGGTCGCGACTTTGAAGAAAGGCTACGTTTCGTCACTTCAGGCATTGCGTAGACAACGTCGGCAGGCATCCCCCGTCGCATATATATTTGCTTCCAGATCTTTTACAGAGGCTCGTAAGCGCATGCGCTATCTGAAAGAACTGTCTGCCAGGCAGAAAGAAAAGTCGGAAAAGCTCACTGAGGCCGGAGAACTGCTCAAGTTGCGCCATGCCACACTCGATTCTGTACGCACAGTCCTCGCTGCCGATCTCGGCGAACTCCGGACCAAGAAACAAAAACTCGAGAAGGACAAAGTGACTGCAAGCACACTGGTGTCGAGGCTCAAACGCAATGGCAAGCGCCTCGAACAAGTTCTCAATGAGCAGCAGGAGAAAGTTCGGAAGCTCGACCGGGAGCTGGAACGAATCATCGAGGAGGAGGCTCGCGCTGCCGCTGAGGCGGAACGCAAGCGGAAGGCGGCCGAAGAGGATGCGCGTAAAAAGGCGACCGCAGACGCTGCCCGGAAGCAGTCTAAACCGACTCCCGAAAAGAAAGCAGTTTCGACTCCGCGAAAAGCTGTGGCTGCGCCTGCAGCTTCGAATTTTGAAGAAGCGAAGGGCAAGCTGCCTATGCCTGTAAGCGGTCCGGCACTGATCGTAGGAGATTTTGGCAGACACCGTCACAAAGATTTTGAGAAAGTCGAACTGATGAACAACGGCATCGACATCGAGACCAATGAGGGTGCTTCGGCTCTCGCGGTTTACCCCGGCACTGTTTCCATGATCATAGTAATGGACGGCTACCACAATGTCGTGCTCGTGCGTCACGGTGAATATCTTACTGTATATGCCGGAATCGGAAGTCTGGCCGTTCGGAAGGGGCAGGAAGTAAAAGCCGGAGATAGTCTCGGAACGATATATTCCGATCCTCTCGACAACGGCCGCACGCGCCTTCACTTCGAGGTACGCCATGAAAAGGAGAAATTGAATCCAGGAGAATGGCTGCGATGAACGAGGGTGCGAAGAAAACTCATGCTACTACAGGCCGGGTGCTGAAAGCCTTGGGACTTTTCGGAGGCGTTCAGATGGCATCGATACTCTGCTCGGTGGTGAGAACGAAACTCGCAGCTCTCTGGATAGGTCCTGCGGGGGTAGGTCTTATGGCGGTATATAATTCGACGATAGATCTTATGACGCAGACCTCGCAGCTGAGTCTGCCCCAGAGCACGGTGCCCGACCTTGCACGCACACGCCATGACCGGATCGCAGGCCCTGCGACTGTGGGTGCCGTACGGAAACTGATTCGCTCTTTAGGATTCATAGCGTTTGCTCTCGTTATCCTGTTCTCGCCTCTTATGAGTCGTTGGGCTTTCGGTGATACGAACCATACGGTAGCTTTTTGCGTACTCGCCCTGATAATGATCTTTAACGGCTTTACAAACTCCGAGACCACTATCATGCGGGGTTACGACCGCCTCCGCTTGCTTGCACGGACAGCGATATGCACTTCAGTGAGCACATTGGTCACAGCCGTAATCCTGTTCTACTTCTTCCGTATCAAGGCTGTGGTGCCTGTGCTTCTTTTCAGCTACGGGTTCAATTCGCTCTTCGCAATGCTCTTCAAGCCTTCGGATATCAAGGCTGCCCGAGTGGGGCTTGCCACTGCATGGAAGGAAAACCGTCCCATGATTTCACTGGGATTCTACATGACTATCAGTACATTCGTGTCGCTGCTGGCTTCTAATGTATTCGTGATTTACCTCAACCGCTGCTTTACCGATACTGCCGTGGGTGTGTATCAGGCAGGTTACACGCTGATAAACACTTATGTAGGACTCATTTTCATGGCGCTGTCCACAGAGTTCTATCCACGATTATCGGCCGCACGTGAACGCTCACGAATGGAGGTGATTGTTTCTCACGAGATAAAGATTGCCATGTGGGTGCTGATGCCTGTGGTAGTCGCATTCATCTGCTGCGGACGGCTTGCTCTTGACATCCTTTATTCATCGGAATTCTACGGAGCTGTTCCTTTCATCATCATAGGTGGGGCCGGTGTTCTTTTCAGAGCCGCTTCTACATGCGTGGCCTACACTATCCTCGCCAAGGGATCGGGAAAGACCTATATCCTCACAGAAACAGCGAGTGCCGTGGCGTATTTAGCACTCTATATTCCGCTCTTTAACCGTTTTGGCTATGCGGGCCTTGGTATAGGATATGTGCTTTGGTATATGCTTTATTTCGTGGTGGTGTATTTCATCTACCGCCGCTCATACGGGATGCACCTCAGGGGTGGAATAGCCAAACTGATAGCGTGTGCTTTTGTGGTAGCTCTGATTGCCGTAGCTGGAACTTACATCGTAGGACCATGGTGGACTCTGCTCATTCTTCTACCTCCCACAACGTTTGCGGCGGTGAGGGGACTTAAGAGTTAAGTCGGTTTAGTTGTTCGATAACAGTCTTCGGGAGTTTTGCGTGCCTGATAATGTCGAGGTGCTCGATGCGGTGAAGGTCAGAGCCGAAGCGGTTGTACATACCTTCGGCGAGCATCTTCATTGCTTTTTCCTTTACTACCGGACCATAGTGGCCACAGAGCGAGAGCAGATTGAGCTGGAAGAGTATTCCTTTCTCCTTGAGCTTACGGTATGTGGCAAACGAATCTATGTAGAAGTAGCGCTCAGGGTGAGCCAGAAGGGGAAAGTAGCCTTTGGATTTAATCTCGTCGAGAGTCTCGTAGAAACGCATTGGCGCGTTGTAGTACGACGTCTCTACGAGCAGAGTCTTCCCGTCAGGACCGATAGGGAGTAAATCGTCAGCCGCCATACGCTCCATGAAGAGATTGTCAAGCATATTTTCAGAGGCGAGGTGCAGTCTCACTCTACCCTTATACTGCTCTTTCAGATCTTCGAAACGCTCGCGAAGAAATGAAGTCTCGTTTGGAATATCTTCCATGATGTGCGGAGTGAGCCATAAATCGGCTACACCGGCATCTTCAAATCGCCCGAGAATCTTTAGTGACTCATCGATAGACTGAACGCCGTCGTCAACACCCGGAAGTACATGGGAGTGCCAGTCGGTAGTACCGGTAAGATCAACCGGTACCTTACGGGCGAAAAGGCCTGAGAGCAACGACATTATTTTCTCTTGCGTTTCTTACCGTCGCTGCCGTAGTTGTAACCGTACCCGTAGCCATATCCGTAGCCGTAACGGTAGGAGTGGCTGTAGCCGTAGCGGCCCTGATCATTGCGGGTGCCGTTGAGGATAAAGGCCATGTTCTTGAACTTCTTGTCGTCGTAGAGTCGGTCAAGCTCAGGAAGCATGGAGCGTTCGAGAAGACCAGCACGGACGATGAAGAATGAGCGGTCGGCATACTTGTCGATAATCTGGGCGTCGGCCACGACTTCGATAGGAGGACAGTCGATGATAATGTAGTCAAACTGCGACTTCAGCCCATCGAACATTTCAGCAAACTTCTTAGACTCAAGAAGCTCAGTAGGATTGGGCGGAATCGAGCCGATAGGAAGTATATAGAGATCCTTACAGTTAGGATCCTGAACGATCAGATCGTTGATATGTTCTTCCGCACCACTAAGATAGTCCGACATACCTTTCTTCGGTGAACCGAAATAGCTCGAAGTAGAACCGTGACGCATATCACCGTCGATGATTAGCACTTTCTTGCCCTTAAGAGCGATAGACATGCCCAGATTGACTGAAATGAAAGACTTTCCTGAGCCGGGGTTGAAAGAAGTCAGGGCGATGACGCTTGCCCCATCAGATGAGTTGCACATGAACTCAACATTGGTGCGGAGCACGCGGAACGCTTCATTGATAATATCGCGCTTACCCGCTTTTACGAGAAGCTTCTTTGTGTCGACGTCGGCCTTATTGGTGGGTTTGTACTGAGGTATCTCACCGAGGAAGGGGATAGCGAGGTTCTGGACGTCTTTTCTACCACGCACCTTAGTATTGATCGTTTCCTTGAGATAAGTGAATCCAAAGGGTATTGCAAGACCAATGAGGAAGGCTATGCCAAGTATCTTACGGCGGTTAGGCGTCGTGGGGACGCTTGACGCTCCCGGGCGGTTGACAATACGGGTATTGTAGGCCGTGAATGCCTGAGATAGTTCGTTTTCCTCGCGTTTCTGGAGTAGGAAAAGGTAGAGCGATTCCTTTACTTTCTGCTGACGCTCAACCGAAAGAAGATCTTTAGCCTGAGTAGGGTTGGAGGCGATGTGCGATTTTATCTCGGCTTCCGTTCCCTTCAAAGACTGCAGTTGAGCGTTAAGACTTGCGATTTCATTATCAACAGTCTGAATAATCAGATGCCGCTGGGCGTTGAGTTCGGTATCGAGCTGAACAACGAGAGGGTTTTTCTCGGAAGATTTCGACACCAGAGAATTACGCTGGAGGAGCTTTGCATTATATTCCGATATGAGCGACTGGATGTTGGAACTTCCGATACCTGAGTTTGCAGGAAGAAGTTGATCGAACTTGTCATCAGCCACAAGATAAGACCGCACGAACCGAGCCAGCTGAATCTGGTTGGTCAGAGTCTGAATCTGCGATTGTGTCTGCTGATTCTGTCCCATATACATCGAAGCTGCAGCACCTACATCGGGAATAAGATTTGCACTCTTATATGAGGAGATATCCGAGTCGACATTGCCGAGTTCGCTTTCTATCACAGCAAGACGATCATTGATAAAGTTGGAAGTGGATACGGCAATTCTGTTCTTGTCGCGAATCCAATTCTCGTTGTATACTCCGATGAGTGTATTGAGCACATCGTCGGCGCGCTGAGTCGACTGGTCGGACATTGAAAGCTTGATGATAGAGGCATCACCATTTGTAAGAGCTACGCCAAGACGACCGTTATAAGCATTGCGAGCCGCTCTCAGGGGTATTTTCTTGATGAGTAGCGATACTTTTTCACCTGGCTTATAGACCGAAGTAGGCTCAACTATGATCTTTCCAATAGGCGACGAAATGGAATCGTTCAGTTGACCCTTGATTTCGGGATAGGTGATTTTATGAGCGTTTTCGCCCTCCGTGAGATTTTCGATTGTGACGGCACCGTTCTTCGCAACCTCAAGATTGAAAGAAAGCAAGCCGTTCTCAGGAAAATCAGGGAGAGATACTTTTACAGGCTGATCGAACCCGTAGACAACAAAGTTGTGGAAGCTTCCCTCCCTGTAATAATTGATATCGAGGTCGAGACGGCGAACAACCTCTTCCATGAGGTCTTTCGACTTAAGGTTGATTATTTCGTTGGGAATATTGCTGTTCGACTGGAAAATACCGAGGCTGGAGAACTGCTCGGTGGCAATCGCGTTCTGGCCATTGCCGTCTTCCTTGATCTGAATCTCCGCAGCACGGGTATACACAAAAGGAGTCTTTAGCAAATGATAGTATGCGAAGCCTACACACAGAAATACCGATAATAGTATCCACGGCCAATGGTGGAGAGTCATAAAGAATATGTCGGCGATGGGTACTGTGCCGTTAGGTGCCGAAGATCTCTTTATCTTTTCAACAGAATCTTTATTCTCAGCCATAATATTATCGTGTCAAGGTGAGTACAAATGTTGTGACGGTCATACCGAAAGAACAGATAGAAATCCAGAAGGAAGGAGTGTAGACGGTATTACCGGTTGCAGTAGTTTCGCGTTTCTTCTTATCGTTGGGTTCAACGTAGACGATATCGTTCTGCTGGAGATAGTACACCGGCGAAGCGACCGCCTCCCTAAGATCAAGCAGATTGATACGGTGTACTTCCTGGCGTCCGCCCTCTATTTTTCGTATAACGGTAATGTTCTGACGCTCACCGTTGATTGTGAGGTCTCCCGCCATAGCGATAGCATCGATGATGTTGAGGCGATCCTTATTAAATTCGTAGTTTCCAGGAGAGCGAACTTCTCCAATAATCGAGATTCCGCTGTTGATAAATTCCACAGTGACGATAGGATCTTTCACCAGATTGCTTTCCACAAGGCGCTTTTCGATATAAGAGCTGACCTCTGTACGGGTCAGGCCTTCGATATGTAGTTCTCCAAGAACCGGAAAATTGATATTTCCCTGATTGTCGACAGTATAGCCCCAGGAGTTGGAATTTATCTGATTCTGATTGCGGGTCAGGTTAAAAAGCTCAGTAAGAGCCGGATCCTGAGTCGATACCATGATAGCGAGTTTATCTTCTGGTTTCACTCTTATCTCGAGCTGGTATTCTGGATCCACAATTGAGCCTTGCTTCATATCCTGGAAATAGGTGATGTCTTGAGGAGTTCTGCACGAAGCGAACATCAGCAGTATTGCCAGTAAGATGAGACTATTTCGCATATTGTTTTATATATAATTTCAAAGGATTGAAAAATTCACCGCACCCCCTGCATGGGCTACCCGCGTAGGATGCGGTGCAAAGATACGAAATAAAATGCTAATGACAAAAGGAAAATGCGAGGGCCTCGAGTTCACACTCGGGGCCCTCGCTTGGGGAATTTATTCAGATCGTATTATCGCATTGTCGTACTGAATGGGGGGCAAGCTTAAAGCTTGTATCTTTTCTTATTCTTAGTAGTTCCACTGGCAAGCGATCATCCGCAGGTTAGGAGTAGCGGTGGTGCGCAGGTCGGTGATCATGTTGTAGCGGCAGTTGATGTAGGTCAGTGCCTGGTCGAAGCTTACGTCCAGCATTGTGAGCTCGTTGTTGTTGCAGAGGATTCGCTGGAGGAATGTCTGGTTGGAGAGGTTAAGCTGGGTAAGGTCGTTGTAAGAGCAGTCCACGAAGAGGAGGTTGGGGCAGTTGGTGACGTCGAGAGTGGTAAGGTCGTTGTAAGAGCAAACGAGGTCAAGAAGATTCTTGCAGTCACGAACGCCGAGGGTCTTCATGTTGTTGTCGGTGCAGAGGAAAGTCGAGAGCGAAGGCAGACCGGAGATGATCATGTTGGAGATATTGTTGCTGTCGACGTTGAGGTTCTGGAGAGCGGTGGTACCTACGAGGTTTACGGTAGTAAGCTTGTTGTAACCGCAGTAGAGGTTCTTAAGAGCTGTACAGTTAGCTACCGAGAGAGTTTCGAGGTGGTTGCTCTGGCAGTTGAGAGTTTCGAGGGTAGAAGAGGACTGGAGATCAAGGCCTGCAAGGAGGTTTGAAGCGATGTTGATGCTCTTGATCAGAGGAGTGTCGGTGAGCGAGAACTCGGTAAGACGGTTGTTGTTGAGAGAGAGTTTCGAAAGAACTGTACAGCCGGTGAAGTCTACTTCAGCGAGTTTATTGCGGGAAGCGTTCACTTCAGCGAGAGCTGCGTCGCCTTTAACGGTGAGAGCTGTGATGCTGTTGCGGGAAACGTCAACCGAAGTAAGGGCGGTGAAGCCGGAGAGGTCGAGTGTACCACCGAGTTTTTTATCTTTCCAGTCAATCTTGGTAACGTTCTTGCCTTCTACTGTAACACCTTCCCAGGTAGAGGGATCTTTGATATTAGTAATCTTGAGGGCTTCAGCGTTAGTACCACCGTTAGCGGCAGGTTCCTGAAGGAAGTTCTGAAGTTGTTTGAGTTCGCTTTTGTTAATCTGAGCGAAAGCTGCTGTGCTACTGAGTGCAACAGCAAGGAGTAATGCGATCTTTTTCATATCAATCATAAATAAAAGTTGGTTGTGTTTTCGAGTGATTTGTATTATTAACGCAGGAGGAGTCAAAAAGGTTTTCAAAAAATGAAAAAAAATTGTACTTTTGTGGAGAAACCGCTTAAGGAGGCCTTGTAGGGCCGATTTTTATCTCATGAAAAAACGATTTTTTTTCACAGCAATAGTATTATTGCTCCTGCCGGGGCTGTCGGCAGCCCAAAAAATGGCCGTGTTGAGCGACATCCACGTCACTCCGGGGAATGCCTGCGAGACTCAGCTCAAGCTGGCAGTCGACGAAATCAACCGCGGAGACTACGACCTTGTGATCATGAACGGCGATCTTGGCAACGAAGGATCCGATGCCGAGCTTATCAACACCAAGTCGATTCTGAGCAATATCCGCCACCCGCTCTTCGTTCTCCCCGGTAACCACGAGAGCACATGGAGCCAGAGTGCCACCAAGACATTCGTCGACCTCTGGGGGAGCGACCGCTTCGTCACGGTTGCCGACTCTCTTGTAATAATAGGAATAAGCAGCGGTCCCTTTATGAAAATGGGAGACGGACACATAAAGCAGGAAGACCTCCACTGGCTCGACGCAACACTGGCCGAACACGTCACTCCAGGCCGCCGGGTACTCTCCTTCAACCACTATCCTCTCTTAGACGACCTCGACAACATGCCCGACTATCTTGCGGTGCTTGAAACATATCCTGTGATAGGTCATATCAACGGGCACTACCACCGCTGGCGTGGCTATACAGCAGGTGGTGAAGGATCGGGGTCCGACCTGCCCTGCATCATGGTGCGCTCGCTCGACTACGGCAACGGCGACTACGGATATGCAGTGGTCCACGTGACCGACGGAATGGTACATATATATAATAAGAGAATAGGCGAGGAGCCTGTACTGCTCTACTCTTTCGAAGCAACTCCGGAGCACTCCAAGGCTAAATTCCCGCCCCGGCCGGAGATTGTCGCTACTGAAGGTTTCGAAGTGACGCAAGTGTGGGCCGACAGCGCTTCCATATTCACACGCACGGCGACCGACGCTGCAAACGTGTACTTCGGAACGTCTACCGGACTTGCAAAAGCCATTTCCAAGCACGAGGGAAAGACTCTATGGGAAATACCCACGGGAGCATCGCTCTTCAGCCGTCCGACGGTGATCAATGAATCGACCGTAGCATTCCCGATGCACAACGGCATAATACTTGCCGATGCGTCGACAGGCGAAATCAAGGACATGCTGCCCTCGAAGGAAGGACCATACGTGGCCGACGGTACGCTAACCCCCGACAACACAGCCTATATACAAGGTGGATACAAACGGATTGAACGGCGTCGCCCCGACAACGGAGAAATTGAATGGTTCTACGATTCAATCTTCAACTACTGCCAGGCGACTCCGGCAATCGACGGCGACGACCTTGTATTCGGTGCCTGGGATACGAATCTGCGCTGTCTATCTCTTGCCGACGGCAGTCTTAAATGGATATGGAACAACGGCAAGAACGCCAACATGCTTGGCCCCGGCAACGTCGTGCCCGTGATAACGCCCGACAAAGTATTCATCGTTGCGCCCGACCGCTACATGACGGCTCTCGACCGCATGACCGGCACTCAGCTGTGGCGCGACAATACACACCGCTACCGTGAGAGTCTCGGAACAAGCGCCGACCGCACGCGCATCTATGCCAAGACCATGGACGGTGAACTTGTGGCGGTAGACGCCACTGCACCTAACTTCAAGCAGCTCTGGCTCACCGACCTTGCCTTCGGCTACGACCATGCCCCGTGTGCTATACTCGAGCACGACGGCATGATATACGTAGGCTCGCGCCGCGGAAAGCTCGCAATAGTCGATTCGCGCGACGGCAGTCTTGTTGCAGCGATTCCACTCGGTGTAAGTGAGGTCAACGGCATCGATCTCGACCGGGCCAACGGCGACATATACGTTTCTCTCATCGAAGGAACTATCTTCCGCATCCGCCATGGCAGATAATTATCTCGAGAAGAAAATGGAGGAGCATCAGCGCGGGACCGCCCCGAAGCATCCGCGCTCGCTGAATCCGTTGGGGACTCCAAGGGGCACGGTGTGTCTGCCACTCTCATTCCGCAGGATATTTGTGGCCGGAGTCGACTGTAATCCTGAGGCGGGGAGAGAAATTGTGAAAGCTTTTGGCAATGCAGGCTGTGAAGTGGGATTCTCTTGCACCGATCTTCGCTTCGGTCGCGTTCTTGCTCAAAGTTCTTCCACGCGCCACTATCCCATGCAGGCCGATGCGGCATTGACTCACTTCACTCAGACAAAAGGAGTTGCCGACCTGATCATCACTCTCGATGGCAAAGGTGCAACATTGAGCACCGGTAGTGAAGTCTGCTCCATTTCCTCGGCAGCAGAAGAACTCGCACCGACGGTTCTTACGCTCGCACTGGCTTCGGCAGCGGCGCTGAGGAGAATGCTTTTCACTCCAATAAAATGCACTGACTAAGATAACTTATATCATAGCTATGACAACGAATACACGCCTTGAAAAGACTATAGCCCGTCTGAAGGGGAAAGATAAAATACGCGTACTCTTTGTATGCCTCGGCAACATATGCCGTTCTCCCGCGGCAGAAGGCGTACTCAAATCCATAGTCGACCAACGCGGCGACTCCGACCGCTGGGAAATAGACTCGGCCGGAACGGGAGGGTGGCACATAGGCCAGTTGCCCGACAAGCGCATGCGCATTCATGCCCGCCGAAGAGGGATTGAACTCGACCATATCTGCCGTCAGGTAAAAGCACGCGACTTCGAGGATTTCGACCTTATCGTGCCAATGGACTCCGACAATGAAATGAATCTTAAGCGGCTTGCACGCACGCCTGACGACCTCGAAAAGATTGTGCCCATGGCTGCTTTCGTTGACAAGGCTATGCGCTACGAATATATACCCGATCCTTACTACGAAGGTGCTGAAGGATTCGAGCTCGTCCTCGACCTTCTCGATAGCGGCTGTCGCAAAATGGCCGAAATCCTATGATGCAAGCCGATAGAAGGGATGTGTGCGACTGCCTGCGCCTTACGGTGGAAAAAGTAGGCAAGGATTACGTGATGGGATATGCCCCCGGAGTGGAAGGTGCAATCACTGTCAATGTCGAGCGCACCGAGTTGAAGAACATTGCCCGTGATATCCGCACCGGCGACCGCCTCAATCTTGTAAAGGTACGGGTGATCGACGGTGTAGCAGATGCCGAACTTGTCGTTTACCGTCCTGACTATCTTATCAATATCACTACCATTGCTTCGTGCTTTCAGAATTATGGCACTGATGCCCGGATCGCCATAGTCAATAAGTTTGCTGGTGCCGACAATACTGCGGCGCTCAATCTCGGAAATTTCGCCTCTATGCTTCTCGATGAGGAACTTCATGGTGGAAAACGAGAATACAAAGATAGCCTTATCACTTTTTTTCGCGCTAATGCCGTGAATCTCGCTACGTGCGACATTCCCGACAAATTTCACGAAGACGCTAAGCGACAGATAGATAATATTCACGCGGCAATCACTGAACATCTACCGCAACAGGTAGCCGACTTTGACCGGCGAAAGGTGATGCTCGAACCGGCTTTTTTCTCAGAGATGCTTGGCCTGCAAGGACGTATGGACCTTCTTCAACTCGACTATAAAGTGCTTATCGAGCAGAAGTCGGGCAAAGGGATGTGGCCGCAGGGCGATTTCTCCGTTCCGTCCTATACTGGTCAGCACTATGTGCAGCTGCTGCTCTATCGGGCGATAATGGAATATAACTATCCTGAGCAATACGCAGCTAACGGCAAGAGGCTCAGTTCTTTCCTTCTATATTCACGCTATAGTAGCCCGCTCTTATCTCTGGAGAAAAAGGCCGATCTGCTGAGTCACGCCATGGGTGTACGCAACACACTTGCTGCTCTCGAAGCCCGACTTGCCAAGGGAGATATGGAGTTTCTGAAAATACTTAGACCCGACGACCTTTGCCAGTCTCCTGAGAGCGGTGGCAAGTTGTGGCGAGACTATCAGAAGCCCGGTTTTCAAAAGATTCTTGCCCCACTGAGCGAAGCTGATGCGACCGAAAAAGCGTATTTCTACAGAATGTTGCGCTTTATTGCATTGGAGCAAGCGCTATCGAAGTGTGGCGGCGGACCGAAACCGGGCTCAGGCTTTGCCTCTACGTGGCTTTGCTCTCTCTATGAAAAAAAAGACGCGGGAAACATCTTCTGTGGTCTCAGTCTAATCGAGCCACTCCCAAGCTATATAGGTAAGGTGGAGACGGTGACTCTGGCATTTGAAGACGATGATGAGGAGCACCTGATCGCCAACTTCCGCGAGGGCGACCTTGTTATCCTCTACTCGTATGCCGAAGGAGCGATACCTGACGCCCGCAAGACTATGGTACACAGGGCCTCGGTGAAAAAGCTGAGTGACACAAGGGTCACTCTGGCACTTCGATTCGCACAGTCGAGTCCACGGCCTTTCATAACCGGCGAAAATCTTCTTTGGGCTATCGAACACGACTACATGGAGGCGAACCACACAGCACTTTACCGAGGGTTACACTCTTTTCTCACAGCTCCCCGCGACCGACGCGACCTTATCCTCCTTCGCCGTGAGCCTAATGTCGAAACTTCACGCGAACTCACGCTCGACCACATGTATTTCAACGACCTCGCACTGAGAGTGAAGCAGGCCAAGGATCTATTTCTTATCATCGGGCCTCCCGGCACCGGAAAGACATCATACGGACTTATGACCACTCTTAAGGAGCAACTGGCATCGGAGCCGGGATCGTCGGTGCTCCTGCTTGCCTACACCAACAGAGCCGTTGATGAGATATGCTCAAAGCTTGCTGAAGAAGGAATTGATTTCCTGCGGCTTGGCCCCGAGCTGTCGTGTGGCGAGGAGTATGTTGGCAATCTTCTCGGCAAGCGGGCCTCCGCTTGCCGTAAGCTCGACGATGTCCGGAGGCTGATATGCGACGCGCGCGTAGTGACCGGAACGACGGCATCGATGTGTGCAGCATCGAACCTCTTCAAGCTCCGATCGTTCGACCTGGCTATAATCGATGAGTCCTCACAGCTCACCGAGCCGAATCTGCTGCCACTGCTATGTGCTACAGCTCCCTCAGGATCACCTGTAATACGTAAGATTGTGATGATAGGCGACCACAAGCAATTGCCTGCGGTTGTCCAGCAATCAGCCGTCGAATCAGCTGTTGAAGAGTCGGAACTTATCGCGGCGGGACTCACCGACTGCCGGATGTCGCTTTTTGAGCGCTTTCTGCGACGGTACGCCGATAATCCTGCCGTGACTTATCTGCTCTCTCGTCAGGGGCGGATGCACACCGACATCGTACGATATGCATCCGAAGTATTCTACGGCTCACGGCTCGTGCCGGTGCCACTCCCGCATCAGACGGCTCCTCTCTGCGATCGCGGAGGCGAAGGTCTACCGGCCGTCATCTTCAACAATCACCGTCTGGCCTTTGTCGACATTCGTCCTGAAACCGAAGGTGTTAGCGACAAGGTGAATATTGCTGAAGCTCGATTTATTGCACAGGTTACAGCAGAGATCTCTCGCCGTGAGGGTGAAATCGGGCCCGAGATCCTCGGAGTAATTGTTCCGTACCGCAATCAGATTGCAGCCGTGAAGGCGGCGATGAAAGAAGCCGGTATCTCCGGAGTGGAGAATATCACAATAGATACGGTCGAACGCTTTCAGGGTAGTCAGAGGAAATACATCATCTACGGTCTGACGGTCAAGAAACCATACCAACTCGATTTTCTATGCGACAACACCTTCACGGACATCGACGGTACTGAGGTAGACCGGAAACTCAATGTTGCCCTTACAAGAGCGCGCGAACACATGCTCATCGTAGGCAACAGGACAATAATAGAAAAAACTCCGCAATACCGTCGCCTGATAGATTTTTTGGAGGCTGAAAATAAAATATTCGCAGCCGACGAAACGTTATAATTATATATCATCCTAACTATCAAAGACAATGAAAAAAGTACTTACCGCACTGATTCTGCTAATATCAGCATTACTCCCGGCTTCGGCTCAGGATATATTCGAGAGCAGCAACAACAGACCTTATCTTGGCCTTCGTGCCGGTCTCGACCTCACATGCCCGGGGAAATGGGACGGAATGAAACTTTATAAAACCGGTGCGGGATTTGATCTCGGCGCTATCTACAATATTCCGGTGTGGAAAAATCTCTATTTTGAACCGGGACTGATGCTTTACTACAGCACCGTTGGTTCTGATGTGACTGTAATGGCTGATGATCTTCAGAGCTCGAGAGTGAACACTCGCCGCTTTGGCTTCAGAATTCCTTTCCGCTTCGGCTACCGCTTCGACTTCGATACAGACCTGCTTACCTCAATAAGTTTCTTCACCGGACCGCAGCTTGAACTCGGACTCTGGGGGCGCGAGCGTGCCAACTTCCACGATGGTTTCACCTTCAGCTCCAATTGCTTCAAGGATTCGTTCAATCGCGCCAATTTAGGCTGGGAATTCGGTGTGGACTTTACCGCCGGACGATTTGTTTTTGAGATTGCAGGTACAGCCGGTATGCTAAATCTCGCCAAATTCGGAAATACGTTTCATCAGGGAAACGTTCAGTTCAATATCGGATATAATTTCTGATTTACATCATGAAACTCAGTCTTAAAGGAGACGGAGTATATACCTCCGTAACTTTCTTCTATCAGTTCTTTATCCTCGCACTTATCTCCGATTTTGCAGTTCTTGGCATCAATCCCACGCTCATGCCCGCGCTCTGCGTGCCTTTTCTGGCAGCCTTCACCACGTGGGTTTCTTGGATAGTATTCCGACTCATTAAGGGGAGGAAGAAAGCTGTCGCGGAGCTCAATCCGATGCGTAAAATATGTATATACATATATTTAGGAGTAATATTATTGGTTCAGAATTTCCTTATAATCACTGATTATTTTCTTCTGGTCCAATTTCATACCCTTATATCACAGCAGAGTATCGACTTACTATTCGGCACAAACGCCAAAGAGGCCATAGAGTTTGTCACGTCGTATATTCCTTTCTGGGTTGCCATTCTTGTAATAGCCGTAGTTGTTCTTTTTAATTATGGCATCTACCGCTTGGCAATCCTTCTTAGCGCGAAATTCGAAGGAAGCCGAATCGAGCGATGGTTCCGTTATGTACTGATCGGAGGCGGTATGGCCATCGTAGGATTCATGCTGTTCTACTTCGCAAAATATCACCACGGAGCTCAGATA
This sequence comes from uncultured Bacteroides sp., assembly GCA_964472555.1. GTDB lineage: Bacteria > Bacteroidota > Bacteroidia > Bacteroidales > Muribaculaceae > CAG-873. Next base: position 19,284 of record CAYYQS010000024.1, read on the forward strand.
CCCACATTTACGTCATACACACGTCTTGGTTATGGCTACTTTCAACGCATCCAGAACATCAAGCGTACCGATCGTCTTATCTCCCTTTGCATTAATGCAGAGGCTTCTATGAAAGCTGTGCCGGACTTCGATATCGTGTTCGTACTTGGAGAATCCTACGCACGTCACCACACGCCATTATACGGTTACGACAAGAATACTACTCCCGGACAAATGAAACTGCTCGCCGACAGCTCATTAATAGTGTTTTCCGACGTTGTCACGATCGAAGACTGGACGCAGAAGGTATTGATGTCGCTCTTTTCGACAGGTCGCTACAACTCTACTTTCGGTCAGTATCCTCTCTTTCCGGTACTTCTGAGAAAAGCCGGATGGCGAACAGAACTGTATGAAAACGAGTTTCCGCTATCACATGACACTTTCTTCTTCAATCGGCCGGATCTTTCGGAGCAGATGTTTGATTATCGCGATGACAATATCACGCGCTACGATGATGAACTTGCAGCGCGCATGACTCCCTCAGAAGAGCCTGCTTTCCACATGCTTCATTTCATGGGACAGCATTTCCAGTATATCGACCGCTTTCCTGAAGGGTATGGGAGATTTACTCCTGAGGACTACGACAGTTCGCGCTTCACCGATGCACAGCGCAAGATACTTGCAAACTATGATAATGCGACACTATACAACGACAGCGTTTTCTGCTCCGTTGTCGAGCGGTGGGCGGATCGCGACGCTGTAATCATTTATTTCACCGACCATGGAGAAGAAATATTCGATTGCCGCGACTATTTCGGTCATGGCAACGCCGCAAGTGCCTCAGACATCAGCTATCAGATCAAGATTCCGTTCATGATTTATGGTAGCAAATCTTTCCGTGAAAATCATCCTCAGCTGTGGGAGACTATTGAAAGAGCTGCCGACTATCCCATCAGTACCGACGATATAAGCCATTTCTTTCTTGATCTTGCTGGTGTTGAGACACCTACCTTCGATCCGACACGTAGTTTCATAAACGAGCAATACAATGTGTCGCAACCAAGAATAGTTCTCAATTCTATTGATTTCAATTCCTATCATTAATACACTGATATGACCACTATAAAAGATGCCGAATACGAAGGCGAACGCCCGCTGTTCGCCTCACACGGCTTAAGGCTTGAGAATGTAACGATCCACGCCGGAGAATCGGCGCTGAAATGCTGCTCCGACATCGAGGCTTCACACTGCCGCTTCGAGGGTAAATATCCTTTCTGGCATACCGACGGATTCCGAATCGACAACTGTCTATTCACTCCCGGAGCCCGCGCGGCTCTATGGTATTCAAAGAGGCTGGTTATGACTGACACGCTCGTGGAGGCGCCGAAGATGTTTCGCGAAATGGACGGTATCGTACTTCGTAACGTAACCATACCCGATGCTCAGGAAACTCTCTGGCACTGCCGCAATGTAAAACTCGAGAACGTAACGGTGGATAATGCCGACTACCTCTTCATGCACAGTGAGAATATCGAAATCGAGAATTATCGACAGAACGGCAACTATTCTTTCCAATATTGTCGCAACGTGGTGATACGAAACGCAGTCCTCAACACCAAGGATGCGTTCTGGAACACCGAGAACGTGACTGTCTACGACTCCGAGATCAACGGCGAATACCTCGGGTGGCACTCTCACAATCTTCACCTCGTTCGCTGCCGCATCAGCGGAACTCAGCCTTTGTGCTACGCTCACGGCCTTACTCTCACCGACTGCACTTTCGATGCCGATGCCGATCTTGCCTTTGAGGATTCGGAGCTCAATGCCACTATCCTCAGCCCTATGACGAGCATTAAGAATCCACGCTCGGGGAGCATCACTCTTCCCTCGGTCAGAGCGCTCATAATCGACGAAAATGTACTTGCGCCCAACGACTGCAAGATAACACTTACCGATAAATAATGAAGCGCTTCGACTTCGACACTGTACCTGAACGCCGCGGAACAGGCTCTTACAAATGGGACTCTGCCGAGGAGCCCGGAGTGCTTCCAATGTGGGTGGCCGACATGGATTTCCGTACGGCTCCATGCATCATCAGTGCTCTTGAGCGGCGCGTCGCTCAGGGAATTTTCGGCTATACTTATGTGCCTGAGGAGTATTATACCGCGGTAACCGGTTGGTTCAGACGGCGACACGGCTGGGACATCGAGCGTAGCTCTATACTCTACACCAGTGGAGTGGTGCCCGCAATTTCAGCCATTATCAAGGCTTTGGCTAAACCCGGCGATAAGGTGATCGTTCAGACTCCGGTCTACAACTGTTTCTTTTCCTCCATCCGCAACAACGGTTGCGAAGTAATTGAAAATCCGCTGATTTACGACGGAGCAACTTATCGGATGGATTTCGACGATCTCGAGCGAAAAGCCTCCGACCCGAAGGCAGTCCTGATGCTCCTCTGCAATCCTCACAATCCCGCAGGACGTGGGTGGACACGCGATGAACTGCTGAGAGTAGGTGAAATCTGTCGGCGCAACGGAGTTATAGTCATAAGCGACGAAATCCACTGCGAACTCGTGTACGAGCCATACCGATATACACCTTTCGCCACCGTCTCCTCGGAATGCGAAACCAACTCGGTAAGTTGCATTTCGCCCAGTAAAGCATTCAATACCGCCGGACTACAGATAGCCAATATAGTGAGTACTTCCCCGGCAAGACGCGCCGCTATCGACCGCGCTATCAATATCAATGAGGTGTGCGACGTGAATCCTTTCGGCGTGGCAGCGACTATCGCCGCCTATCACGAAGGAGAATCCTGGCTCAAAGCCCTGCTTGCATATCTGCATGAAAATTACCGCATTCTCAAGGATTTCTTTGCAAGAGAACTTCCCGGTTTGA
>CAYYQS010000025.1:0-21321 GCA_964472555.1 uncultured Bacteroides sp.
GTCCGCGGCCCATGAATCCGAGTTCGCCTCCACGCATGTTTGAGCCGTCTTCGGAGTAGAGGATAGCGAGCGTAGAGAATTCGCTCTCACCACGGTTGACACGGTCGGAATAATCGCGCAGACGAGCTTTTACGTCGTCGATTTCCTGACGGGGAATTACGGGGTTGAGCGAAAGGAGCTGGACCTCAACCTGAAGGGGGACGAAAGGCACGCTGTCGGTCGGCAGGCTCTGATAGTATCGACGGACGTCGCCGGGAGTTATCTTGAGATTCTTGGTGAGGCTTGAGCGCACCTGCTGCACACGCGAGCGGTTGCGGATATTTGTGGCGTAGTAATCGCGGATATCACCGAATGGTTTGCGGAAATACTGCTCCACTTTCTCGCGGGAGCCGAGATTGTTGATCAGATAGTTGAGCTGAGCGTCGACCTGCATCTGTACCATTGATTCGGCCACTTCGATAGTGTCGATATCCGCCTGGTGGAGGAAGAGTCGCTCAATGGCAATCTGCTCGGGGATAACGCAGTATGGATCGCCCTGAATAGGAGTGCGATCACTCAGCATCTCCTGGTAGGCCTGTTCGATTTCAGACTTATATATCGGTTCGTCGCCCACCATCCAGGCCACTTCCTCAATCACGTTCGAGGGTCCGGCTGCCGAAAGTGCGGCTGCAACGCACAGCCCGAGGCCGGCAAGTATACTCTTTCTATTCATCACTTTATCCACATTTTTGGGAATCAATGCAAAGTTACTCTAAATTTTGCAATACCTTTAGCTATTTAAACTTTTTTATAGAATGTGATAGGGAAATGAAAGACCGAACTATTAGGCGGCGCGAAGCGTTAGAATGACAAAAGAATACTAACTAAAAACTACTACGATATGAAAGAAATAGCTCTACTCGGCACTGTCAGCCATGTACAGGCTGATATCCTCGGGGCTCTGCTTGCCCAGGGTCTCGGTGTAAATGCATTGGTCGACTACCCCGAACGCGTGATGATAGAAGATACGCGACTCACTATAACTCCTCTCGACGTCACACGCCACGAACATGTACGCGAGATGCTCGAAGGATATAATACGGTGGTACTGGCCTATAATGACGATCTTAAGGATGCCTACACTAATGAAATGACTCTTAAATATTTCGTGGACACAGTCCATGCAGCCCGCGAGGCCGGAGTGGAGCGTGTGATTGTGGTGGGTTCGCCCGATTCACAGGCTTTCTTTGTAAGTGATCTCCGCCGTCTGGATGATATCGACTGGGTGTTCATCTCCACCGAAGGCGACTTTGCAGGCCGCACGGCTTCGGAGGTTGTTTCGCCCCGCTTCCACAAGGAAGTGTACGCGGAGGATTAATTATGTGAGAATAATTATCTGAAGATATAAGTGATTCGCGCTGTAGATTCTTCGGGAGCGTTATCGTCGGTCCTGGTGAATCTATGGCGCTTTATTTCGGCTATGCAGCGGGCCACGAGCGCGGGATCGGCTGCAGCGGGCGCCTTTCCTCCCACGAGGTCGACCGTCACTACTTTTCCGGTAGAGTCGACGATCGCCCGCAGCTCTATGCTGCCCGTCTGCCGTGAGTCGACTTTGGCGTAGCGGGGCATGATCCACCCTCCTCCCACGGTTCCCGATCCGGTGCCGCTGAGATCGGAGGCTGTACCTTCGGGGGTTCCGCTGTCGCCTTTTTGCTGTCCTTTCGACTGAGTGTTGTCGGGGTCTTCGGTCTTTGTATCCTTGAAGGCGTCGGCAATGCCTTTGCGAGCCCTCCGACGTGCTTCTTCCTGCTCCTGAGCCTTGCGGTCGGGTCCGGTCTTAGCCGGAGTTTCTTTCTTGGGAGCCTTAATTTCTGAAGGTCGTTCGGAAGTCTTTACGGGAGGGGCAGGAGCAGGTTCGCCCGCATCCTTAAGGTCGCTTCCGGCCGATTCGGCTGCTTCGGAATTATTCCGGACGGTGGTTTCGGCGTAGGCAGGCGAAGGATTGGCATGAACAGGTGCGGGATCGAAGAGATCGACAAACTCTTCGTCGATCTCGGCCAGCGGGGTGTGATTATCCGATACCGGAGGCCAGGGTGTGATGTGCACGTCGAGCTTCCCCAGCGTGAGCAGGAGAATGACAATCACTGCCACTGCTGCAGTGACTATGGCTGCGACTGTGCGAGGCGACTTCATCGGTCGGGTGTCTGAGGAGTGGTTTCGTCGGGAGTGGCGGGCGTGGCGTCGGCGTGTGATGCCGGGCGTGTGGCAAGTACCATTTTAATAGAATTGTCGGCACCGATATTGAGGACCTCGACAACTTTTCCATAAGCAACCTCAGCGTCGGCGTACACAGCCACGGCACCGAGGGAGTCGGCGGGAGCTATGGTGCCAAGGAATAGTGCAAGAGAGTCGGGAGCAACGGGCACCGGCTCGTCGGCGTCGGGAGTGGCTACGAAATAGGCTCCGTCGGCGTCGATAAACACGCGGGTTGTGGGCTTCACGGGGGTCTGCTGCTCGCTCTGGGGCAGATCTATCTCCAGAGCGGTGGGGAATACGAACGATGAGGTGACCATGAAGAATACCAGCAGCAGGAACACTACATCGGTCATGGAGGCCATGGAGAATGTGGCCATCATGTCTTGTTGACGCTTAAGGGCCATGGTCAGGATGCGGGTTCGTTGAGGAGGTCCATGAAGTCCATGGTGCGGGCTTCGAGGCTGTTCATTATCTTGTTGATGCGAGCCACGAGGTAGTTGTAGGCAAAGAGTGCGATAATGCCCACTACGAGACCTGCCACTGTGGTGACAAGCGCGGAGTAGATACCCGAGGCAAACGAGTCGATAGTGGCCGAAGATCCGGCCTGAGCAATAGCGTAGAAAGCTTCGACCATACCTATCACCGTGCCGAGAAATCCGAGCATCGGAGCTCCTGCGGCGGTGGTTGCCAGCCATGGAAGACCGCGGCTGAGGGATGCGATCTCGAGGTTGCCGGTGTTTTCGATAGCAACGAGTACGTCGTTCATCGGCCGACCGATTCGCGATATTCCTTTCTCGATGAGGCGGGCATGGGGAGAGGGATTGGCGCGGCAGAGGTTGAGCGCGCTCTCGGTTTCGCCTTCGTGGATATATCCCCTGATGCGGTTCATGAAGTTATCGTCCTGCCTGCTTGCCCGGGAGATGACGATACAGCGCTCCGTGAACACATAGATGCTCAGCAGCAACAACAGGGCCAGGGGAATCATTGTCCAGCCTCCCTGGAGGCAAAGGGTCCAGAATGACATAGCGGGGAGTATTACCTTGGTTTAGCTTTCGGCCTTCGGACGAAGGCAGGCTTTGTATTGTTTAATCGTTTCTTTAAGACCGAGATAGAGGGCATCGCAGATGAGCGCGTGGCCGATCGACACTTCGTTGAGGAAAGGTATGCGTCCGGCGAAATAAGCGAGATTCTGCAGTGAGAGGTCGTGACCTGCATTCACTCCGAGGCCGAGCTTTCGCGCGGCGGTGGCAGCCTCGACAAAGGGTGCGATAGCTTTCTCGGGATCGGTGGGATATGCGTCGGCGTATGGCTTGGTGTAGAGCTCGATGCGGTCGGCACCGGTGGCGGCAGTGGCTTTTATCACTGCCGGATCGGCATTTACAAAGATCGAGGTGCGGATACCGGCATCTTTGAAGCGCTCCACGAGTCCGGAGAGAAATTCGATGTTGGGCTCCACGTCCCAGCCAGCGGAAGATGTGAGGGCATCGGGCGCGTCGGGCACAAGAGTGACCTGCGTGGGACGCACCTTGAGCACGAGATCGACAAATTCAGGGTCGGGGTATCCTTCGATATTGAATTCGCTGCGGAGGAGAGGCCGAAGCTTATACACGTCGGAGCGCTTGATGTGGCGCTCGTCGGGGCGGGGATGCACCGTAATACCGTCGGCACCGAAACTCTCGATATCGAGCGCTACGGCTTCGACATCGGGGCGGTTTTCGCCTCTGGCGTTACGCAGGGTAGCGATTTTGTTAATATTAACGCTAAGATTTGTCATTTATATTGCGAAATCGGGGAATTGTGCGTATATTTGTATTTAAGTTTTGTCCGACCGGAGGGGTGACCCCCGGTTTGACAATGCAAAAGTAGTCAGAAAATATAAAATAGCGAAAGATTTTGTCTGTAAATAACAATAAGTTTCCCGTCGACGAATATTTCTACCCCCCGGTGAGCGACAGTTCGCGGCTGATCGTAGGGTGCTCACGTGCTGATTATTCCGCCTCGCGGATAGCCCGTGCAGTAGAAGACTGCGACGCACATCTGCTCAATCTGAATGTGACGTCGCCGGGCATGCGCTACCCCTCGGAAGCAGATCTTGATCTATCGCCCGAGGGCGGTGAGAGCCGTTTTCCTATAGTTTGCGACATAAGGGTGAGTCATCGCGATGCGGCAGCTATCACACGCTCTCTGGAGCGCTACGGCTATACTGTGATCGACTGGCAGAGCGACAATGTGGCCGACAGCGACACGTCGCGCCAACGCATAGAGCACCTTTTCAGATACCTTGAGATATGAAGATAGCAATCTACGGCAGCAAGCGACAGCAACCGGTAATGGGGCGGCTTGAAGAGTTTTTCAGTCTCCTCGCATCGCGTGGCGACAGCGTGGTGATGCACGGCAAGCTCTACCGTCATCTCTGCGAATACATTCCGAAATCGCTCGGAGTGGTCACCGAAGTGGTCGATGGTCCAGACTTTACGGCAGATATGGCTGTGAGCCTCGGTGGCGACGGCACTTTCCTGCGCACGGCCTTATGGGTGGGAGAGAAGCAGCTTCCTATAGTCGGTGTGAACACGGGTCATTTAGGATATCTCGCAGCCCTCTCTATCGACCAGCTTTGTTCTCTGCCCGACCTCATTGCCAATGATTGCTTCCGCATAGAGCGCCGCAGCCTTATTGAGGTGACGGAGCCGGAACTACCTGAACACGTAGGTACGTGCGCCCTCAACGAAGTGGCTCTTATCAAGGAGGAATCGGCGTCGATGATTCAAGCAGAGGTCAATCTCGGTAGCACTCACCTGGCCGAATACCGTGCTGACGGACTTATAATATGCACGTCGACGGGTTCGACGGCCTACAATCTCTCGGTGGGAGGACCGATAGTGGCTCCGACTCTGGATGTCAACGTGATCTCGCCCGTGGCAGCGCATTCGCTGTCGATGCGTCCGCTCGTTGTAGGGGCGGACCGCACCATTACCATCATTCCCTCGGGTCGCGCGCGCCATGTGCGCCTGTCGCTCGACGGACGCTCGACTCTCATCGACACCGGCACGGCAATAGTGCTCCGCCCGGCACCCTACAAGGTGCTGGTGCTTCAGTTGCGCGACCAGACTTTTGCCGATGTACTTCGCGACAAACTCCATTGGGGTGACATGTAAGGGGATGCGATGAGAGTAGTTGTCAGCAGCCGCTATACCGACCCCGAGCTGGGTCCGGTGGTAGTGAAGGTGCATGGTACCACACGCCATATCAGAGCACGCTGGACAGGCAATGTTCTCACTGTGACCATTCCGACCAACCTCCCCGAGGGTGATTTCGAACGATTCATGGAGCGCAACCGCGCTGCGATTCTCGACATGCGCCCGACGGAGGAATTCTATATCGGAAGAGTGATCGATGCGCCGCTGGTCGACTTCACCATAGCCGTACAGAACCAATGTAACGCCAATGCGGGTATTACACGGTTAGTTTCAAAACCTCTGCGAGGGAAAAAGATAAACTACACCCTGTGGCTAAGCGCCGAACTGTCGCAAAAGCAGATCCGCACGCCTCAAGTGCAGGAACACATGCGCTCTTTGATAAAGAAAGCGGCAACAGATGCTTCCCGCCTGCTTATACTGCCGCGAGCCCGCTCGATAGCAGACTTACACGGAGTGAAGGTGCGTAAATTCGACATCCGCGACACCAGCACTCGTCTGGGGAGCTGCTCGTCGCAAGGGAACATTTCGCTGGCTTCCCGCCTAATTTTTTTGCCTCAACACCTCTCCGACTATGTGATATGCCACGAGCTTGCCCACCGCACGTATATGGATCACTCGCCAGCATTCCACTCGCTTACCGATAAATATTGCGGTGGCACGGAGGCTCAGTGCGTGTCTGAACTACGGAAGTTTAAATGGCCGGTGTGATTGAGTCGCTTACTTGCGGCAGTAGCGGTCGAAATACTTTTTCAGAAATTCGGGGGTGAAGTTCATTATCACGTCGGGGGAGAGGGTTATTTCTCCGAAGACGGGTCTACTGCCGATACAATAGAAATCGATACGCGCCACTTTGAAGTCGCGAGAAAGCTTGCGTGCCATTTCTTTCATTTCCTCGAAAGCCTCGGGGCGGGGTACGTCGTGATCGAGAGGATAGTTGCACGCGCCTTCTATCACTTTCCAGTCGGTGTCGTAAACACGGTTGAGGCACACGTGTCCGTTCTCCTTGCGGTCGCTGTAATAGAGGATAAACTGAGGCTCGCCGTCGAAGCAGAAGAACTTATAGTCTATCGGGAGATCGTCGGTTCCGGGATTCTGCTCAAGATATTCTTCAGCGAGGATTCCCGGGCGTATAGCAGTGTAGTGCGGCTGCCCCGAGAGCTGACCGTAGGGATACTTAAGCCAGTTAGCCAACCGACTGCGCACGTTTTTCTTCTTGAAGTCGTCGCGTGTGCGCACAATGATGTTTGTTCCGCAGCCGTTGTTTGTCTTCAGCACGCATGGCACCGGCAGGGAGTCAAAGTCGATGTCGTCGGCCAACCACCATGTGCCGTAGAGTTTTGTCAACGCCTTCGCGCCCACTCTTTCGGCTACATAATCGCGAACGGCGATCTTGTCGGCTACAGTGGCATATGTCTTGAGACGATCAGGATCGGCGGCGGCCTTCATCATCTCATCGAGAAAATACTCCTCGAGGTTCTGCGGATTGTCCCATTGCACGTTGTTCCCTGTCCAGCGGCGGTAGCGTAGATTCATAATAGTCTTAGGCATTGCCGCTGCCAGGGGGGCGAGCAAGCGCAATGGCCATTGCACGTATATGGGCGCGTTGATGAGATTCATCGTATAGAGCTATAAAGGTTAGAAAGAGCCTCTCTAAGAGCCTCAGGCAGGTGTGGAGCGACCCGCTCGGGAGCCTTAGCACCCTGCGAGTGAGCGAGAGAGGGGTCGGCGGCGTAGCGCACGAGAGCGTCGCCGAGGGCGTCGATATCGCCGGGAGAGACGAGTGTGCCGTTGACACCGTCGGTAATCAGGTCGGGGATGCCTCCCACGGGTGTGGTGAGCGATGCCATGCCGTAGACTCCGGCTTCGAGAAGGGTGATTGGCACTCCCTCTATATAGGAGGGCAGGAGCATGAGCTGCGATGACCGGAGAAGCGCATCCTTTTCCTTACCGAACACTCCTCCGGCATAACGTACGATCGACGATATGCCGAGGTCGGCAATACGTTGCTTCAGAGCCTCGCTATCACCGAGTCCGGCGATTGTTATTTCGAGGCGTCCTTCAAGGTCGGAGCGCCGACGGGCGACCGCTTCGAGGAGATCCCATACGCCTTTTTCGCGACAGATCTTACCAAGGAAAACGGCCTTCAAGGGTTGCCCGGCCAGATGCGACTTGCGCTCTACGGGCTCCGAAGGTGGTACTATCGGATTTGGAAGCACTACCACGCTCGGACAGTGGAGGACATTTTCGAAGTACTCTTTCCACGCCGGAGTGAGGACGCCAACGGCGTGACAACGTCGGAGCAGAGCGGCGATGCGGTCTTCGCCCGCTTTAGCGGCAAACTCACGGAAGCCGCCGCCATGGTTGTGAAAAACAGTGCGGAAGCCAAGCGCACGTGCCCACGCCATCAGCATGCGCTTTCGGGCAAATGATTTGCCCGACGCTCCCTGCACATGTAGGATATTGTAGCCACGCAGACGGTAGAACGGAAGGCGGAGCACCGTGCCCGCGAGTACAAAAGCACCGGCAAGAGTGCCTCGGCGGCTGTTTGTGGGCAGGAAGGTGAAGCCGGGCACGATGTGGGAATATGTGCGCAGTACAGCAGAAATGCCGCCGAGCCCGGATATGTCGGGCCCGACGGTCAATACTTTTTCAAAGGTTCCGTCGCTACTCATGCTGCGAGGGCAAGAGGAATTGGATTATTTTGAGGCGTCGTCGCCAAGGCGGGCATTTAGCCCTTCGATGATCTCTGCGGTGATGTTGAGCGCGGGGTTAAAGTAAATTCCGGCATCACGGAGCAGGATAGCATCGTAGCCGCGGGTGGCATTATAGTCGAGGACGAAAGCCTGGATAGAGTCGCTCAGGCGCTGACGGATCTGGAGCTCGCTGTTAGCCAGACGCTGCTGCTGGGTTGCGAGATAGCGCTCTGCTTCTTCGCCTTTCTTCTGGAAATTCTGCATGTCGGACTCCATTGAAGCCTGCGAGAGATACACATTGTTCTGCTGCTTCTGCTGGATGTTGTTTGCAAGCGACTGGAGCTCGCGCTGCTTGGATTCGTGCCACTGCTGGAGGCGGTTCACTTCGCGCTGCTGCTCCTCGAAGAGCTGCTGAGCGAGGCGGTAAGCGCTGATTACGGAGTCGGCGTCGATATACCTGATATTAACAGCGGCAGCCGGGGCCTCTGTAGCGGGTGCTTCAGCAGCAACCGGCGCTGTCTGTGTTGCTTTATCGGCGCAAGAAGCGGCTCCTGCTAAAAGAGCGCATGCCGTAAGTGTCTTTACTGTGACTGACAGTTTTTTCATTATTATATTATGATAAGTTATTGCGTTTTTCATGAACCTCCGAAGCCGCACACCCTATTCCTTTAGCTCTGAGTTCCGCACTTGAATGAACATGCCCCGAGGGGAACTTCGATCCCTTGACAAAAAGGACTTTCACCCCTAAAAGGATGATGCAGACCAGAAGAATAAGTATTGCTAAAACTACTGTTTTCATTGAGACTTCGCGGTTTTCGCGGTGCAAATATAAGCAAAATTATTCCGCAATTTTTGCCGTACCAATTTTATTTTGTAATTTTAGGGGCGAATAAGATTATATTTAACATTCTTTTCCACCGCTAAATATTTATTAGAAATTAAATCACGATATATCCAAAATACCGAAATGACAATCAAAGACCTCAAGCCTGCATTGGTTTTTTCGATCTTCGATGAGATAAACCAGGTGCCCCGTCCCTCCAAGAAGGAAGATAAGATCCGTAAGTATCTTCTTGATTTTGCCGCCAAGCACGGCATCGAAGTCAAGACCGACGCAATAGGCAATGTTGCCATGTTCAAGCCCGCCACCCCCGGTAAAGAAAACGCACCGAAGGTAGTGCTTCAGTCGCACATGGACATGGTGTGCGAGTCGAACCACAAGGATTTCGACTTCGAGAACAACGCTATCAAGACTATCGTCGACGGAGACTGGCTCCGTGCCGACGGCACAACCTTAGGAGCCGACAACGGCATAGGTATGGCAGCCTCGCTTGCCGTGATGATCGACAAAGACCTTGTGCACGGTCCAGTAGAGGCTCTCTTCACAGTCGATGAAGAGACCGGTCTTACCGGCGCCAACAATCTCGGCGACGGCATGATCGACGGCTCTATACTTCTCAACCTCGACTCCGAAGATGACGCCGAAATTTTCGTAGGCTGCGCCGGTGGCGTGGACACCACATGTGTATTCACCTACAAGCGCTCTTTCGCTCCCACGGACTTCCACTACTTCAAGTTCGACATCTCGGGAGGCCTCGGAGGCCACTCGGGAGGTGACATCCACCTCGGCCGCGCCAACGCCAACAAGCTGCTTGCCCGCTTCCTCTACACCCTCGGCCTCGAGCACGAAATCTCGCTCTGCTCTATCGACGGCGGCAATCTCCGCAACGCCATTCCCCGCGCGGCTCACGCTCTCTTCGGCGTTCACACTTCGAACAAGGAGAAAGTACGCGTAGCTTTCAACAAGTATGTGGCCGACATCGAAAACGAATACGCAGGCCTTGAGACCGGCCTCAAGCTCGAGCTCGAAAGCATCGACCGCCCCGAATACGCCGTAGACCATGTGACATCGAAGAATCTTATCGAAGCACTCTACAGCGCTCCTCACGGCGTGATATCCATGAGCCGTGACCTCGAGGGCCTCGTAGAGACCTCCACCAACCTCGCTTCGGTGAAAATGCTCGGTGAGAACCAGATTCTGGTGACAACATCGCAGCGCTCCTCGGTAGAATCGCGGAAATGGGATATCGCACATCAGGTAGAGGCACTCTTCTCACTCGCCGGAGCAGAAGTGACTCACGGCGACGGGTATCCCGGCTGGGCACCCAACATGAATTCCACTATCATGCACCTTGCCTCCGACGCTTACGAGGAACTCTACGGCATCAAGCCCGCTATCAAGGCTATCCATGCCGGACTCGAGTGCGGACTCTTCCTCGAGAAGTATCCTCACCTCGACATGGTATCGTTCGGGCCTACACTCCGCGATGTGCACTCTCCTTCGGAACGCATGTATATTCCCGCTGTAGAACGTTTCTGGGGTCAGCTCACCCGCACCCTCGAAAAGGTTGCAGAACTCTAAAATCTCCAGATGCGTCGCGCTCTGACAGTCCTTATCCTCATCCTCGGTCTTGCCGGGGCACTGAACTTTAAGGCAACAGCCGCAGAGGCGCAAGGAGACACCATATTCATACTCGAGCGCACTCAGGGAGGAACCGACTCCCTGGGGCGCTCGTTTATCATTGTAGAGGGCGACACGATCCACACTTCTTTCCTCCCCGACCTCAGTCCGCTTGCTGTAGTGCCTCTGAGCGACTACGACTACCGCGTGATAGCCCGTGAACTCGGGGTGGAGGCTGCCGCAATCAAGGCGGTAGTGGAGGTAGAGACGGGCCGTACACGCTCGGGATTTCACTCACAGGGCAATCCTCTTATAAACTACGATCTGCCGCTTTTCAGACGAGCGGCAGCCAAAAGGGGCACGAGCCTTGCGCACCATTCCTCCAGCGAGGCGCTCAACCCTGTGAATATAAAGAAATACGGTTCGCAGCAACTTGCCCAACAAGCCCGCTACGATGCCGCTAAACAAATCGACAGCATCGCGGCAATGGAGAGTACGTTCTGGGGAATGTTTCAGATCGGCGGCTTCAACTGGAAGCTCTGCGGAGCTTCTTCGCGCGAGGAATTTGTGGAGCGCATGAGCACGTCGGAGCAGGAACAATTGCGTCTATTCGCTGCCTATCTCGAAAATACGGGTCTGGTGAAATATCTTCGCTCCCGCAACTGGGCAGCCTTCGCGCGCATCTACAACGGACCTTCGTACGCCGCGCGCGGATATCACACCAAACTTGCCCAGGCCTACAACAAATTCAAGAAAGAAGAAAACAAGGCTCAACCGCCGAGGCTTTCTGAGCCTGAGACAGCGAGCGCCTTATAGAACTCCCAGAGAGCCAGAGCCGCCGAGACAGATACATTGAGCGAATGCTTGGTGCCGCTCTGAGGGATTTCCAGCCACACATCAGCCTGATCCACAACAGTCTGCGCAACTCCGTCCACTTCATTTCCCACCACCACGGCATATTTACGACCCTCTTCCGGAGTAAACCGACCGAGAGGCACGCTGCCCTTCACCTGCTCGAGCACCACAATGCAGGCGCCTTCTTCTCTGAGCGCGGCGATAGCTTGGGATGTTTCGGAGAAGTATCTCCAGTCGACAGAGTCTTCGGCTCCGAGAGCTGTCTTGTGAATTTCGGGGGATGGTGGAGTCCCCGACACACCGCAGAGCGCTATACCTTCGATAGCAAAGGCATCGCTTGTCCGGAACATGGCCCCAATATTATTGAGAGAGCGGACGTTGTCGAGCACGAGAGTAACGGGTATTTTCTTGCGTGCCTTGAACTCAGCCACGGTTGCGCGCGCCATGTCGCGTATGGTCTTTTTCTCTTTCATCGCCTCGGAGCATTTATAATTGAGAATACAAAATTACACAAAAACACTTTTTCTTTGTAACTTTGCACTCAAAAAACGGCGATATATGAAATTCACCCCTCTCGATCTTACAGGAGTCTGGCTTATCGAGCCAAAGCGCTACTACGATACCCGCGGGTATTTCTGCGAAACTTTCAGGCGCGATGAATTCGAGCGGGCCACTGGCCTTCAGGTTGATTTCGTGCAGGAAAATGAATCGGAGTCGGTACAGGGAGTGGTGCGGGGACTGCATTTTCAGGCAGGCGACGCCTCGCAGGCCAAACTTGTGAGAGTAACCGAGGGAAGTATCGTCGACGTGGCCGTGGATCTGCGTCGGTCGTCGCCTACTTTCGGGCAACACATCTGCGTGGAGCTTTCGGCTGAAAACGGACGTAGCCTCTTTATCCCCCGCGGTTTTGCACACGGATTCGCCGTGGTGTCGGAGAAAGCAAAATTCATCTACAAAGTCGACAATTACTATTGCCCGTCGGCCGAGCGAACGCTCAGCCTCACCGATCCTACCGTGGGAGTAGTGTGGCCTATCGCTACGGAGAAAATGACACTCTCCCCAAAAGACTCGTGCGGAGCCTCGTGGGAAGAGTGCGAAAAATTCGATTAATAAGAGTTCAGGCTTACTTGGTGATGTTTTTCACCGAGCCGCCGGTATCGTGGCGGGAGGTGAGATTCTTAACGTTGCATTTGATAGAGCCTGCAGTATCTGCGGAAGCGGAGGCAGAATCTACCTGCACGCCTGCAACATCCACCGAGCCGGAGGTATCGGCCTTAAACACCCCAGACTCTGCTTTACCAGCATTTACTTTTACCGAGGCAGAAGTGTCGGCATGAGCTTTCAGCGTGGTAGTGCTCAGTGTGTCGATGCTTATGGAGCCTGAAGTATCGGCATCGAGGTCGGTGGTGCCTGCCACGGTAAGAGATGCAGCACGGATGCTGCCCGAAGTGTCGGCATCCATTTCGCATGCTCCTTGGACAGTGAGATTCTTGAACAGAATGGAAGCAGAAGTATCGGCTTCGTAAGACGCCTTTCCGGGCACTGTCATGGCACCGGAAAATTCGACGCGGGCTGACACGGCAGCTTCAACTTCGTCGATATACGGAGCGGAAACGCGGAGTGTGATGTCGAGAGCCTTGCGGTGCTTGATATTCGATTCTTTCTTCAGAGTGATCTTAAGTTTGCCGTTTGAAACGCTTACTTTCACATCGTCGATGATATTGTCGGGAGCAATAAGTGTAGCTTTTCCCGTAGCGGGGCCGACTGTAACCTCAACCTTGGCGAAATCGGCGTTGATCTCATGGAAGGAAGCGACGGAAATTTCGCGGGTAGAAAGTTTGTTGCTCGGAGTGACCGACGGTTGGCGCGTGGCCGCAAACATGCACACCATGGAGGTGATGATGCAGACGGCGAGGAGGCAGAGCGGTAAGATAAGTTTTTTCATTTCCTATAGATTGTTAGTGAGTATTTATCTATAAGACGCATCAACCCCTCAAATCATTACATTCACCTGCGAAATTTTTTTGAGATGTATCGGTAGAGAATCGGTACCACGTAGATATTCAGCGCAGTAGAGCTTACTAAGCCGCCCAAAATAACAAGCGCCATAGGAGCCTGTATTTCATTTCCGGGTGCCGAGGCCTTTACTGCCATGGGCACAAGGGCGAGAGCCGAAGTGAGGGCCGTCATGACGATAGGCAGAAGTCGGTCGGCCGACCCCGTCTTTATACGCTCGGGCAGGTCCATACCTTCAGCGGCAAGAGCATTATAGCGGCTTACGAGGAGCATACCGTTGCGAGTGCTGATTCCCATAAGTGAAATGAAGCCGATGATCGCCGGAATATTGAGGTCGTTGCCGGTGACTGCGAGCATTATCACGCCTCCGATAATGGCCAGCGGCATATTCACGAGGATGACGAGCGACTGAGGCATGCTGTGGAACTCGCCGTAGAGAAGCATCAGGATGATGAGGAGAGCCCCGAGAGACGCCAGAGCCAGGCGTCGAGATGCCGAGCGCTGGTTCTCGAACTGCCCGCCATACACCACGTGGTAGCCGTCGGGCAGGCTCACTTGCTCTTCGACTCGCGAGCGGATGTCGTCGACGGTGCTGACAAGGTCGCGGTCGCCGACATTGGCACTTATCACCAGGCGCCGCTCCACATTTTCGCGATTTACGGCGTTGGGCCCGGAAGTCACCGTAATGTCCGACAGGGCACCGAGGGGCATCTGACCCGCATTGGTGGCGATAGGAATCATGGCCACATCGTCGATTGAATTGCGGTAGGCTTCATCGAGGATGACGGTCACGGGGTAAGCAACTCCGCGGTCGTAAACCTCGGCCACTTCCGATCCACCGAGCGCCGTGGCTACGGTGGATCCGTAGTCGGCAAGGGTTACGCCGTAGCGTGCGAGGAGCTCGCGTCGCGGCTTAATGAGAAGCTGAGGTCTTTCGGTCTGCTGCTCGATATTTACGTCCACTGCTCCGGGCACCTCGTCGATAACGGCTTTAATCTGCTTGCCGATAGCAAAAAGAGTGTTGAGGTCGGGGCCGAAAAGCTTCACGGCTATCTGACTCTGTGTGCCGGAGAGCATGGCGTCGATGCGGTGGGAAATTGGCTGTCCTATCTCGATTACCGCGCCGGGGATTTCCGAAAGCCTTGCACGGAGGTCGGCGGCGATTTCCTTCCGCGAGCGACCGTCGTGTCGGTAGGGAGCTTCGATCTCCGACACATTTACTCCGAGGGAATGTTCGTCGAGCTCGGCGCGTCCGGTCTTGCGTGCTACGGTGATCACCTCAGGCGTTTCCATGATTATGCGCTCGGCTTCGCGGCCTATGCGGTCGCTTTCGTCAAGCGAGATACCTGGCAGTGTGCTTACGTTGATAGTAAACGAACCCTCATTGAACGAGGGGAGGAATCCGCTGCCGAGAGTGAAGAATAATCCGAGGGCGAGGATAAAGAGCGCGCCGGTGGCTATGATAAGCGCACGGCCATGATTGAGGGCTGCACTGAGAGAGCGTGAATAGGCCGCTTTGAGAGCGCGGGTGATACGTGGCTCCCGCGAGAGTGCCGCATCTTGCCTCGAAGACCCCAGAAGCCAGCTGGAGAGCACAGGTGTGACGGTGAGAGCCACTACCGTAGATGCCACAAGAGCTACGATGAAGGCTACACCGAGAGGCTTGAGCATGCGTCCTTCCATGCCGTCGAGGAAAAAGAGAGGGAGGAAGGCGGCGGCGACAATAAGTGTGGAATTGAAGATAGGCATGCGGACCTCGGCTGAGGCGTGATACACCACATCGAGCACACTTCGGCGCTCGGCAAGCGGGAGAGCACGGTTCTCACGCAGGCGCCTGTAGACGTTCTCCACATCGACTATGGCATCGTCTACCAGACATCCAATGGCTATGGCTATGCCGCCGAGGCTCATGGTGTTTACCGTATAACCCATAAGGTGCAGAAGGAGCACAGTAACGATAATCGACAGGGGAAGGGCCGTGACGGAGATGAGCGTTGTGCGCACGTTCATCAGGAAGATGAAGAGAATGATTATGACGAAGAATGCGCCTTCGAGCAGTGAGCTCTGCAGATTGCCTATGGCACCGTCGATGAAATCGGACTGGCGGAAGATATTGCGGGAGAGGCGCACATCGGCGGGCAATGAGTGCTCTATAGCATCGAGCTCGGAATCGATAGCGGCGGTGAGACGCTTGGTGTCGGCACCCGGCTGCTTTGTGACTGTGACAATCACAGCAGGTTCGGCTTCAACGGATGCCGTGCCAATGCGGGGGAGGCGACCGCCCTCCTCTACCGTGGCGATATCAGCGAGTGTGACTGTGCCCGATCCGTCGGAGCGGACCAAGGCCATGGCAAGTTCTTCGGGGTCGGAAGTGTTGAGGTCGGCCTTGACGATGTACTCGTTGCCGTAGTCGTAGAGGGCAGCTCCGCCTGCATTGCTGTTGAATCCTTCAGTTGCGGCTTTAACGTCGGCAATGCTTACGCCATAGGCTTGCATTGCCGCAGGATTTAGCTTTATCTGATATTCCGGTGCATCACCACCGATTACCGATACCTGCGAGACTCCACCGAGAGCGAGAAGACGTGTGCGGAGGTCCCGCTCGGCTATCCTCCGTAGCTCGAGCATCGAAGTGCTGTCGGAGCGTAGCCCGATGATCATCATCTCACCGAGGATCGACGACTGGGGACCCATTACAGGCTTTTCGACTCCCGAGGGCAGGCGGTCGGCGGCAGCGTC
Source organism: uncultured Bacteroides sp. (assembly GCA_964472555.1). Classification (GTDB taxonomy): domain Bacteria; phylum Bacteroidota; class Bacteroidia; order Bacteroidales; family Muribaculaceae; genus CAG-873. The sequence continues at coordinate 16,194 of CAYYQS010000025.1, forward strand.
GAGGCGTTCGCCGACAATCTGGCGGGCAGTGTAGATGTCGGTGCCCCAGTCGAATTCCACCCACACCACCGAAAAACCGGCATTGGATGTAGAACGTACACGACGTACGCCCGTGGAGCCGTTTACTGCCGTTTCTATCGGATAGCTCACCACCTGCTCGACTTCTTCAGCGGCTAAGCCGGGAGCTTCGGTCATTACCACTACGGTGGGTGCGTTGAGGTCGGGGAAAATATCCACTTCCATACGCATCAGAGCCATTACACCTGCCACGAGCAGGAGTGCGCTTATAATGGCTACGGCAAGGCGGTTGCGAAGCGAGAGCGAAATTATCTTGTTGAGCATGCTGTGATCAGTGATTATGGGTATGACCCTGAGGAGCTACAGCCGAAGTCTCGGCAAGGCGCACTGCGGTGACGCCGTCGGCTACATAAACCGTACCTTCGGGGACTCCGGAAATTTCGGCCCGCTCGCCGTCGGTAGAGAGAACTTCAACGGGGATTTTCTCGAAGTGCTCTGGTTTTACGAGGCGATAGATAAAGAATTGCCCCTGCTGCTCCGAGAGAGCTGAGCGTGGCACCGTGAGGATTCCGGGGCGGGAAGTGCCGATAAGATAGGCCGTGAAGGGCATTCCGGATGCGAGATCGGTGGCTGGAGCCGTGAAGTAGAGAGGGATGTATGCTCCGGTGCTTTCGGGGAGGCCTGCCGGGGCTGAGCCGAGACGGTGACCGCCTATGGCCGAGACTCTCAGGGTGACGCCGGAAGGAAAGTCGGCAACGAGGTCGCGGAGCGATGATGCCTCAGCAAGATATCTGGCGGGGAGATCTACTTTGAGGAGGGTTCCACCTCCCTGGCCTATGGTGGCGAGTGGCTGCCCCACTTCGACGTATGCGCCCTGATCGACAAGCAGCGATGTGATCACTCCCCCAAGGGGTGCCACGGCTTTTCCTGCCGATGCCCGAGGTGAGAAAGCTGCCTTGGTCGCTTCGAATTCGGCACGTGCGGCGATAAGCTCACCCTCGGTGGCCATGCGGGCATCGACGAGAGCTTCTACGCGGCGGAGATTGGCTTCTGCGGCCTCGAGGCGGGCTTTTGCTGCCGCATTCGCATCTCCTCCCGAAACCGATGTGGGATCTATAAAAGCTATCGCAGTGCCTTTTGCCACTGTCGAACCAAGGTTCAGACCAGCTGCGAGGCGCACGATGCCAGCCGAAGGGGCTGAAACAGTTCCCCGGTCTCCGGCCGCCTGAGTGACGGTGCCGGAGCAGCGGATGACGGTGCTGAACGACGCCGGGCGCAAGGTGTCGAGCCGCAGGCCGAAGCGCCCGGCGGCATGGTCGTGAAGTTCGATTATGCCCGGGTCGTCGTGGTGGTGCTCTTCGGCTTCTTCCTCGTGGTGATCATGGCCGTGGTGGCATGCCGTACCGACCACTGCGAGAGCCAAGCACAATAGATATGTGGTAAGTTTTCTCATAGGTTCCCTATTTTTGTGCAAAGTTACGGCAAAAGCCCGGAGTGCTCCTTGCATAATTCGGGGAGAAGGTTATTCGCGAGAGCGAGCAAAAAAATGCCGCCGCAGACACTGCGACAGCATTTTAGACTTTTCCGGCCGAATCGGAATTACTTTTTGGCTACTACGCGGCGCTCTTTGATACGCGCTTTCTTGCCAGTAAGGCCACGGAGGTAGTAGAGCTTAGCGCGACGCACCTTACCGTATTTGTTTACGGTAATGGAGTCGATGAAGGGCGATTCGATGGGGAAGATACGTTCCACGCCGATATTATCGCTCATCTTGCGCACTGTGAAGCGTTTCTTAGCACCTTCGCCGGAGATGCGGATAACCACACCGCGGTACTGCTGGATACGCTCCTTGTTGCCTTCTTTGATACGGTAAGCAACGGTGATGGTGTCACCGGGGCCGAACTCGGGGTGCTGTTTCCCGGTAGCGAAGGCTTCTTCGGCAATTTTAATCAAGTCCATTGATAAAAATGATTTAGAATGTTAACATTACTCGCAATATTCGCAGGCTGCTTGTCCTGCCAGAGATTACGAAATCGGGTGCAAAGATAGGGATTTTCGACGTAACTACCAAACTAAAGTGGCATAAGGACTAAAAAAATGCAACCACCCTCCCGGGCAATTGCACTCTAACCTATGATTCACTTATTGTCTCTATTGTTGAATAATTGTTATCATATCCATTCTTTAGAAGCAAATATGCTATCTACATTTTCCATTATCTTTTTATAGTCCCAATCGTTTCTGTTAGTGAACACAGCAAAGTGTAGGTCTTTCTCGGGCCACGACGCTTCCATGATGGTGAAGCCACCGTTGGGGCGGAGGTGACAGATCTTCACGGGTCTGCCGGGATCTGACACCACGAGTGTACCGAGGCCGAAACATGCGTTTGCTCTCTCGCTCGGGTTTATGGGCATTGTCATTGCCACACGCGAAGAGTCGGAGAGGATTGTTCCGCCGTAGAAAGCCTTGAGCCATTTGCGGAAGTCATTCATAGAGCAATACATTCCGCGGTCGGCTCTTGTGAGGAAGAATTCTACTTCGCCGTAGTCGTATTCCTTCCACTTGCCGTCGTCGCCCTTGGTGTAGCCGTGAGCACGGTAGGGGTTGTTGTAGCCGGGCTTGAGGTAGAATGCGCCTTTCATGCCCGTGGGGATGAAGATATTCTCCTGCATCCATTTGGGGAAATCCATGCCGGTGACTTTTTCCACGATAGGTGCAATGAGTATATATCCGGGGTCGGTGAACTGGAAACTCGTACCGGGCTCGAATTCCACGGCCTTGAGATTACGGAACACGAGGCTGTGTTCTTTCTCGGTGCCGTAGAGGCGGTAGTCTTTGGAAAAACCGAAGACCGAGGACTGGCCCTTAAGGTAATTGTCCCATTCCGATTCGTCGCGCGGACGGAGGTCGGGAATACCGGAGCTGTGTGTGAGCACGTGCCGGAGTGTGATCTTGCTGAAAAATTCGGCAGGATACTCGGGGAAGTATTTGCTCAGACTGTCGTCGAGGGATATGAGACCTTGCTCCTGGAGCTTCAGAAGAGCGGCAGCAGAGAAGAACTTGGAAGTCGAGGAAAGATTGAATGTGGTGCTGTCGGTGATAGGCTCACGTGTGTCAAGATCGGCATATCCGAAAGCCCGCTCATATAATAGACTGTCACCGGCCATAACCATAACTACCCCACCGGGGCCGTCCTGACCGAAGGTGTTGCTGAAAATAGAATCGAAAGACTCTGTAATGGGTCCGTCGGCATATATATCGACGGGTGCGGCCGCCTCAATCCGGCGGGAACACTCGCATAATGCAATTAAAATGCAAAAGCACAAGGAAGCAAGAACAACTGTACGCTTATTCATCTGATAAAAATTTCTGATGCAAAAATGGTGAGTATTTTTCAAATTTCAGCACCATTCATTAATTATTATCCTATTTGTATCGTGATTGTGAATTGTGTAACTTTTCTGTAATGCAAGTAGCGGAATATCACACACTTCTTAATTGTTTTGTATCATTTTTATGACAATCTCGTTATGACTTAGCGTACTCTAAATATATTCGCTATCTTTGCAAGCGGATAACATTAGTATATAGCCCGAGCATGTCAGAAGAACAATTGTCGCGCCTTCAATGGAAGCTGTATTTCCCACTGGTGGGAGTGCTGTGGATTATCATAGGCATTACGATCGGTTATTTCGTAAAGCATGAGCAGAACCGTCAGCGTCAGAATCTGGAGAACCGTCTGCTCAACGTGAACAATACAGTGATCGACGCTTATGAGCGCGGGCTGGACCTTGAGAATACCGTCAACTTCATCCGGCTCTTCACCGACAATACGACACTTGACCCTCTACGGATAACGGTGTACGACAAAGAGGGCAATATGGTAGCGGACAATCCCATGGCCACTATTGAGGTTTTTGACCGGCAGGGAAATGCGGATCCTGAGCTCACCAAGCTCCTCGATGATAATGAATATTCGCATGTGCTGGATCTGAAGGCGGGCGAGGAAGTGAACATGATCTGCTCCAAGGCCAGCCCCGACGGAGAAATCTACTCTTTTGCGGCGCTGCCCTATCAGGGCGAGGTTGTTACCTTCCTCAGCGTAGACCCCACTATATGGATAGTGGTGATAGCGCTCGGCCTTCTTTCGTCGGTACTTGCTTTCTTAGGCGTGCGGGCGGTGTGCCGCAATGTGTACGTGCTGCGCGATTTCGCTAAGGCAATAGCATCGGACAAGCTCCCCGAGGACGTTTCGAACTGGCATTTCTCTAACGACGAACTCGGCGATGTATCGCACAACCTGCTCACACTCTACCGCGACAAGATCCACGCCGAGCAGGAAAAAATCCACCATGAGCGTCAGATAAGCATGAACATAAGCCATGAGCTTAAAACTCCCGTGAGCATCATCAAAGGATATGTCGACTCGATAATTGAGGACCCGTCGATGCCGGAGGAGACGCGCATGAAATTCCTCACGCGCATACAGCAGAATACTGACCGTCTGGCAAATCTTGTGACAGACGTAAGCATGGTGATGCGCCTGCTCGAAAACGGCTCAGAGATGCAGAAGAACGAGATAGACTTCTATCGCCTCGTAAGCAAAATGGCCGAAGACGTGCATCAGGGCCATATAGCCGACGGCATGGCTTTCAAATACAACATTCCCCAGGACTGCAAGGTGCTCGGGCATGAGTCACTTCTCACCAATGCACTCCTCAATCTGGTGTACAATGCCTCCAAATACTCGGGTGGCGACACCATATCGATAAATCTTGTAGGTGAGAAGGACGGCAAATACATCTTTACATTCGCCGACAATGGCGAGGGCGTAAGTCCGGAGCATCTCGGCCGCCTCTTCGACCTCTTCTACCGTGTGGACTCTGGTCGCGCACGAAAGAACGGAGGCTCCGGACTCGGCCTGCCTCTGGTGCAACGCATCATCAAGGCAATGGGAGGCAGCATCACTGTGTGCAACGTGCCCACGGGCGGCCTCATGTTCACCTTCTCGATCCCGAAGGCGTAAGTTTTTTACCCACGATGTCAAAGTACTCTTCGCTGCGGGGCGTGAGAGTCAGGCTCTCATCGTGTGCGGGGCAGCTGCCGCGTA
>CAYYQS010000026.1:0-21285 GCA_964472555.1 uncultured Bacteroides sp.
AGCGAAAAGATCAACTACATGCTCGAACTCCGCGCTTCCGGCAACGACATCGTAGCACCTTATGCCGATAAATTCCCCGGCTCCACCTTCTTCCCCGGCCGCAAACCTTGGGAACAGAAAGTAGACATCGCTCTCCCCTCCGCTACTCAGAACGAACTTAACGGTGACGATGCCAAAGCCCTCATCGCTAACGGAGTCCAGATGGTTGCCGAGGTTTCAAACATGGGTTGCACTCCCGAGGCTATCGATGCCTTCATCGAATCGCGCACTATCTACGCTCCCGGCAAAGCAGTAAATGCTGGTGGCGTGGCTACATCCGGTCTCGAAATGAGCCAGAACGCTATGCACCTCCAGTGGACTGCCGAAGAAGTCGACGAAAAACTTCATCAGATCATGACCGACATCCACGAGCAGTGCCTCACCTATGGCGTTGAAGCCGATGGTTATATCAACTATATGAAGGGTGCCAACATCGCAGGCTTCATGAAAGTTGCCAACGCCATGATGGGTCTCGGAGTTTGCTAATTCCGACTCATTACAAATTTTCAGAAACCGGCAGACCACCAAGTCTGTCGGTTTAATTTTATTCACACCTTATCAGTTATTTTAGACTCTAAAAGTTTTCCAAATCAATTATATAAACACCTAAATATCTGCACCTTGCATTCTTTAATAATTCCCAAAGTTTTCCAATTTGAAAAATTGTAGAAAATTTTTCTCCCCAAAACATTGCCAAATAAGACAATTTTCCTACCTTTGCACACATCAATTATCAACCAGAAATAATCACATACTCTGAAAATCCACCCCTCAAAATGATACAGGTAGTAGTAAAGCGCGATGGTCGTGTTGTAGGCTATAATGAAGAGAAAATCAAAGCCGCTATACGCAAAGCAATGTTGACAACTGACCTCGGCGAAGACGAATCTCTAATTCACAAGATTACCGACCGTATCGGTACCCGTGGCGCCGAGCGCATGACTGTGGAAGAGATTCAGGACATGGTAGAGCTCGAGCTTATGAACAGTCCCCGAAAGGAAGTGGCTAAGCGATACATCGCTTACCGCGACCAACGAAACATCGCTCGCAAAGCGAAGACCCGCGACATGTTCCATGAAATTATCGAGGCCAAAAATAACGATATCACCCGAGAAAATGCCAACATGAATACCGACTCCCCCGCCGGTATGATGATGAAATTCGCAAGCGAGACCACCAAACCCTTCGTCGACGACTATCTACTTTCAGCCGAAGCCCGCGATGCAGTTCGGCACAACTACATCCACATTCACGACAAAGACTACTACCCCACAAAAAGTCTCACCTGCGTACAGCACCCTCTCGACAACATACTTACGCACGGGTTCATTGCCGGTCACGGCGAGTCACGTCCAGCAAAACGTATCGAAACCGCTTCGATCATTGCTTGTATCTCTCTCGAGACAGCTCAGAACGAGATGCATGGTGGACAAGCTATCCCTGCATTCGATTTCTATCTCGCACCATTCGTCCGCTCTTCTTTTAAAGAAGAAATAAAGACGCTCGAAACACTAACCGGCAAAGATCTGTCGCACCTCAAGGACATCGAACTCAAAGACTATATAAAAAAGAGTCTCGACGGTCTCGATGGGGATGAACGCTTCCTCCAGCATGCAATCAACTGCACCGTGAGCCGCGTTCATCAGGCTATGGAAGCATTCATTCACAACATGAATACAATTCACAGCCGCGGTGGCAATCAGGTAGTGTTTAGTTCCATTAACTACGGTACCGATACTTCCGCTGAAGGTCGCTGCATTATCCGAGAACTCCTAAATTCAACCTACGAAGGCGTTGGCAATGGTGCCACAGCAATCTTCCCAATTCAGATATGGAAGAAGAAACGTGGTGTGAGCTACCTCCCCGATGATCCCAACTACGACCTCTACAAACTCGCTTGCAAGGTCACTGCCCGACGCTTCTTCCCCAACTTCGTCAACCTTGACGCCACATTCAATCATCACGAAAAGTGGAGAGCCGACGATCCCAAACGTTACCTCTACGAAGTAGCCACAATGGGTTGCCGTACCCGAGTATTCGAAAACCGTTACGGTGAAAAGACTTCGATAGGTCGTGGCAATCTTTCATTTACAACAATCAACCTTGTCCGTCTCGCTATCGAGTGCATGCCCGTTCAGGATAAGGAAGAGCGACTTGCCCTCTTCTTCCGTAAGCTCGACAACGTCCTCGAAATCGCTGCTCGTCAGCTCAACGACCGTTTCAACTTCCAGAAGACGGCCCTCGCCAAGCAATTCCCCCTCCTGATGTCCAAACTTTGGAACGGTGGAGAGAAACTCGGCCCCGAAGACACCATCGAATCTGTCATCAACCAGGGTACTCTCGGCATAGGTTTCATAGGATTGGCAGAGTGTCTCATCGCCCTTACAGGCAAGCACCACGGAGAAAGTGAAGTAGCTCAGGCAATTGGTCTCCGTATCGTAAGCCATATGCGCAGCCGCGTCAACGACTTCTGCGAGCAGTACGGTCATAACTTCTCAGTCCTCGCTACTCCTGCAGAAGGTCTCTCAGGAAAGTTTACCGCCAAAGACCGTAAATCTTTCGGTATCCTCCCCGGCATTACCGACAAAATATACTACACTAACTCGAACCACGTCCCGGTTTACTACCACTGCAGTCCTCGCCACAAAGCGGAAGTAGAGGCTCCATATCATCCTCTGACAGGAGGTGGCCACATCTTCTATGTCGAAATCGACGGGGATGCTACACACAATCCCGAGGCAATTTCAGCTATCGTCGATCTAATGGATGAATACAACATTGGCTATGGCTCTGTCAACCACAATAGAAACCGCTGCATGAACTGTGGCTACGAAGATGCTACGGCCGATCTCGAAGAGTGTCCCAAGTGTCACAGCAAAGCTATTGATAAGCTACAGCGTATCACAGGATACCTCGTCGGTACGACCGACCGCTGGAACAACGCAAAACTCGCTGAGCTCAACGACCGAGTTGTTCATGAATAAACGCCTCAGAGTTATGAAGATTGTCGAAGGTACTTCGGTCGACGGACCGGGCCTTCGAACTTCTATATACCTCGCCGGTTGCAACCACCGGTGTCCCGGTTGCCACAACCCTTCCACATGGCCTTTCGACGCTGGTATCGAGATGACTGTCGAAGAGATTATGGAGAAAGTCCTCTACAATCGCTTCAACGTTACCCTAACAGGCGGCGACCCTCTATATCACGCCGAGGCCTTACTTCCGCTTATCGATGCTATTAAAGCCAATGGACTGAACATCTGGTGTTACACAGGCTTCACGATCGAAGAATTGCTTGGGAAAGAAGATAAAGCTATCAACGCCCTGCTCGACGCCGTGGACGTCCTCGTCGACGGACCTTTCATCGAAAGTCAACGCGATATCAGCCTGCTATTCAGGGGTTCTACCAACCAGAGGCTTATAGACCTTAAGGCCACATTACAATCCGGACAAATAATCCTTTACCAACAATGAAATCAACTTTCCTTACTTCACTTCTGGCCGCCATATTGCTTCTGGCAGGCTCATGCACAAGCAATGATAAATGCTCAGGTGATAACACCGGCACCACCAAAGCTGTTATCGACAACATTATGACGCGTACGAGCATCCGACAGTTCACTGATCAGCCCATTGCTGCCGACACACTCGAGACATTACTTAAAGCCGGTATGGCAGCTCCTACAGCCGCGAACAAGCAGCCTTGGGCCTTCGTGACAATTACCGAAAGGGCAGCTCTTGACACTCTTAATGCCTACCACCCTTACGCCCGCCTCGCCACGGCAACAGCTGCTATCGTAGTTTGCGGCGATATGGAGCTCACCCTCGAAGGACCGGCTCGTGACTACTGGATTCAGGATTGCTCCGCAGCCTCCGAAAACATTCTCCTCGCCGCGCACGCATTCGGCCTCGGTGCTGTGTGGTGCGGTGTTTACCCCGACTCCTCAAGAGTGGCCGACGTAAGCCGCGTGCTCGGATTACCCGAATCTATCATCCCTCTCAACATCATCAGCATGGGACATCCCGACACAGATCCCGAACCCAAAGACAAGTGGATGCCTGAAAAAGTACACTATCAGAAGTGGTAATTTCACCACTTGAAACTCAAAGCGCACACCGGATTTTTCCTCTGTGCGCTTTTTTATTCATCAAAAGAAGTAAAAAGCCCACAATATACCTTACCACGGCATCGCAGACTCGATTATTTTCGCTAATTTTGTATTTCAAATAAGATAATAAGACTCAGATGCTCGATTTATTTATCTCCTGCTCTCTCACTGACTATCTCAACGCGGCATGGTTCTTCGATTGGTTCGTGAATAATGCAAGCTATTTGTTTGTTTTCATCTTCATGATGATCGAGAGCTCATTCATACCTTTCCCTTCAGAGGTTGTTGTGCCACCCGCTGCCTATTTAGCAGTACAACGTGGTGATATGAACGTTTTCATCATCGTGCTCGTAGCAACAGCAGGAGCTCTTGCCGGTTCACTTATCAACTATGTACTTGCCCTGCTTATAGGACGCCCCATAGTTTATGCTTTTGCCGATTCGCGTATTGGGCACGCGTGCCTTATCGACCGTCAAAAAGTAGAGAAAGCAGAAAAATATTTCGACGAGCACGGAGCCGTATCCACATTCATCGGTCGACTTATCCCTGCCGTGCGTCAGCTCATCTCAATTCCTGCCGGTATCGCCCGTATGAATATCTGGGTGTTCTGCATATTCACGGTTCTTGGCGCACTGCTTTGGAATGCCATTCTCGCCCTCCTCGGCTGGTGGCTTGCTCAGCACGTCGCTCTCTCCGACCTATATGTTACCGTTGAGAAATACAATGGTTATCTTACCATTGCAGGTCTGGCTCTTCTCGCAGGCTGTATCTTGTACATTATATATAACGCTTTCAAAAACAAGAAATAATGTTAGTCGCACCTTCTATCCTCTCGGCAGATTTTGCCAATCTGGCAGCTGACATCGACATGCTCAACCGCAGTAAAGCTGATTGGGTGCACTGCGATGTGATGGACGGCGTGTTTGTTCCCAACATATCTTTCGGCTTCCCCGTCATCAAAGCCGTAAGTCGGCTTACCGACAAACCTCTCGACGTTCATCTCATGATAGTCGACCCAGACCGTTACGTAGGTGCGGTGCGCCACTGTGGGGCTACATTCATGAATGTACACTACGAAGCATGTACACATCTCCACCGCACTGTTCAGAACATTCGATCGGCAGGAATGCGTCCGGCAGTTACACTCAATCCTGCAACTCCCGTAGCAATGCTCTCCGATATAATCTGCGATGTCGATATGGTTCTCCTTATGAGCGTAAACCCCGGGTTTGGTAATCAGAAATTCATCGAACACTCTATAAAGAAAATCAAGGAACTAAGGGCACTCATTTCAAGCTGCGGTTCTAATGCGATAATTCAGATCGACGGTGGTATTAATGTCTCGACAGGACGTCTTGTTGCCGAAGCCGGTGCCGACTGTGTTGTTGCGGGTAGTGCTGTTTTTGGCGCCAAAGATCCCGAAGCCGAAATCGCTGCACTTTCTGCTCTCTGACTCTAATTCTTTCCAATTTTTCACTCTCCCACTCACATTCCTACCTCGATGCCTCGCTCTTTTCCCGAAACAGAAGACTACCTTGGCGGTGAAGCACGCCAGAGTGCGCGCCGTCGCACAAAGTCTGGCGCGCCAGCCGTAAAACCTACTCCTGATCCCAAAGGTCCACGTCATAGAAATAAGCCCTCCCGAAACGAAAAGTCATACACACTGATCGATTTCGTACGCGACTATCGCACCCACTTGGGTGTGGGCATTTTCTTGTGCCTGGCTGCCGTAGTCATGGTAGTCTGCGGTATTTCGTTCCTATTCTCAAGTGCTGCTGACCAAAGTGTTATCCATGGCCGCTCAATCGAGGATGTTGTCGCATCCGGCGATGTTGTGGACAATGTGGGTGGTGCATTCGGCGCGAAACTTGCGGAGCTTTTACTCGTCAATACCTTCGGTCTAAGCTCCTTTATCCTTGCATTCTACGTCTTCGCTCTTGGCTTGGCGGTTATGCGCGTCCACAAGATTAATTTCTTCTCGCTCACATTCCGCTGCCTCTTCTCCACTGCGGCAGTATCTATCATTGTGGGTCTATTCTCAATCCACCGTCCGGGAATATTCAATCTCGGCGGAAGCCATGGTCTATATATTAATCTCTGGCTAGACCGTTATGCCGGAGCTCTCGGCACTTATTGCGCAAGTCTACTCCTCGCAGGTTTATTGATAGCCGTTTTCCTCTATCCCCTAAAGCGTTTCTTCTCGCTCCTCGGTGGCATTATGCGTAGCCGTCGCCACAATCACTCCGATGAGATTATTTCTGATAGCGTTACCGAAGACAATCCTCTCGACGACAATTCGGAATCCGAAGATAACGAAGAAGAAATTAACCCCGATACACTTCCGGATCAGACCGAGGTGGTAGACCCTGAACTCGCAGAAGCCACAGTAGATACAGTCTCCAAACCTTTCATACCTGCTGTCGCTCTCGACGACTTCGATATCAAGGACGATGAAGAAGCGGCTGAGATAGCTACAATAAAAGACGAAGCTCCGACAGTTCTTGCTCCAACTCAAGGCGGTGAGCCGGAATTCATCATCAACAACCCCGCCGATAAGAAAGAAGAGATTGTCTCTCCCACTACTGAGATTCACCACGGAGACCACATCACTATAGATCACCCCTTCGATGCACGAGCCTCGCACTCAAACTATGTCTTTCCTTCTTCTACACTTCTTGTAGAAAGACCGAGAACTATCGAAGTCAATCAGGCGGAGCAGGAAGCAAACAAAAATCTTATTGTCGACGCTCTCCGGAGCTATAACATCGATATCCAGAGCATCAAGGCAACTATAGGCCCCACGGTCACTCTCTACGAAATAGTTCCCGCGCAGGGCACAAGAATCGCCAAGATAAAGAGCCTTGAAGACGATATCGCGATGTTCCTCTCAGCTCTTTGTGTCCGTATCATAGCCCCCATTCCCGGGAAAGGCACCGTTGGTATCGAAGTGCCGAACCGCAAACCCCAGATCGTGTCCATGCGAGCTCTGATCGAATCAGACCTGTTCTCCAACACGAAAATGAGGCTTCCCATGGCATTGGGCAAAACCATATCGAATGATATATACATGGCAGACCTCACAAAGCTTCCGCATCTCCTCGTTGCGGGTGCTACCGGACAAGGTAAGTCGGTAGGTCTCAACTGTATTATCACTTCTCTCCTCTATGCGAAGCATCCCGATGAACTCAAATTCGTCCTCATCGACCCCAAGTCTGTGGAGTTTTCTCTCTTCGAGACAATAGACCGTCAGTTCCTCGCCAAACTTCCCGACGAAGAAAAGGCCGTCATCACCGATCCTGCAAAGGTAATTGACACTCTCAAATCGCTCTGCGTCGAGATGGATAATCGCTACAAACTCCTCAGTGCTGCGCGTGTCAAGAATCTCGAAGAGTATAACGACCATTTCTCGCGCCGATTGCTCAGTCCTGAAGAGGGTCACCGCTTCCTCCCCTATATTGTGGTGATTGTCGACGAATACGCCGACCTTGTCATGGTTGCCGGTAAAGACATTGCTGTTCCTATTTGTCGTATCGCTCAGAAAGCACGTGCGGTGGGCATGCATATGATTATTGCCACTCAGCGTCCCTCAACTGACATCATTACCGGTGTAATCAAGTCTAACTTCCCCGCCCGTATTGCCTTTAAGGTATCGCAGGGTGTGGATAGCAAGACTATCCTCGACCGCCCCGGAGCTCAGTCGCTCATAGGTCGTGGCGACATGCTCACCATGATCGGTGGGGTTGTTGAACGCGTTCAGTGTGCCTTTGTTGATACTCCTGAAGTTGAGGCTATTTGCGATCACATCGGCTCTCAGAAAGGATTCATAAGTTGCTACGAACTTCCTGAGCCGCCTGTTGAGGACGGAAACTCCCAGAGCAGTGGTGAAGTAGGTCCTGTCACCGAAGAGTTCAAGCGGTGCGCTCTCTTTATCTCATCTCAGTCGCAGGCTTCTATCACCATGATGCAGCGCAAATTTGAGATCGGCTTCAACAAAGCCGGGCGATTCATGGATCAGATGCAACAAATGGGGATTGTTGGCCCTGCCAAGGGTGCCAAACCGCGCGAAGTCCTCATGACCCCTGACGAAGTTGCCCGTCTTTTCGAATGAACCGACCTCGCTATCAATCGTTATATTGATATGAAATTATCATCGACAAGATTAGCCATATCAGTCATCATTCTGTTCCTAAGTTCATTATCTGTCTTTGGAGCAGAATCCGCAGCATCTCTGCTCGACAAAGTGCGGGCAAAGTTTTCGTCATCTCCCTCAGTGGAAGCTCTATTCACTGTCAAAGGAGCTGATAAGCCGTTGCAGGGTTCTGCCGTAATGGCTGGATCTTCATATGCCCTTACTACTCCACAACTGTTGGTGTGGTTCGACGGCAAGACCCAATGGGCTTACATGAAGACCTCCAGGGAGGTCAACGTATCTGAGCCGGATGCCGATGAAATAATGGAAGCGAATCCTTTTGCGATTCTCACTTCTCACTCCTCGTATTATTCACCATTGAGACTGCAGGATAAGGGAGGCCTATGGAGAGTGCGTCTCACACCTCGCGACAAGAATTCCCAGATAAACGAAATAGTAATAAGCATTAATCCTTCTACTTCGTGGCCTGAAAATGTTTCCATTTCTTTTTCGGATGACAGGAAAATTGATCTCCACATAGATAAGATTTCTGTGGGGAAAGCGGTCAAACCTTCTGCTTTCCGATACGATCCCTCACTCTACCCTGCCTCTGAAATCATAGATTTAAGATAAGTATTCACATAACCGAATCATAAAAACACTCCACGATATGAGCGAACTCGCAACTAAATGCCTCATCATTGGCTCAGGGCCTGCCGGTTACACCGCAGGTATATATACGTCCAGAGCTAATCTCAACCCTATTCTCGTCGACGGCTCTCAGCCCGGCGGGCAGTTGACAACGACTACCGAGGTAGAAAACTTCCCCGGTTATCCGGAAGGCGTAACCGGACCTAAAATGATGGAAGATCTCAAGGCTCAGGCCGAACGCTTCGGCCTTCTGACATTGAATGGCGAGGTCACTTCTATCGACTTCTCTACACGTCCCTTCATGGTAAAAGTCAACAATGGCGGTCACGTTATTGCAGCCGAAACTATCATTATAGCAACGGGAGCTGCCGCCCGGTATCTTGGCATCGACGACGAGCAGAAATACCTCGGCATGGGTGTGTCGGCATGCGCCACGTGCGACGGTTTCTTCTACCGCAAACGCAATGTAGCTGTGGTAGGAGGTGGAGACACTGCCTGCGAAGAAGCTCTTTATCTTGCAGGTTTGGCATCGAAAGTATATATGATAGTTCGCAAGGATCATCTCCGTGCCTCGAAATACATGCAGCAGAAAGTATCCGAGAATCCCAACATCGAGGTTCTCTACAACACTCAGACTCTTTCTCTATTCGGTGCAGAACTCCTCGAAGGCGCACACCTTGTAAAGAACAAAGGCACGGAAGAGGAATATGAATTCGACATACCCATCGAAGGTTTCTTCCTCGCTATCGGCCATACTCCGAATACATCCTTCCTCGGAGGTGCCATTGAGCTCGACAGCAACGGCTACATCAAGACTGCAGGGCACTCTACAGCTACTAATATCCCTGGCGTATTCGCTGCCGGTGATGTCGCTGATCCTGTCTATCAGCAGGCGGTCTCGGCTGCGGGAATGGGATGTCGGGCAGCTCTCGATGCCGAACGCTTCCTTATCGAAAACGAATAATGGCCAAGACCAAACTCAACAAGACCAATGCCGTGAGGCTTCTCGAAGCCGCTGGAATCGATTTCTCTACAGTTGAATATGAGGTTGATGAAAACAATCTCGACGCCCGGCATGTTGCCGACAGTGTCGGTGAAGATATCACCCTCGTATTTAAAACTCTCGTGCTTCGGGGCGAGCGCACCGGTCTGTTCGTCTGTGTAATACCCGGCAACTGCGAAGTCGACCTGAAGAAAGCAGCAAAAGCAGCCGGTGATAAAAAAGCGGAGATGATTGCAGTAAAGGAACTTTTGCCTCTAACGGGTTATATTCGCGGGGGCTGTTCACCCATCGGCATGAAGAAGCCACTCCGGACGTTCTTCCACATCTCGGCTCTCGACCACGATATAATTTATGTCAGCGCCGGTGTCAGAGGTATGCAGATTAAGATTGATCCTCGTAAGCTTATCGGTTTTGTCGGAGCTGAAACTTTAGATCTTGTTCAGCAATGAATACCTTCGGGCAGATTCTCCGTTTCACTGACTTTGGAGAAAGTCACGGACCGGCCGTAGGTGGTGTTCTTGACGGATTCCCTGCCGGTGTCGACATTGACTTTCAGGGTATCGACACAATGCTCGCAAGGCGCCGACCCGGACATTCTACCCTTACCTCTGCAAGGAAAGAAAGCGACGATGTGAAATTTCTCTCGGGAGTTTTCGAGGGAAAATCGACCGGAGCTCCAATAGCTTTCATAATTGAGAATACTGATGCCCGTAGCTCCGACTACGACGACCTTCGCGATGTATTCCGCCCCAACCATGCTGATTATACCTACTCTGCGAAATACGGTATCCGAGATCACCGCGGAGGTGGCCGAGCATCGGCTCGCGAAACAGCAGCTCGTGTCGTAGCCGGTGCTTTGGCCATGCAGGTACTCTCTTCGAAAGGTATTTTTATAAAAGCGTACCCTGAAGAGAATCTCGAAGAAAAGATAAAAGCAGCTAAAGAAAGTGCCGATACTGTCGGCACTATTGTTTCATGCACCGTATCCGGTGTTCCAGCCGGACTGGGGGAACCTGTATTCGGTAAGCTCCATGCTTTTCTGGCCTTCGCTATGATGAGTATCAATGCAGCCAAGGGATTCGAATATGGCGACGGATTCAAGGCTGGTCAAATGAGAGGCTCAGAGTCTGTCGACACGCCTTATATCGATTCGGATGATAAGATAAAAATGAAATCTAATCATTCAGGAGGTATTCAAGGTGGAATATCAAATGGCGAAGATATTACTTTCAGAGTAGCATTCAAGCCCATTGCCACCCTCCCCCGCCCCGTCGAGACAATCGACCGTAGCGGTAAATCGAAGTCATTGACAGTCAAAGGACGTCATGATCCTTGTGTTTCACCTCGGGTACTTCCGGTCGTCGAAGCTATGGCAGCCCTTACAGTTCTCGACGCTCTACTTATCGCACAGACTAACAAAGTGCTATGAACCCGTATTACAGGGAATACTCCGACTTCCTCTCAGAGCGTTTTCAGGGTAAGATTCAAAAAATTTCCGTTGACCTCGCTCTCGGTTGCCCAAATCGCGATGGTACTCTCGGCTATGGAGGGTGCATTTACTGCAATAATTCCGCTTTCAGTCCCGATGCCGAAAAGTCGCGGTTCAGCGTTTCCGAGCAACTCGCACGCGGAAAAGATTTTTTCTCGCGCAAATATCCTTCCATGCGCTATCTTGCCTACTTTCAGTCATATACTGGCACGTATGGAAGATTCCCCGAACTATTGAGGGCGTATGCCGAAGCACTCTCAGACCCCGATACTGTAGGAATAGTTATCGGTACCAGACCCGACTGCCTCCCCGACGAATTATTAAACGGCCTCAAGACTCTCGCTGATCAATCAGGCAAGGAGATATTCGTCGAATTCGGTGTTGAGACAATGCACGACACCACTCTTGAATTCATCAACCGACACCACACTTCCGCTCAGGCTGCCGACGCCATTACGCGTATAGCTATGGCAGGATTTCCGGTAGGAGTTCATCTCATCATAGGACTTCCGGGCGAATCAGAAGAGATGTTTCTGGAAACTGTTGACGCTATAAACGCTCTGCCGGTCAGTACTATAAAATTTCATCAACTCCAGATTCTTCAGGGAACCGCTCTTGCCGGAATGTACGGAAAAGGCCTCCAGATTCACCTCTTCTCACCGCAAGAATACGCCGAAATATGCGTGAAACTTCTCTCCCGCCTGCGACCGGATATTGTCGTCGATAGGTTCGTCGCGCAGGCGCCCTCACATCTACTGGTCGCACCAAAATGGGGATTGAAAAACTACGAATTTCGCGAAATCCTGCTCCGTCGGCTTGGAGAAACCGGTTTCATCAGAAAGTGAAGTGTAGCGCTATCCTAACACCGCTACGGTCTATCTTATAAGGCACATCACGATAGTTGAGACGCCACACATAGTCCACTCTCAGGATTCTGAAGATATTATCTATCCCTGCAGAAACCTCCATGTAAGGCTTACTCATTTTCGTCATTCCGCATCCTTCGGGGAAAAGAAGCAACTCCTCATTGTACTTCGGGTCATTCCGGCGCGAGAGTTTTCCCCACATACCGTTGAAACTGACCACCTCGCGCAATCCCAACTTCTTGAATCCCGGGATTAGATTGAAAATGAGTCCTCGCAACTGCCATGTGGCATGCCACCCTACATACGATGAATTGATAAATTCCATCGGATTCATCAAGGCGAAACTTCTTGGTTGGATGGTATAAGAAAGGTTGGCATTCGGTATCAGAAGTTCCGTGAACGGAGTATCTCCCCATACATGCCCTCCCTCGGCAGCCAGATCAAGAGAACCAAGAAATGATAGCCTGAAGCGCTTCGACACGCTAAGCTCCGTACGATTGATGCCAAACATCGACCCCGCGAAACCCTTAGCTGCAAACCGGTGCCTCAGGATGAACACCGGAGCATCGGCACTCACAGGTATTCGGTAAGAATCAGCCTGATAAAATCTCTCGCCTGGTGCATATCGCACTTCTGCCTCAAACCATGTTTCGCCAAAGTGACTCAGTCTCTGTCCGTTTCCACGCGTAAAATCGAGCCATTTGCTCGCTTCCTGACGCGAATGTGCCGCCGTCACGCCGAAACTGAGGTTGTTATGCAACTCAAGTGTGTATTTTAGTTTAGTGTCACGCCGGTATGAGAAATGCTTGTCAGAGAGGCGAGATAGCGACAGTACAAAGTTGTCGGCACTCGTATAGGGATAATGCGAGCCAAGCCGGTCCACGTCATACTTATGCGACAGACGCAGGGAGTGTATCGGCCACTCTCGAGAATGATAGCGCTTCTTGTTAAATGAATACTCAGCCTCGGCATTATACTTCCACTTATGGTCTCCGAAACCATACGCCAGATATCCTCGCCAGAAGACGTGCTCGGAGAGATTTGCGGTAGTAATACCTCCCGCTCTGACCCTAACTCCCTCAAAGGCATTATAACTCACGAGTGTATTCACAGGTCCGAAGTCAAATTTACTTTCTTTCCCGGTAGGTATGTAGCCGTTGACTATTACCTTAAGCACCTTTTCGCCCCAATAGAACAATTTTTTGGCACGAAGCCGCTCCATTAGAAGATCAGTCCTGTTTTCAGCGGTCTGCTCGTTTCCACTCCTCACATTCTCCCAGAAAAGCTCGTCGCGCGAAGAAGCGTCGCTCTCAACATATTTCTCACCTATCGACGCAAACAGACTGTCGCCGTCGGCACTCTTCACAAAAGAATGATTGTCGTAGGCAATCTTCCTCGAAACGTACACCTCGGGGGTTCCGGGCACAGCCTGAAGAGTGATTATCATATCGTCACGTTCTTTCAGTCTCGATCCTTCCGCTCCCTTTTTATATGTCTGGACAATATTCAGGTTCTTCACGAAATTAAGATTGATATCATCCGGAACATGCATATCAATTCTACTTATCGTCATTGACTTATCCGACGCCGGTATATACACGTGGCCCGAGAATCCAAACGACGCCTTGTTTCGTGGATAGAACGCCAATGCGATATGCGGTTCATCCGAGCCCGGAATAGTCGCAACACTATCTACAAGATAAAAGCGGTAGAAATCAGGTGCGACAGCCGACAGTGGACTTACAAAGTTATTCTTCATCAGCACGATCTGTGAATCATACAGATCAACCTCCCTTAATATTTCCGTCAGGAGCGTCATCATATTGTCTCCGTCGATAAACTCATCCACACCCGACCCCCGCTTTCCCCGGACAAGCGACTTATGCGCTCTCCCACGCCAGTATTCCGTGCTCGCATTCTCCTTAAGAGAGAGAGTAAGCACAGGCTTACCGGACACCTCCGAGCTATCAACATGCTCTATTAGAAACGGCATTCTCCGCATAAGCCCGTTTTGCGAAGTAGTATCGAAATCATGTATTCCAAGTACAATCCGCTCATATCGGTCATAGCTGTAGTCATCATGTCTTCGCGGATCAGTCTCCCCGGCTTTTTCCCTCAGTTTCTTTGCAAAAGCAACTGCCGGATTATTACGTTTGGAGTACTTGGCTTTCTTCACCACAACCTCTTTAAGCTCCTGAGCCTTCGGCACCAGCATGATGTCGTAGAGATTTAACCGTGATTCCGTAATGGGCACAACCTTCGATGCATATCCCTGCGACGACGCTTTGAGTTCTTCCGACCCAACCTCAAGAAGCACGGAGAATATTCCGCGACTGTCCGCAACTACCGCCTTGCCACCCGGACGTACACTGACCGATGCATACGGAATCCCCTCAAAAGTAAGGGAATCACGCACTATACCCTGCACAAGAACTTCTGTTTTAACAGCAGCTCTCAATCCTGTGGCGCACAGAAGCAGGACAAAAAGAATAACTATCGATCTTTTAGTACTCAATTTTTTACTATCTTTACACCCGTATTTTTCTAAAATAAAAATATGGCTAAGGAAATAGAACGTAAATTTCTTGTTATAGACAATTCTTATCGCGAGCATGCCACTTCAGCAACCTTCCTCGCACAAGCATATCTCAGCACCGATCCCGATGCTACCGTCCGTGTCCGCATCGCGGGTGACAAAGCCATGATCACCGTCAAGAGCCGCAACATCGGAGCCGTAAGAGGAGAATGGGAATACCCGATTCCCGCATCCGACGCACTCGAGATGATGAAGAAGTGTTGCGGAAACCGTGTAGTGGAGAAAACTCGCTACATCGTCCCTGCAGGGAACGGTCTTAAATGGGAAATCGACGAATTCTCCGGGCGCCATTCAGGTCTCATCATCGCTGAGATTGAGCTCCCCGAGGAAAACACCTCATTTACCCGCCCCTCTTTCATTGGAGAAGAAGTGACGGGCAACGAAGCATATTACAATTCTTCTTTATCCAAAGTCTGAGGTCTTCGCACGAGTCTCACCACATTCTCAACATGCTGAGTATGTGGGAACATATCTACCGGTTGGACCGCCTCTACAGAATATTTTGCGTCGAGAAGAGCCAGATCGCGGGCCTGCGTGGCAGGATTACAGCTCACATACACTATCACCGGTGGTTCGGCGCGTAGAATAGTTTCAACAACATCGGAGTGCATTCCCGCACGTGGCGGATCCACAATCATTACATCGGGGCGTCCATGCTGAGCAATGAAATCATCAGTCAGAACATCTTTCATATCTCCGGCAAAGAATATTGTATTATCTATGCCGTTAACCGAAGAATTGATGCGGGCGTCCTCTATCGCTGCTTCCACATACTCCACTCCTACAACCTTCCTTGCCTTACGGCTCACAAAGTTAGCAATCGTACCGGTTCCTGTATAAAGGTCGTACACAAGTTCATTACCGGTGAGTCCGGCAAACTCCCGCACAACTTTATAGAGCTCATAGGCCTGCAGAGAATTAGTCTGATAGAACGACTTCGGCCCAACACGGAAGCGCAGGCCCTCCATTTCCTCTTCGATATACTCCTTGCCAGCATAAAGCTTGATGTCGAGGTCTCCAATTGTATCGTTTACCTTAGTATTAACCACATACATCAGCGAAGTCACCACGGGGAATTCCTTTATAAAAGCGTCAAGGAGTGCGCTCAGATCTTCAGGACGGTCTTCTCCTACAGAAAGCACGACCATTATCTCGCCGGTTGAGGCAACTCTAACCAGCATTGTGCGAAGGAAGCCGCTCTGAGCTTTGAGATCGTAGAACGGTAGACCGTGGGCCTTTCCGTAGTCTTTTACGAAGTGACGCATCCGGTTCGAGATATCCTCCTGAAGATAGCAGCGCCCGATATCAAGTACCTTGTCGAACGATCCCGGAATATGGAATCCGGCCGCATCTCTGTCGGGGAACTCCTCTCCTGAACGCAGTTGCTCAAAAGTCAACCAACAACGATTAGAGAATGTATATTCCATTTTATTGCGGTACTCCCAGATCTGCTTACTCCCCAGAGCGGCGGGGATTTCAGGCAATTCTACCTTCGCGATCCGTTCAAGCGCATCAACCACCTGCTGTCGCTTGCATTTGAGCTGAAAACCGTAGGGAAGATGCTGCCAGCGGCAACCGCCGCATACAGTAAAATGAGCGCAACGAGGAGCCACTCTCAGTGGACTTTCCTGACGTATTCTCTCAATGCGCCCCTGTGCATACGATTTCTTTTTCTTCTCTATTTTGATATCAACTCGGTCGCCGGGAGCCCCGAAAGGCACGAAGACAACCATCTCGTCTACACGCGCGAGAGCATTACCCTCGGCGGCAACATCAAGTATCTCAACATCTTCCAGCACCGGAAGTTCTTTGCGTTTTCGGGCCATAACTTATTCTACATAAAGCACAAGTCCTTTGAGATATTCTCCCTCGGGATGATAAATATTCACAGGATGATCAGCCGGTTGTGTAAGCTGATGAAGGATGCGCACCTTGCGGCGGCTCTGGGCTGCTGCACTGAACACTGCAAGACGGAACTGCTCTCTGTTTACAGCCTGCGAGCAAGAGAAGGTAAAAAGTATCCCGCCGGGGGCAATTTTCTCGAATGCCTTGGCATTCAGCCTACGGTAGCCTTGAAGTGCATTTCTAAGTGCGCTACGATGTTTAGCAAAAGCCGGTGGATCAAGTATGATCAGATCATGACGCCCGGCTTCCATATTATCAAGATACTTGAACGCATCCTCGGCTCTCGAAGTATGGCGGGAATCACCGGGAAAATTCATGTCCATATTGGCGTCTGTGAGCGATATGGCCTTCGCGGAAGAATCTACCGAAACAACCTCACGGGCACCCCCAGCAAGAGCATAAACTGAGAATCCACCGGTGTAGCAGAACATGTTCAGCACCGACCGGCCTTTACTGAAACTTCCCACAAGAGCGCGGTTATCCCGCTGGTCCACAAAGAATCCTGTCTTCTGTCCGCGGAGCCAATCTATGCGGAATTTAAGTCCGTTCTCAAGTGCCGTGTCCGAGATGAAATCACCTATAAGATATCCATTTTCGGGGTCAAGATGCGCCTTGTACGGCAAAGTCGTCTCCGATTTGTAGTACACGCTCTTCACACCAAGCGCCTCAATCGATACTATCGCCTCGGCAATGGTCTTGCGCGCGAAATGAATTCCGGGAGAATGAGCCTGCACTACTGCTGTTGCTCCGTAGATATCCACCACCAGACCGGGTAAGAAATCACCCTCACCATGCACGAGGCGGAAAGCTGTTGTGGTTTCGGAAGGCAGCCCAAGTGCGCGGCGCAATTCGTAGGCCTGCAGAAGTCGGTTGCGGTAGAATTCTCCGTCAATCTTCTCTTCCGGATCAAACGTAAGCATACGCACTGCTATACTCCCGATCTGGAAGTGTCCTGTACCTATCACACGGCCGTCGTTCGCCGCTATCTTTACAAGGTCACCCTCTTCAATCCCATCGCCCTCCTGAGGCATCCGGGTAAGGGCTCCTGAGAATACCCAGGGATGAAAGCGGTCGAGCGATTCCTCCTTACCCCGCCTGAGATTCAGTGTCTTCATATTATCCGTTCTCGGATTGAGTTATTTCAAAAAGTATCTGTAGAGATCATTCCCGTTGGCATATACCAACAGCAGCAGAAGCAGCGCAAATCCACATGTATTTGCCACTTCTAAGAATTTATCCGACGGCTTCTTACCGCTGATAATCTCAACGAGCAGGAAAAGTGTGTACCCACCGTCAAGACCCGGAATAGGAATGATATTCATGAATGCAAGAATAATCGAGAGAAAAGCAGTGATCTGCCAGAACGAATACCAGTTCCATTGCGTCGGAAAGAGATCTCCGAGAGTTCCGAAGCCTCCTATGCTCTGGGCACCTTCCTTGGTAAACACCAGTTTGAGCGACGACACATAGCTCGTCAGCCTGTCTGTACCGATTTCCCAACCTCGTGGTATCGACTGCCAAAGATTATAGTGTATGGTCTGGCGGTCGAAAATTTCAAGAGGTGACAACATCTGAATACCGATTTTTCCTGCTTCAGAGATCGTTATGTCTACCGTTTCCTTATCGCCGTTACTTCTTACGATAAGCATCGGTACCGTCTGTCCGGCATGTGCGCTAAGTGACGGCAGGAACTCCGACACGGAAGGTATCGTATCAGCCCCGACTTTCAATATATGATCGCCCGGTTCAATACCGGCTGCAGCAGCCGGTTCACCATTGAGCACCTTCGCTGCGTACACCGGCACTCGCATGGTCATCGGCATATAGTCTTTACCTTTGGCAGCCACACTCTTCAGAAGTCCGTCGGAGATTTCCACAATCTCATGCTTCCCGTCGCGGATTACACCCACGCGCGCTCCCGGCTGCAACATATCCCAAGCAAGAGAATAGTCGGTTGCATCAAGATCTTTTCCATTCAGGCTTTCAAGAATATCTCCGTTGCGGAAACCTGCAGCCTGCAGTTCTTCGCTGAAGTCCATACCCTCGGTCATGGCCTGATAAGGAATCACATCGTCTCCCCAGTGCAGTGCTATACCTATATATATAATAATAGCAAGCACGAAGTTGAGAGTCACGCCCGCAACCATAACGCACAAGCGCTGCCATGCCGGTTTAGCTCTCAGCTCCCAGCTCTGAGGCTCCGAGTCAAGATCATCGGCACTCTTGGTCTCGTCGACCATTCCGGCGATATCGCAGTAACCTCCTAAAGGCAACCACCCTAAGCCGTAGATTGTGTCACGCCAAGTCGGTTTTCCGTCGGGCCGCGGTGTGGCTGGATTACCGGCTTTAATAGTCACAAGCCCCTTTTCACCGTTGCGGGCAAAAAGAACTACAGTACCCTTCATAGGGTCGTAGCGCAGCAACGAGAACCACGGATTGAAAAAAAGATAGAATCGGTTCACCTTCACGCCAAAAATACGCGCGAAGATATAGTGCCCGAACTCGTGGATAGTCACGAGTATCACGAGGGCGAGCACCAATTGTAATGCTTTTATAAGAAATTCCATCGGGTTATAATTTTTCTATATATTCTTCGGCCCTTTTACGGGCTTCTTCATTCACGGCCACATAATCCTCATAGCTCGGAGTAGCCACATAAGTGGTCGAACCAAGTGCCGCCTCTATCGTGCGGTAAATATCTCCGAACGATATTCTTTCTTTGAGGAAAGCAGCCACAGCCACTTCATTGGCAGCGTTTATAGTGCACGCTGTCGTACCTCTGTTCTCCAGAGCGGTATGGGCAAGCCCGAGACAGGGAAAGCGCTTCACATCCGGCTTCTCGAATGTCAGCATCGCAAAATCATCAAGCGTCAGCGCCCGCGAGGCGCCAGGAAGGCGATGATTCTGCCCTAAAGCATAAGCTATAGGTATATGCATGTCAGGCACCCCTAATTGAGCCTTTACGGCACCGTCGGTAAATTCCACCATAGAATGAATTATCGACTGCGGATGCACCACTGCTTCTATACGCTCAGGAGCGATATGGAAAAGATGATGTGCCTCGATTATTTCGAAGGCCTTGTTCATCATCGATGCCGAATCAATAGTAATCTTGGCGCCCATATTCCAATTGGGATGCTTGAGAGCCTGGGCAGCCGTAGCTTTATCTATCTCTTCAGCTTTCCACGTCCTGAAGGGGCCGCCAGATGCAGTTATCAGAAGTCTGGCAACGCGCTCGGGTTCCTCTCCTATAAGACATTGAGCGACAGCCGAATGCTCCGAATCCACGGGGTAGATGCGCGACTGGGAAGTTTTGAGCAACTCGTTGACCAAATCGCCCGCAACAACAAGTGTTTCCTTATTTGCAAGCGCGATATCCTTCCCGGCTTTAATAGCATGCACCGTTGGAGCGAGACCGCTGTAGCCTACTGTCGCAGTGAGTACGGTGTCAACATCATCGGCCTCCACACATTCCGCAAGAGCCTCCGGACCGGCAGCCGTAGATATTCCGTAGGGCGCGAGAGCCTCCCGCAGGCGGGGAAGCAACGATTCATCGGCGATCACGGCAAGTCGCGGCCGATGCTCAATTGACAAAGAGATCAGATCGTCTACCCTGCGTCCTGCCGAAAGAACCGTGGCCTTGTAAAGCTCCGGATGACTGGAAATTATATCGAGAGCCTGACGCCCGATCGAGCCGGTTGCGCCAAGCACTGCTATGCGTCTAGGTCTGTTCACTATTGCAAGCTTATTGGTTTTAACGTGCAAAAATACAATTTTAAACCCGAACGGCCAAAAGCGCCCCACTCATTTTTTGCAAATCTCAACTATCTTCTCACTTTTTTGCTTTTTCAGGTGCAAATTTATTATCCGAAAGCGTCGCCGTTCCAAAAAAAATTCGTATCTTTGCCCCTGATTTTGAGCCCGATGACGACAAGACCGCATCACCGGACTGATTATTAATGATTTAGATATGATTAAAATCACATTTCCCGACAATTCAGTCAAGGAATTTGAAGCAGGTGTAACTCCGCTTCAGATTGCTCAATCCATATCTCCTCGCCTCGCTCGAGAAGTCCTCGCGGCTTCCGTCAACGATGCCGAATGGGATCTCACACGTCCTATCGACTCCGATGCAACTCTCAAGCTCTTCAAATGGGAGGATCCGGAAGGCAAACACGCTTTCTGGCACAGCTCAGCGCACCTCCTTGCCGAAGCCCTTCAGGAACTTTATCCCGGAGTGAAATTCGGTATCGGCCCGGCTATCGAAAACGGTTTCTACTACGACATCGACCCGGGAGAACATAAACTCACCTCAGACGACTTTGCCAAGATCGAAGCCAAAATGCTCGAACTTGCCAAGCAGGATCAGCAGATTGTGCGCGCCGATATCTCGAAGGCCGACGCCCTCAAGCTTTTCGGCGACCGCGGCGAAGAATACAAATGCGAGCTCATCTCCGAACTTGCCGACGGCACTATCAGCACATACACTCAGGGAGCG
>CAYYQS010000027.1:0-21248 GCA_964472555.1 uncultured Bacteroides sp.
GCGACCCCCAGACCGAGGGAATCCGCCGGTTCAACGATCTCGTAGCCGCCGACTCTCGCTTCGAGAAGGCTATCATCCCTGTACGCGACGGCCTCACGGTGATACGGAAGATGTGAAGCAATCCTCGGTATTTACCAAAAGTCTCCGAAAAAATATAAATAGGATTTGAATAAACAGGCGGCAGTTTGTTTATTTGAATATAAGTTATTAATTTCGCGAAGTAAAGAGCATAATATGAAAACAATAGATGACATACTCAAAATCAAGGCCGCCATGCTTTATGTGCTTAAATCGTGTGGCGGAGAGTTGGATTATATCAAATTCTATAAGCTGCTCTATTTTGCTCAGCAGATGCACCTTGTAAGTCGAGGACGCGGTATATTCCGCGATTCGTTCTATGCCCGAGAGAGAGGCCCTGTGCCCGGGCTGATATACAACATTGTAAAGAGAGTCGAACAGTCCATACCCGAGCCAGGCAATCTCGAATATATAGCAAGTGCTATCAATGTAAGGGAAACTAACCGTATGAAATACGTTGTAGCCCTTGAGGAGCCTGACATGGATGAACTGTCGAAATCGGACATCGAATGCCTTGATGCGTCCATCGAAGAGTACTCGAAGCTATCCTCCAAAAGACTCTCAGAGCTTACCCATAAGGATTCGGCATGGCAAGTAGCCTATGAACGTGCGAAAACAGACCCTGAGCAGAATAAACTTTCGCTCCTTGAAATAGCACGTTCCGGAGGAGCCTCGGAGCCGATGCTTGAATACATCAGATACCGGATAGGATTAGATTCGTCGTTGCCGAGATGAGTACAATCAAGATAGGCGATATTTACCGCGTACCGCTTGACGAAGGCGACGATATCACCCCAAAGGGAGGGATGTTGTTCAGGCCTAAATATTGCGTAATGGTTGGAACTCCAGACTACGGATATTATGTGGCATATCTGGTAGTGGACCATGAGATAAACCTGAAGTTCAATCCTACACGCGATAAAATTGATGGCTTCTATCCAATAAGCCACAACGATTATCCACAGATAATCAGGACTGAATTTGACCCAAGCTGGATAGACACTAATACGGTGCGCGAAATGGAGGAAGCAAGGATGCTGAAGGCCGGGCCGATACGCTGCAGACTCAATCAACGCGACCTTGACCTGATACTCAGTATACTAAGGGACAGCGAGACACTCACCCCGAAGCAAAAGCGTCGTATGGGGTTGATAGATTAAACATAAATCTTGCAACAGTATAAATTAAACGATTATCATGATAAAGCAATTACTTACAGTACTGGTGCTTGCGAGCAGCACCCTTGTAGCGGCGGCTTTCCGTACGGACACGGTGAAGGTGGCAACCAAAAACATGCCCTCGGCCATAGATGTGACTATAATAACCCCCGACGGCGAAGGTAAATCGTTCCCGACTGTGTATCTTCTCAACGGCTACAGCGGCAACCACAAGGCGTGGGGCGGAATTCAGCCGCGTCTCGGCGAACTCGCCGACATGTACGGCATGGTAATGGTAATGCCCGACGGCCGCGACACATGGTACTGGAACTCGCCCGAGCAGCCCGAGATGCAGATGGAGTCGTTCTTCGTGGAAGACCTCGTGCCATACGTTGATGCCAACTATCCCACGATCAAGGATGCCTCAAAGCGCGCTATCACAGGTCTGAGCATGGGTGGCCACGGAGCATTCTGGCTTGGCACACGTCACCCCGACCTTTTCGGCAATATCGGCAGCATGAGCGGCGGTGTGGATATCCGTCCGTTCCCCAACAACTGGAAAATGAAACTTCGTCTGGGCGAAAAAGATAAGTATCCCCAGCGCTGGGAGGAATATACAGTGGCCAATATCGTGCCACAGATCGCGGCCAACAAGCAGAATATAACTTTCGACTGCGGCAGCGACGATTTCTTCTACACCGTGAACAATAATCTTCACCAGGCTCTTTTGGATGCCAAGGTCCCTCACGACTATACCTCGCGCCCCGGAGGACACACATTCCAGTACTGGGCAAATTCCATTCTCTACCACCTCCTGTTCTTCAACGAAGCTTTCAACGCTCCAGCGAAATGATTCTGCGCAGTCTTGCCCTCGCCAATTTCAAGAACATCGCCGATGCGTCCCTTGAATTCTCCCCGAAGATAAATTGTTTTCTGGGCGACAACGGTATGGGCAAGAGCAACTTGCTCGATGCGCTCTACTTCATGAGCCTGTGCAAGAGCTTTACAGGAGCCACTGACCCGATGCTGATTCGCCGCGGCGAGAGTTTCGCCACTCTTCGTGCCCACTACCTCCGCAGGGGCATCGACGAGGAAGTCACATTCGGCCTGCAGCCGGGTCGGCGCAAATCGGTGAAACGCGGAGGCAAACCCTACACTCGTCTGGCTGAGCATATCGGAGTATTCCCGGTAGTCCTGCTCTCGCCTGCCGACATGGAGCTTACCGGCGGAGAACCGTCGGAGCGTCGCCGCTTTCTCGACCAGATCATTGCGCAGAGCGACCACCGCTATTTCGATGCTCTGGTGCGATATAATGCCGCTCTTGAGCAGCGCAACCGTCTGCTTCGCGATGAGAGCGACGACGAAGGTCTCTACGAGGCTCTTGAGATTCAGCTGGAAATGAACGGCGACTACATAGTAGCTCGACGAGCTGCTACTACAGCAGAACTGGAAAAGATTTTTACGCCCTACTACTCGGCCATAGCGGGCTGTGACGAGAAAGCTACAATCGAATACAGCACCACGGCATATCCCGAAGGCCTCGCCGAGCACCTCCGCAAGTCGCGTGGGCGCGACAAAGCTTTGCACCACACCGCGTCCGGACCGCATCGCGACGATCTGGTCTTCGCCGTCGACGGCCTCCCGGTGCGTCGCACCGCATCGCAGGGGCAGACTAAGACTTTCACCACTGCGCTCCGATTCGCCCAATATGAACTCCTGCGCACAAATCTGGGGCTCAAGCCTTTGCTCCTGCTCGACGACATCTTCGACAAGCTCGATGCTGGTCGCGTGAGCCGGATAATGGCTATTGTGGGTTCTGCCGAGACTTTCGGGCAGATTTTCATAACTGACACCAACCGCCGTCATCTCGACGAGATCGTGGCCGACATCCCGGCCTCGGCCGACAACTACCGAATGTGGCATGTGGAGCGGGGAGTCTTCTCAGAAATTGATATATGAAACGGAAGGAACCTCTGAGTATAGGCGAAGTGATAAACCGCATGATCGATTCGGCTGGCATGCGCGACAATCTCGACCGACACAAAGTGGAAGCCATGTGGCCCAAGGTTGCAGGCCCGTCGATAGCGGCATACACCGGACGCCTCTATGTGCAGGGGCGCACCCTGCACGCCTATATCACGTCGGCACCTCTCAAGGAAGAGCTTGGATACGCCCGCGAAGTACTCACGGAGAAGTTGAACCAGGCCGTGGGAAAAGACGTTATCGACGATATAATTCTACATTAAGCACGCTATGAAACACGATATACCTCAACCGCAATTCGAATTCCACCACAGTATTGCACTCCAGATACGCTTCAACGACATCGACCTCTTCGGGCATCTAAACAATTCGGTGTACGTTCAATTTCTCGACATGGGCAAGCTGGCCTACTTCAAGCAATTCATGGGCGGAGACTTCGAGCACGAACCCACCGTGCCGGTTGTAGCGAATATCAACGTCACCTTTCACGCTCCCACACTCATCGACGAACAGCTCACCGTACTCACAGCCGTGGCCTCGATTTCCACAAGTTCCCTTATCCTCGAGCAGCGGATTGTCAACTCCAAAGGCGCCGTGAAATGCACCGCCTCCACTGTAATGGTCAACATCGACCGCCATACAGGCCAGTCAGCCCCCGTCTCAGACATGTGGCGAGCCGCACTTACCGAATTTGAGGGCAGAAAGCTATAGAAGCCTTACGCCAGAGCGATATAAAGGTGAAGAATTGAACCATCTTGTGACTCTATCATACTAAACCATCAATTTAACTTCGTCATATTGGTCATATCAACACTTAGGTAGGTGATATAGTGATATGTTTTTAAATTATTAATTATTTTGCTTACCTTTGCAAAAACTGATCATTATGGCATACGACGTATTTATTAGCTATAGCCGAAAAGATTATGTGGACGAGAATAATCGTCCTTTGGTTAATAATATTATCTCGAAAATCAAGGAGGCTCTTTCTGAAAACGGATTAACCTACTGGATTGACGAAGAGGGCATTCATCTTGGTGAAGAATTTCCGACGGTTATTCTTGATAGCATAATTAATTCGGATTGCGTCGTTTTCGTTTCGACCAATAATTCAAATAATTTCTCCCGCTGGACCCAGAAAGAAATTAATCTCGCTTTTGAGGAGAGAAAGCCGGTATTCCCTTTGGTATGCGATAATTCGAAATTCAATAAAGGAATCCGCCTGCTATTGGCAGACGTCGAACGGATCGATTATGCCCAAGACCCGGCAAAAGCTCTCGCCAAACTTGTATCTGCTGTAAAAGAAAATAAACAGCGTATCATCGAAGAAAAGCAACGTGCTGAGGAAGATCGGCTCCAAAAAGAAAAAGAGGAAAAGGAGAGGCTGCTACGTGATAAAACCTTGCAATCGGCACAGAAAACTATTGAAGTGCTGGAAAAGAATCGCGATAAATTGAGGAAAGATTTATCTCGCATTCGAGGTGAATATGACCTTATATGCAAGGATTTTAAATTGAATCAGGAAAAAATCATCCACTATGCACAAATCCTGAGGGAGCATAATGAGATTGTTAACCATCTTTTGCTCGAAGACGGGATTGACGGTACCACCTTTACCGAAATGGTCGACAATCTCAATAAGTTGGAGATGCACAAGGCCAAACTCGAAGAGATTATAGAGGAATATAAGAGTCAGATAAAAAAGCTTGAGTCCGAGTTTCAGAACGAGCGAAGCGAGTCTTCAAAATTCATCGGACAGCTCGAAGAGCAGTTGAAAAAATCTCAAGACTTCGTATCAGCCCAATATTTAGAGATTGAAGACCTTTCTGGCCAGATAGAAAAGCTGAATGCTCAACTGGCAGCTTCGACTTACAATAAAACTACGCCCCAACCGGAGCATTCTGGGAAAAAAAGTAACTCAAAGTTGAAGATTATTCACTACGCTATTCTTGGATTCTTAGCCTTAATAATATTCGGAATAATATGGGGTGGAGGCAACGAAGGAAACAGTGGATTTCAATCCGAGGGTGCATATCCCGATACAGCCTGTATCGAAGAGGTCGTGGTAGAGGAAGCTGTTGAGTCTCTTGATTATTATGGTTCTGATTTAGAAGAACGGGTAATAACATCTGGATTTGTAGATATGGGTGGATCATGTCTCTGGGATGCCACCAATTATAAGTCCGTCACTCCCGAAGGATCTGGATATATTTTAGACTGGGATAAGATTAATAGAGATTTATCTGAAGAGTCAAATTATGGATTGAGACTCCCTACACAAGAGGATTTTTATGAACTATTAACATATTGCAACTGGAAGATAGGTGAATTTTATGGGGTAGAAGGTTGCTTTGTAAGTTCTCCCACAACAGGCAATTGCATCTTTTTACCAAGTACAACGAAACTCATTTTAGACGGAGACCAATACTTAATAGATGCTCGAAACTGGGGTG
Organism: uncultured Bacteroides sp.; assembly: GCA_964472555.1. Taxonomy (GTDB): domain Bacteria; phylum Bacteroidota; class Bacteroidia; order Bacteroidales; family Muribaculaceae; genus CAG-873. The sequence goes on from CAYYQS010000027.1 coordinate 5,672, forward strand.
TATATTGGACAAACTCCTTAGCAAAAGATCAAAAGAGAGCAAAGGCCTTTGTGTTTGATACCGGCAAGCCTGTTTCTAAAGAATATCCCAATAATCCAACCTGGACCACAGAACTACGCTCAACACGATGCGGAATTAGACTGGTTCTGGACCCAAGACCGAAAGACGAATCATTGTCAGGCAATTGAACCCCGGCTCTACTTCTTTTTGCTGAGGTTATTCATTTTTTTTGCATAAAAAAGAGGAAATGGGGTATTATTAAGAGATTTTTTATTATTTTTGGGGCGGAAAAGCCCTAAGTGCGTTTCCTCTAACCTTTTTAACAACATACCTATGGACATGCTTGATCCCTCCAAGGCTCCTGCTGAAGAGCCCGGAGCTCAGAACCTCCCCGATGCGTCGGCAGCCGCAACCGACACAGAATCTACTCCTGCGGCGGAAACTCCCGATGCCGAAGCAGTCCTCGAAGTTGAGGACATGATGACCGAGGCAGAACTTGAAGACAGTGAAACCGGTGAAGTCGCCGAAGAGGAAATCACCCCCGAAGCACTCGTAGAGACTGCCAAGGCTCTGCTTGACAAGGATCCTGCCGAGCTCACCAATGACGAAATCCGCCGCCTTCGCCAACAGTTCAGCATGCTCCATAAAGCCACCCCGGCTCCCGCAGCCACTGAAGCGGGCGCGGAGGAACCTCAGGTGAAGGAAATTCCTTTTGCCGCAGAGTTCGAGGCCGCTATTGAGGCCCTTAAGGCACGCAAGGCTGCATATATCGCTGAACTCGAAGCTCTTCGTGCCGCCAATCTCGAACGGAAAAATGCTATCATCGCCGAGATAATAGCTCTGGCCGACGACACCGACAATGTTAACCGCACTTTCCCGCGTTACCGCGAGCTGCAGGACGAGTTCAATGCTGTAGGTGAAGTAGACCCGACCGAGGAGACTGCCGTGTGGAAGCGCTTCCAGGATGCCCGGGAGAAATATTCCGACAACCTTAAGATAAACAAGGAGCTACGCGACTACGACTTCAAGAAGAATCTCGACGAGAAGCAGGCTCTTCTGGCCGATGCACGCGCACTGGCTCTGGAGGAGGATATCATCGCCGCCTACCGCCGTCTGCAGGAGCTGCACAACAACTGGCGCCGTATCGGCCCGGTTGCCAAGGAGCTCCGCGAAGAGATATGGACCGCTTTCCGCGAGGCTTCAGCCGAAGTGAACAAGCGCTATCAGGCTTTCTTCGAGGCCCGCAAGGCCCGCGAGGCAGAGAATGAAGCTGCCAAGACCGAGCTCTGCGCACGAATCGAGGCTATCGACCTTGAGAGCCTCCGCTCGTTCGCAGCATGGGACGAGGCTACCGGTAAGATCAAGGAACTTCAGGAGGAGTGGCGCAAACTGGGATTCGCCACCAAGAAGATGAACCGCCAGCTCTTTGCCCGCTTCCGCGCGAGCTGCGACGCATTCTTCGCCGCCAAAGCCGCATATTTCCGCAATACGCGCGAAGAGCTCAACAACAATCTGGCACGCAAACAGGCTCTTGCCGCCGAAGCAGAGGCTCTGAAAGACAGCACAGAATGGCGCACTGCCACCGACCGCTTCGTGACCATGCAGAAGGAATGGAAGACGATCGGAGCTATCCCCAAGAAATTCAGCGATGAGCTCTGGAAACGCTTTACTACCGCTTGCGACGCTTTCTTCGACAATAAGAAAAAGGCCGGATCGGGTACTCGCCAGACCGAAGCAAGCAACCTCCGTGCAAAGCGCGAGATAGTAGGTCTGCTTTCTGCCCTCACAGCAGAAGGAACCGAAAAAGAAAAGGCTCTAACTGAACTGCGCAACCTGCAGGACCGCTGGAAAGAAATCGGGCATGTGCCTTTCCGCGAGAAAGACAAGCTCTATGAGGCCTACCGCGCTGCCGTCGATGCTGTACGCGACCACTTCGCCGTGGCAGAATCGCGCGCACGCCGCGAACGTTTCGAGGCCTCTGTGGCCAAGATAGGGGGAGACGGCGACAAGCTCTTCCGCGAACGCGAGAAACTCGTCCGCGCTCTCGAAAGCCGCCGCAACGATCTCCGTACCTACGAGAACAATCTCGGCTTCCTCTCGGCAAAGTCGAAATCGGGCAACTCTCTGATGCACGACCTCGAGCGCCGCATAGAGCGCCTTAAGACCGATATCGCCGAGCTCGAAGAGAAGATCGCCCTGATTGACTCAAAAGCTTGATCGACACCTATAAAGTGCCGGGACCGTCGGAGCTCCACCAGAGGGCGCCGCTCCCGGCACTCACTTCCTCTCCGCAACCATCAACCTTTCTCCAACGACGCCTCTCAAGCCTATACTGCTGATGACAAACACCCCCCGCCCCGGCTACGGTCACTATCTGCGAGCAATCTTCATAGTCGGCGATCTTGCAATCATTAATATAGTTTTCGGCATCACACTGCTCATCTTCAGCAGCGCTACAGATATCGACGCGCGCACCTCGCGCGAGCTGTGGCTACTGGTGAATGTGAGTTATGTGCCAGCACTGATATGGACTCGTCGGTCGCACGAGCGGCGCGCTATACGCATGGAGTATGTGATGCGCACGGTGTTTCTGATCGTGATGACTCACCTGCTCTTCTTCCTGTCGCTGTCAGGCTTCCTCCACCTCCCCGACTTCTCGGGACGCTTCTACATGACCTTCTACGGTCTGATGCTTCTGACTCTCTTCCTTTTTCATACCATAACATCCTACGAAGTCAAGGCTTACCGCCGCAAGGGCTACAACTTCGCGCGGGTGGTGATAGTGGGTACCGGCCCCACGGCGGCGCGTCTCTACGAAAGTATGGAGCAGGACGCAGGCTTCGGCTACCGTGTTCTCGGCTTTTTTGACGATAATCCCGCCGAAGAATTCAGCGAATTCGATGTGCGTCCTATCGACGAGCTCGAGGAATTCGTGGCTGAAAAAGGCGTCCGCCAGATTTTCTACAGTCTCTCGGGCCACAGCTCCTCGCTTCAACGGGTGATCAAGATAGCCGACGATCATGTGGTCGACTTTTACTACGTGCCACAGCTCCCCCGTACGCTCAGCCGTCGCTTCGAGCTGCACAACATAGGCTCCACACCCGTTCTGTCGTTGCGCCGCAATCCCCTTAAGAATATTTTCAACCGGGCTGTCAAGCGAAGCTTCGACCTCCTGGTTTCGTCGGTATTCCTCATCTTCTATCCGCTCATCTACATTCCCGTGGCTATAGGCATCAAGCTTTCCTCACCGGGACCGGTGTACTTCAAGCAGCAACGCACAGGTTATTTAGGCCAGTCGTTCACGTGCTTAAAATTCCGCACCATGCGCATCAACGCCGGCAGCGATCGTCAGCAGGCTACAGCTAACGATCCGCGCAAGACACGCTTCGGCGACTTCCTGCGCCGCACGTCGCTCGACGAGCTACCTCAGTTCATCAACGTCTGGAAGGGAGATATGTCGATAGTAGGTCCTCGCCCCCACATGCTCAAGCACACCGAAGATTACACACGCCTCGTCGACCGCTACATGGTGCGTCATGCCGTGAAACCCGGCATCACCGGCTGGGCTCAGGTCAACGGCTACCGCGGCATCACCGACGAACTGTGGAAAATGGAGCGGCGCGTGGAGCACGATGTATGGTATATCGAAAACTGGACTTTCCTCCTAGACATCAAAATAATGTGCCGCACGGTGATCAATGCCGTGGCAGGTGAGGAAAACGCTTTCTGAGAGATGCTTACTATCTACAAAGCATCAGCAGGCTCAGGCAAGACATTTACCCTCGCCTACGAATTCATCAAAGCTCTTCTGGGTGTAAAAGAACCGGGCGCCAAGAGCTATCACCTCAATTCCGACCGATACACTCCCGGGGGCCACCGCAGAGCCGACCGGCACCGCAGCATAATGGCTCTGACCTTCACGAATGCCGCCACAGAGGAGATGAAGACCCGAATACTGCGCGAACTCGCCTCGCTGGCCGCTGAGCACGAAGAGCCTACCCTCTACGCCACGTGGCTGATAAAGGAATTCGGCTGCACTCCCGAAGAGCTGCGGCAGTGCGCGGAGCGTACTCTCGCCGAAGTGCTCTACGACTACGGTAATTTCAATGTGAGCACTATCGACTCTTTTTTCCAGAGCGTACTCAGGGCGTTCTCGCGCGAGGTCGATCATCAGGGTGACTACGAACTCTCGCTCGATACTCACCTTACCGTACGCCAGAGCATTTCGCTGATGCTTGACGAGCTGAACTATTCGCGACCGGCAAACGCCGACCGGCTTTATTCGTGGATTCACACCTACGCCTTCGATAAAATGAAGCGCGGGCAGGGCTACAACTTTTTCCACCGCGACGGAGCGATACTCAATTCGCTCACCCGCGAGGTATCTGACTCCCTCTCGGAAACATTCTCACGCCACTCTGTGGCTCTACGCGACTACCTCGCCGATCCCTCGCGCCTCAACACCTTCGATGCCGAGCTACGTGGCCGTGCCGAGGCGGCACTTGCTCCTGCCCGCGAGGCGGCGAAGCGATTCGAGACTCTGTGCCGGGAAGGTGGATACGACCACAGCCTCTTCAACAAGACGGTGATTTCGCGACTGGAGAATGTTCTCCGCGGCGAATCTCCGGGCGACGTGAGCAAAGACACTATTACCAAAGCTGCTTCGGGCGAGAAAGCTCCGGCAAGCCTCGCAGTGGCCAAGAGCCTCAAGGAGGCGAAGATTGCCAAAGACGATGTGCTGCCGTGCTGCGAGGCTCTTGCCGACTTCTGCGCCGCCGTGGTCGAGGGCGACAGGGCCTTCCGCTTCTACACTGCCCTATCAGCAGGTCTCGGCTTCCTCGATTTCTTCGGCATGGTGCTTGCCAAGCTCGAGGAATATCTGCGCGACACCAACACGGTGCTCATCTCCGACACCGGCGAGCTGCTCATGCGTATCATCTCGGACGCCGAGACACCTTTCATCTACGAACGCCTCGGCATGAAGCTAACCAACATACTCATCGACGAGTTTCAGGATACTTCGCGCATGCAGTGGCATAATCTGCGCCCTCTGGTGCGGAGCTGCCTATCCGAGGGAAACGACAACCTCATAATAGGTGACGAGAAGCAGGCTATTTACCGCTTCCGCGACTCTGACAGCGAGCTCTTAGGGCACGAGGTGCAGGACTACGACTTTCCGCGAGATAGCGTGATACGCGGCTTTGAAGCTGCCGACAACACCAATCACCGAAGCGCAGGCGATATCGTGCGCTTCAACAATACTCTCTTTGCACGCCTGGCAGCGTCGCTCGGGGCATCGAGCTATGGCAATGTTGTGCAGACCCCGAGCAGCGCCTACGCTGACCTTCCGGCATATATCCGCATGCAATTCTTTACCTCGAAAGAGGCCGTGCCAGCCACGGAGGAACTTCTGGAGAACATGGCACAGGAGATACTCCGGCAGCACGCCTCGGGCTACGCATGGCGCGACATTCTGATCCTGGCACGATACGTGAAGGAAGCCACGGCCGTAGTAGAGTTTCTCACCAAGAATCATCCCGAGATCAAGGTGCTTTCCTCGGAAGCGCTCCTGCTCTCCAATTCCGCCGCCGTGCGCACCATAATAAGCATGCTCAGGCTCGTGGAGCGCTCGTACGCAGGCAAGGGTGAGGCTGGAAAAGAAGCCCCGGTCTACGCCTCCCGCAGCGACATCGAGATGATGATAACACGCTTCAACTATTTCCGCGCAGAAGAATACACCACGGAGGATGCCCTTAGGCTCGCGCTCGACACCGGCAACAGTGAGACCGGTGGCCTCGACAAGGAAATAATGGAGATACGAGCCGAGAATCCGGCCAACCTCGTGGCTCTCGTTGAAGCCGTGATAGCCCACAAGATAGCACCCTCACGACGCAAATCGGAGTATGCATATATCGCAGCACTGCAGGACCTCGTGGTGAAGCACACCGAAGGACCCGATCCCTCGCTTGCAGCCTTCCTGAAGGCCTACGATGCCAACGCCGACAAGTGGGCGATCAAGGCATCGGCTCAGATAGATGCCGTCGAAATCATGACGATCCACAAGTCGAAAGGTCTGGAGCGCGACTGCGTACACATTCCCTTCGGGGACTGGAGCCTCATCCACCGCGATATGAGCCTCTGGCTCGAAACCGATTCACTAAAGGACTTCGACCCTGACATAGTACCTCCGCTTATCAAAGTGAACGTAAGCGTGAGTGCCGACGGCACCTCGAAATCAGTGCTCTGCGACAGCCGCATATCGCCCTTCGCCGACACGATAAAGAAAAACATACTGCTGGAGACTTTCGACAGTCTCAACCTTGCCTACGTGGCCTTCACACGCGCTTCGCGGGAGCTGATAGTGTACAGTGCCACGGAGAATCTGGGAGCAAAGGTAATGGAAGCGGTGGCCGCGACGGCTTCGGAAGAGGAACTTGCCGATACCTCGCGCTGCGACCCGGCGTCGTGCTTCGACAGCGCCACGGGCACTCTCACCATCGGACTGCCCACCGAGAAGGTCAACAGGAAAGAGAGGCATCAGCTTACAATCGACAGCGAGGCGTACCCGGTGACATTCCGCAACGACACGCGCCAGCTGATATCCGTCGACGACGCACTCTCGACACACCTCGATATCGGAGGAGAAGAAGACAAGGAGATAGTCGACCGTCCGACACGCGGGGACAGCAGTGAACTCTTCGCGGCTGCCGAGCGTGGCAATCATCTCCATGCCATTCTGGCAGACGTACGCACCATGGCTGACCTTCCGCGAGCCGTTGAGCGTTATGCTGCACGCGCTGGCATCGACACCGCCACGGCCACTGACTATCAGCGCCTGCTGTGTGAAAGTTTCGAGGCCGGAGGAGCTACCGTGGCACAATGGTTCGATCCTGAAAACAGAATCTACACAGAGCGCTCTATCTATGATGCCGATGCACAGAGCGATACGGATACGTTCCGACCTGACCGCATAGTGCTCATGCCCGACGGAAGCACAACCGTGGTAGACTATAAATTCACTTTCGAACCACGCCCCAAGCACTTCGCTCAGGTGGAGCACTACCTTTCCCTTCTCTCGCGTCTGGGTCACCGTGTGACCACCGGCTATCTATGGTACCCACTTCTCCGCAAAGTCATCGCCGTAGAGCCACGAAGATAGTTTACCGACGACTACTTATACTGTCGGCAAGCATGCTGGTGAAGAGCTCGGCTCCCTGATGATTCATGTGCGCAGGGTCGACAAAGAGCTCGCGGTGCCCCGTAAACGCCTCATGATTCTGGAAATTGAATAGGTGATAATCCTCGCCCACATAGGTTTCGAAGAGTTGTGTAGTCTCTTCGGGATTTTCAATGTAATGGTAGGCCGGAGAGGTGACGAAAACGAGATCGATATCATTATCCTCACACAGCTCGATGAACTTTTTGAGATATTTCACCTTGAGGGTATCAATGGGCTCGGCAGTCTTCTTGCCTTCGGTAAAGTCGGTGGTAATAGTGCCCTCGAGGGGTTTATAGCCTTTTACCAGCGTCTGGCGCGGTCTGAATGCATCGCTCACTATCTGAATGAAGCGGGAATTATAGCGATAGGTGGAGAGTTGCAGTTTGGAGTATTCTCCGGGCGTATAATCCTCGATTACTTCCTTCATGCCCGGATTGCGGAAATAGGGAGAAATGGTATTTACCGCCCGCTGGTGGTCGTTGTTATCGTACAGGTCGAACGAAGGGAAAAAGTCGTAGACCACGAGCGAAGGTTTGTTGCCGTTGCTAACCATATTGAGCAAATAGCAGTAGGCAAGAAGTATACCGTTGCCGTCGCGGCCGCAGTTATACACAGGCAGGCCCAGTTCCTCGCCAAGCAGAGAAGAATCGTAGTGATGATTGGCACGCGATGAACCGAATACAGCCACGGAGTCGTCGAATTCATTGCAGATATAATAAATATTGCGAGTGTCGCCTCCGCGGGATTTAGCTGCAAAGCGGTCCATAGCTTTACCGAAGAGAAAGTCTATGGCGAGGAATGAGACTATCACGGCCATGGCCGCTATGATGAATCGTCGGTTCATAAGCTTAGAAATTCACGTAGATAAACTGGCCCGAATCGAGGACGCCGACCGTAAGGATGCACACTAAAAGAGCAACGATAGCGGCACATCGCACCACGATGTTGCGATGCCTGAGCAGGCTTACCCTCGGGAAGTATTCCTGAATCACTTCAACGGCGATAAGCGACACAATAGCAAATGCTATAAGCAGAGTCTCGGTATTTGTAAGAGCCATTGCGGCCCCGGGGGCCCATGTGCATATCCTCACGATTACCTGCCACGCATCGTGCACCGAAGGCATGCGGAAGAATATCCATGCGAAGTTGACGATGAGGAAAGTGATGACTATCCGAAGGACTGCAACCCACTTTCGAGGAGCCTTGCTGATATTGAAGAAGCGCTCGAGACACTGCACGATTCCGTGGATTGCGCCCCAGACAATAAATGTGAAGTTTGCACCGTGCCAGAGGCCACTGATCAGGAAGGTGGAGAGAATATTGCCGTAGGTGCGAGTCTTTCCCTTGCGGTTGCCACCCAGAGGGAAATACACGTATTCGCGCAACCACCGCGTGAGCGATATATGCCAGCGTCGCCAGAATTCTGTCAGACTGTTGCTGAAATAGGGGCGGTTGAAATTGTTTATCAGTCGGAACCCGAAAAGACGCCCAACACCTATTGCGATAAGAGAATAACCGGCAAAGTCGCCATATATCTGCAGGGAGTAGAAGATCGACGCTACAAAGCATGTGCCCCCTGAGAAGTCGACATAATTGGCGTATACGGCGTTGACAAAGGTAGCGAGGCGATCGGTGACTACTGCCTTAAGGAAATAGCCCCAGAGCATGAGCCTTACACCTTCGGTGAAATCTGCTGCCGTGACGCTCCTCTTACCCTTTATCTGGGGTAGCAGTTCGTCGGCCTTGCTGATCGGGCCTGAAGCGATCTGAGGGAAAAATCCCACAAAGAGCATATAGTAGAGGAAATTATGCTCCGCCGAAATCTTTCCGCGGTATACATCCCAAAGGTAGCCGAGGCTCTGGAAGGTGAAAAATGATATGCCCAGCGGAATAAATATTCTGGTGAGCGTACCGGGATTGCTATCGATAAAATCGAAACCGAGGTGTGCTTCAAGTTCCTCAAGCGCATTCATCACAAAGCCGGAGTATTTCATCACCGCCAGGGGGATAAGCACCAGCACTACACCGCAAGTTATAAGCAGTTCTTTCTGCTTCCACCCGGATTGCTCCCCCGCTTTCTTGTCGAGCCGCTCTATAGCCAGCGCAAAGAGATAGGTGGCGAGGGTAATACAGAAGAGCACCAATGCCCCTGACGGCTGATAGGAAATGAAAAATCCGTAAGAAATCGATGTCAGCAACGCCGCCGAAATAATATTGCTGTAGCGACTGTTGCGGCACAAGTAGACAATGCCTGCGTAAACAGCCAGAACCACCGGCAGCACTACTAAGAAAGAGAATGAATTAAGAATCATCTACAGCAGAGTGTTAGGATGCCTACAAAGGTAGCGATAATCTTTCAGAAGGCAAAGAAAAGACTCCCCCTTTGAGAGTGATAGGAGGAGCCTTTACTTTATTTAGTGAGTTTCATTAATATTTTTCAAGTACAGCTATGTATTCCGGAGAAACGAACTTATACGACCCGACATTGAAAACGTCTCCCTCGAAATATCCATCTTTATCCCCATGCCAACCCCAACGGAAATGAGTTACAGAAGTTATTTTTTCATAACTGGTTGAAGTAGGTTCAAAGCGCATTGTCAGTTTATTCCAGGTCCATACAGTAGTTCTTGTGTGTAAATACTCGTACCCATCTGCAACCCACGCGTGACCGCCACCATAATTATCTTCACCGGCTCTCATCATCGCAAGACCTTTGTCTATCACGGATATTAACTCTCGTGATTTATACTCTTTTAACTCTGAAACTTGAGCATAAGGAAGATACTTCTTAAGGATATTTGTATAAACACCCTTATTAGTCCCTGTCTCATTCGAATAATATTTCGAGCCACAATCCATACCTATCTGGCGCAGCATACGCCCGATACTTTTATCTGTGGCTTCTTCATCATCAGCCCAACATCTATACTCATATTCGTTTCCTTGGACGGGCTTAACGATACCTCTATGTCTGTTCATTTCTGTAAAGACAAGAGTTTCAGAATCAATGTCTCTCTCAGGGAACGTATAGTTAATGTTAAAGTTAGGCATATTGGTATTGCCCAAACGCATAGCGATAGTACCAATAGCCAATGGCGCACATCCGCAGATACCATTAGGGCAGTATGCCCCATATATTCCGTCTTGCCCCCATTCAACACCAACTCTAAAATTATCTCTTGAGCCCCAATGTGTTAGGGTATCGGTAATCAGTCTATCGGCAGGCCTAATATCAGGATCTATTTCAGCATTAATTGATGCGGACTCGATGTAGTCGGGTAAACAATCCATAAACAGCTTAAAACCGGGATTGTCGATTTCTTCATCAAGTTCGTAATTTCCGGATTCTACTACAGCAAGAACGGGAGACAGGGTTCGAGGAGCAGCAATCAAGGCGAAGCCAGCTTCATCCTCGAAGTTCACCACATAGAACAGCGTATCAGGCGTTTCAGAACGACTGTTGGGAGCTACACTCGCTCTAACTCCACTCACCCGGTGACCTACATTGGATCTTGATTTAGCCGGGTAGTTGTAATCAGCTGCTGCGATAGCGAGAGTCACTGCTTCTGATTCTGTACGGTTACTCGTGGCAGGTTCACCGATAACTTCAGTCAGCGCTCCATAATCTAAGTTAGGATCGCGATAGTTAGGGTCCCGAGGCTCATCCGTGTCCGGAGTCTCAGCACAGCCGAATAATAATATCGGCATGCATAGTAACAATAATAGTTTTTTCATATAATTTAAGGTGTTTAGATTTCAGTAGCAAATTTAGTGGTAATTTTTGAGTTACAAAAATTATTCTAATAATTTCCCCAATTATTCTCATAGAGCTCTATACAACAATATCCAATAAAAAAGCAGTCTCCTCTGTATCCGCGTAAATATTGTCACTTCTTCTACAAGTATCTCTAAGTCACTATCTCCCTTAATATATATCCACCCATTTTTATGCAAAAAACTTGACTTTTCAATCTTTTTTACTTATATTTGCGACCAAAACCAATATAGAGAACAACAATGAAACGATTCCTTTACTTTCTCTTCCTTCCTGCAATGCTCGCCTCTTGCTCCGATAAGCAGGAAGAACCTGACTTTGACTGGGGTGCCCTCTCAAGGGCTGAAGCCATAGAACTATCCGAAGCGGAAGAGGCGGCTTGTCTGGCTTCTAACGAATTCGGCCTAAACCTCCTGCAGGCAGAGCTTACCGACAGAGAGGATAATGAAAACATAGTCCTCTCTCCATTCAGCGCTACAACTACTCTTGCTCTCATTTCGGCAGCCGCTGATGAACAGTTTAACTCAGAATTAGCAGCTTTCTTCAATGCCGATAAGAGTAGCCTGGACAGTTATATTAAAGCTGTTTCTGACAAACTGCTTAGTATCGATCCAACCACAAAGCTCGCCATCGCCAACGCCGTGTGGTACGAAGAGTCTGAGCAGATCACAGAAAATTTCCGCGATATAGTTGCAACATATTACGGAGGATCTTGTTTCTCTGCTCCTTTTATCAATGATACTAAAGGCTGTCGTGCCCTTATTAATAAGTGGATATCAGACAACACCAACGGTTTAATTAAAAATATGGTTTTTCCTATAAATCCTTCTACAACGATCATTGTTGGAAATGCCACATATTTTAAAGGACTTTGGCAGACCGCATTTAATGAATCCGATAGTAAGCCTGGAACTTTCCATTCTGTCAACGGCAACTCTAAAGTGACAATGATGCATCACGATTTTAACACAGGGTTGCTCTATGAGGCTGATAATTTTACCAAGATATCCCTGCCTTTCGGCAACGGTGCTTTCGTAGCTCACTTCGTACTTCCCGATGAAGGTATCACACCGCTGGATTTGCTTAAGTCGCAATCTCTTACAGCTGAAGTCCTCCCGAAATCTGCCAACCGCCCTTATCGTCTTTCCTTGCCTCGATTCAAACTTGATGACCAGAAAGAAATCTGTCTGACCACTACGTTAACCAGCATGGGTCTCCCCGCTATCTGTGAGAGAACATTAACCGCATTCGAAAACCAAAATATTGAGTTTTGTGCCGACATTTATCAGAAGTGCACTCTCGAAGTTAATGAGAAAGGTGCTGAAGCTGCTGCTGTTACAATAACCGGCCAAGATATTGCCTATTACCCCTCTGGCCAAATCGATATAGTTTTCGACCGTCCGTTCCTTGTATTTATCTGTGAGGCGAGCACAAACACCATGCTTTTCGCCGGTCGCATCTCACAACTCTGACCTCACCTTTAAAATGCTTTTTAAGCGCTCATTCCGATAGACGGGTGAGCGCTTGCTTTTGCAACTCCAGGGTAGAGAACCGCAGGGCAACCGGGAGAACTACTAAGAAAGAATTAGCAGAACCGCCCCTCTCATATGGCTAAATGAAAATATGCTTTACTCGTTCTTTCCTGCCTGTAATGCAAATATCTCTTTCTGCTTGTTTATCTCTGCAGCAAGCTGCTCGTTAGTAGGTAGATAGGTGAGATATTTAGCTGCATATATCTGTTTACTGTCTTTCAGAATTGAGTAACGTGCCAAATCTTTGCTTGTCTCTGAGCAGAGCAACAATCCGATCGTTGGGTTGTCACCTTCAGTACATTTCAACTCATCGTACATTCGGATATACATATCCATCTGTCCCAAATCCTGATGTGTTATCGGTGATGTTTTAAGATCAATAAGTAAGAAACATTTTAGAATATAGTTATAAAAAACGAGGTCAATGTAATACTCCCCCATATCTGTCTTGATTCGTTGCTGACGCGCAACAAATGCATATCCTTTACCAAGCTCCATAATAAACTTCTGAAGATGGTCAATTATCGCAGTTTCCAAATTAGATTCAGAATAAGCAGCGTCAGGAGTAAATCCAAGAAATTCAGCTACAACAGGATTACGCATAAATTGATGACGATCCTTTTGATAGTCTGCAGTTATGCGATGCATTTCATCAATGACCTCGTCTCGTTTTGATTCCGGTGTTTGGAGTAAACGATTGTAATACTGAGACCCGATATTACGATTCAATGTTCGTACGCTCCAGCCTTCGTATGAAGCCTCTCGCATATACCAATCCCGCTCATCCTCGTTATCAATACGCATTAACCTCTCATAGTGCGACCATGATAGGTTTGACGGAAGAAGTCGTGACAATTCAAATTCAGCGGACAGCGTCTGCTGAATTGGTAAATAATTGAATTGCAGATAGAATTTTCTAAAACCTCGTATTTGAGTAGGACTATACCCGTTACCAAACTCTTCTGTAAGGGCTTTAGAAGCAATTTCAATAATATGCTTTCCATATTGAGCACGACTTTGTCCATTCTGCTCCTGCTCAACAATTCGTCTCCCAATGAGCCAATTGCTGGCCACATTATAGAGGTCAGCAGCTTGGTAAGCTCTCGACTTTGCCGTATAAACGATAGCCTTTAGATCTGTAATAAATTTCAAATCATCAGACAATATATCATTCCTATTCAAGATTGAATCTACCATAATGCAAAATTAGCAAATAAATCCTGATAATACTAAGGATAAGATATTCAATCATAGACACTCACTTGCATATCATTCCATATTTTGATGTGCTTGCTCGTGAAGCGTAAAGAAAAAGTTGCACAGTTCACTAAAATCCTATATCTTTGTAGAATAATTTCATAAAAAACCTCTTAACATGTCTATTAGATTTTTAACTCTGCTATTGGGGCTCAACGTGGCTGCCGGTTCATTGTTAGCCAATGTTCCGGGCGATGCTCGTCTCACCCCCCCTTTTTGTAACCAACTGAATGACAATACAATAACCTCATCTACTACGGAATTTCCCGCCTCCATGGCCACGGGCACACTGCCTTTGATCAGCATCGATACTGAAAACAATGTACCGATAGTGGACAAAGAAACCAAAATTCAGGCTTTATTCAATCTTACACTCCCCGAAGGCTATACTACTCTTAACGGATTCGAATCAAAAAACCTTAGCGACGTGGCTCTCACTATCCGCGGTCGCGGGAATGCTTCATGGAAACTCGATAAGAAGCCATACAAACTGAAATTTGACAAGAAGACGTCTATTCTTGGCATGCCTAAGCATAAGCACTATGCCATAATCCCTTACACCGGCTGGCAATCGGCAGCTGCAGGAGTGGGAGGAATGGAGCTGGCACGAGCTACGGATCAGAGTTGGGCACCCTACGGAGAACCTGTGGAATTCGTGCTTAACGGTGAATATTTAGGGCGCTACTTCATAGTAGAATCTGTCAAAATCGATTCTGACCGCCTCGACATCTACGAGCAGGAAGACCTCAACGAAGACCCTTCGCTGATTTCGGGTGGCTGGCTCGTCGAAATCGACAACTACGACGATGAGTGTCAGATTGTTATTCCCGAAACTGAAACGCTTAATCTCCGCGTCACATATCATACCCCCGAAGAGCTCTCTCCGGCACAGCAGACCTGGCTCACCGACCAGTTCACCGCGATGAACGCCGCCATCTATTCAGGCGACACCTCGGGTGAAGGCTGGAGCAGGTACATCGATCCGGTCTCCGTTGCCCGGTACTTTATAGTGCGCGAAATCCTTCACGACGGAGACGGGTATAACGGGAGTTTCTATCTTCACAAAGATCTGGGAGATAATTGCCGCTGGAATTTCGGCCCGATGTGGGATCTCGCTCTCTATGGTGAGAAGTCGGACTGGGTAAAGGGCGATCATCCGTCTTACTCAGCCGTGCATTGGATAGGTGCTCTCTCAGCAACCAAAGCTTTCCACCGCGCTCTGACGACAGAATGGGAGGCTGTGAAGCCTAAGATGCCGCAAGTCTACGACTACATCAGGCGGATTGGAGAGCTCTGTGAGCCATCTGACGCTGTCAACTATCAGCGCTGGCCACAATTTGAGAAGGCCAATATCATGGCGTACTGCAAGAGCGCGATAGCTATAATGGAAGCTAACACGAAGTGGATCGACGCCAACATTCCTTTACTTGCTGCCGGTGTATCTTTAGTAAGTGACGAGAGTGCTGTAAGGATCGCTTCGAACGCCATAGAAATCGGCCTGAGCGTTGACCAGGCAGAAGTAGATATTTATGGTATTGACGGTAAACTCCATGCAGCTACCACAATGAAAGGAGGGCAAATACTCTCGCTGATTACACTCGGGCTTCCCGGAGGAATGTATATCGTGAAGGTGTCGCCCGATAACGCTACCCCCTGCGTTCGGAAAGTGATTATCGGACAGTGATCTCAGTTGGCTCGCCGATTAGGTGCTGAAGTTTTTTTACCAGAATGTCAAAGTACTCTTCGCTGCGGGGCGTGAGACAATAGAGTGAAACTCTATGCTCTCATCGTGTG
>CAYYQS010000028.1:0-19967 GCA_964472555.1 uncultured Bacteroides sp.
TACAGCATTGCTCCCTCACGCCAGCTCCAAAATCCCTCCGAGATATGCGACCTCAGCGTTAACATATATTATGGGACAAGCTCTTAATTCTTTATTCTGGGTTTGGCTAACGAGATCGCGGCAGGAATTATGCTTACTATCATTTCGTCGTACACACTCGTATTGCCGAGCAGTGAGTTAGCCACGAGGTCGGGGTGCATTCCGCGGTTCTTAAGCTCTGTGCGTAGCTTCTTGCTGGGGTCGTTGTTGTCGTTGAAGGGGAATTTATCAGCCAGCGATTTATCAACAGGACGGAAGCCGAGGAGAAGCTGCTCGAAGAGCCACCGCGTGTGCTCGACACGGGCGAGTGTCTTTATGGTGCGCGAGTCGGAGAATTCTTCTTTATCATTGATTGAAGACTCGGTTGAGCGAAGCTTGGTACCGAAGCTCAGCGCGCAGTAAACATTCGACCAGCGCAGAGCTGTGGCGCTCTTTCCGTTCGATGCTTCGATCTTTTCCCAGAAATCTTCAATTTCATCTATGAAATCCTGACGGTTTTTGTGGCTGCGCATCCTTTCTATGAAGTTGCGCTTGTCGGTGGCGTCTCCCATGCACGAATATGCATAGGCCACGCATTTGGCCATAAGATAGTCGTCGGCAGGCGGATAGTTGCACTTGTCGAGCATTCCGAAAGGCACGAGCTTGCGGTATCGTGAGTCGCCGGTGCCTGTTTTTCCTTTGCGGACAGCATCTATCAGAGCCGAAGAGTGCGACTGCTGCACGAGGATTTCCTGAGCGTTGTCGTAAACGTCGGGCGGGAAATAGAAGGCTGCTGAGGCTGCCTCGCTGTCGTTGGGCAGACAGACCGCTATGGTTGTGCGGCTCGTATTTTCTATTTCCTTGCTTGCCACGCCCCGGCTGTCTGCGCATGCCTCGCTCAGATATTTCTGGATTGAAGGTAAGGCCACATCTCCCTCGATAAACTCGAAGTCTACGTCGATGAAGTCTTCACCCAGATATCCTCCGAAATAAGGCGATCCGAATGATTCGTCATCCAAAGGTCGCTCCCACGGATAGGTCTGATTGGTAGCCTTGTGTATGTCGGTGGTGGAATCGTAGATTTTCCACTTACCGCTTTCGGGGCTTATGGAGTCGGGAGCTTTTACGAACCGCCAGCGCGCAAGCTGGAATATCTCACGGTAACGTCCTATGAAATACTGCATCTCGCGACGCGCGTTGCGGTCGATAAACGTTATGAGGGTGCGTGGGCGCCCGGCGGCTTCGTTATCGAAATTCGGGTAATGGGCTATATGGGTGGCTTGCACGGCAAGCGATATGCCCATTTTCGACATTCCTATCACAATGAGGTGTACGCGCTCGCGCGAAGAGTAGGGGATACCGTCTAAACCGTCGAGAGGGATATAGGGATCCGGTTTGGTGCCGGTATTGTCAAGCACTTTCTGAGCCCAGGTATCATAGAAACTGAATGGTACGAACCTGAATGTCGAACTCTCCTCGGCACTCACGTCGCAGTGCTGGAAAGCTGTGAAGGTCGATTGGTACTCAAACATTATATGGCACCGTATCTTCTGGCCCGGTGCTTTGTCTACCTTGATGTTGCGGCTCAGCAGATCCCAGCATTTTAGGTTGAGGGCATCATGTCCCGAACCGTCGATTGCCTGCGATTCTCCAATTATGTACACCGCGCTTGCTTTCTCGCAGTGGAGTTCGGCAAGCTCGTGCCAAGAGGTACGGTCGCCTGAGTAGATTATCACATGCTCCCTGAGATTCTCTGTGGGAAGTTCCGCAAAAATCTCCTTGCGGAGTTTCTCTACGTTGCCCGATGTCTGAACGAGTATGAATGAGGATCGGTCGCGGTCGTTCCCGAATAGATTGTTTATAAGCGACGGTACGATGCTGTGGCCACCGATTATCACGGTGAAATTACCTGCTGTTACATTGGAGTAGCGCGACTGACCTTTCTCGTTTTTATCCTTGCGGCTCGATACCCAGTTGACAAGTAGTGTGAGCACTACGCCGTTGATGATGAAAAGTCCGATAAGGTTAAGAACCACAAGGGCCGCCGCATTTATCCCGTGGACACCCTCATCATGCCATTCTGTTGGGTTGGATAGCTGTATGAAAGCCTGTACTGCGGTAATATCGCTCCCGTAATAGCGGAAAATAAGAAAAACGCCGACCAACAATATCGTCGACACCAGAAAGGTGATACCAAAAACCTTGACAAAAGACTTCGATAGAAATCTGTCAAGCCACAGATCGGCTCCTTTTTTCCCTTTGCGTTGGATGTATTTTTTCATATCTGTTGAATGTTGCACAAAGATAGCGTTTTTTTTCAAACCCGTGTGAAAGAAATGTAAAAAATGCATTTGCAGACTTCCGAAATAATCTGTAACTTTGTGCAATTTATTTCTTAGAGTAAAAATGAAAGAAGTGACATACGAAGGCCTCACTTTTGAGCCATACATTTTGAAATCTGATATCGCTGCCCGAGTGGAAGAATTGGGAAAGCAGATTGTGCGCGATTGCGCTGGTAAAATGCCTCTGTTTGTGTGTGTACTCAACGGGGCATTTCCTTTTGCAAGCGACCTCTTCCGCGCCGCCGAGAATCTCGATGCCGAGATAGCTTTCATTCGCCTCAAAAGCTACGAGGGTACTTCTACTTCAGGAAACGTCAAGGAAGTCCTCGGTCTTACCGACAATATCGAAGGCCGGACCGTTATTGTAGTTGAGGATATCGTCGACACGGGCAATACTATTTACCGTCTCGTCGAGGATCTTAAAAAGAAGAATCCCGCGGAAATCAAGATCGCGACTCTTCTTTTCAAACCCGACGCTCTCGTACGTCCGGTTCAGCCCGACTACGTCGGCTTCAGCATACCTGCTAAATTTATTATCGGCTACGGCCTCGACCTCAACGGAAAAGCCCGTAACCTCAATGATATTTACATCCTTAAGGAACAATGAACATAGTCATTTTCGGTGCCCCCGGCAGCGGTAAAGGAACTCAGAGCGAAAAAATCATCGACCGCTACGGTCTTCATCATATTTCTACAGGCGAACTTCTCCGCAAGCATATTGCTGAGGGAACAAAGCTCGGCAAGGTAGCCGATCAGTTTATTTCCAAGGGGCTTCTCATTCCCGACGAACTTATGGTCGACGTGCTCGCCGATCTATTCCACAACGATCCCCGACTCATCGAGAAGGGTGTGATTTTCGACGGTTTCCCCCGCACGATACCTCAGGCTGAAGCTCTGGCCGATCTTCTCAAGGAATTCGGCGTAGGCATTGACAAGGTTGTAGGCCTCGAAGTGGATGAAGACGAACTCATCAACCGCATGCTCGAACGTGGCAAGACTTCCGGCCGTGCCGACGACAACATCGACACTATCCGCAAGCGTCTCGAAGTTTACCACAAGCAGACATCCCCTCTCAAAAATTATTATACTGAACGGGATCAGTATCGTAAGATCGACGGCAACCGTACGGTCGACGAAATTTTCAATGATATTTCCAAAGAACTGGACCGCTGATTTTGTATAGCTTCGAACCTCCATACTGCGACCCGCCATACACCGACCTAATGGCAATTTATGCGGGAGCCTTTGCCGACAACCATGCGCTGCCGGCTTTGACAGACTATGTCACCGGTCGCACCATGACATATCTCGATGTGGCCAGGCGCATTGCCCGGCTACACATGTTTTTCGAGGCTGCCGGTATCAAGCGGGGAGAAAAAATTGCACTCATGGGTAAGAATACACCCAACTGGGTTATCGCTTTCATGGGTACGATCACCTATGGTGCCGTCATAGTTCCGGTGCTTCACGACTTCAATCCCGCCGACGCTGAAAACATCATCGATCATTCCGATGCCGTGGCACTATTCGTAGCTGATGACATCTACGGGCACATGAATCTCGAGTCCATGCCCAAACTTCGTGTGGTGGTTTCTCTTGTCAGCCGGACAGTCCTTGAGGAAAGGGAAATTCCGCGTGAGCCCGGAAAGCGACGTCCCGCCTCGCACCGCTCTATTGTGGTCAACCTCACGCGTAAATTCCGCGAGGTGTATCCCGATGGCTTCCGGCCTCAGGACATTTCCTATCGCAGTATTCCCGGAGGTAGCGTAGCAGTTATCAATTATACTTCGGGTACTACGGGCTATTCCAAAGGCGTGATGCTCACCATTGATAATCTTCGTGGCAACATCGTCTTCGGAATCCGCTCCAAGCTACACTATCAGGGATCGCGAGCACTCTCTTTCCTCCCGCTCGCACATGCCTACGGCTGCGCCTTCGACATGCTCGTGCCTCTTGCCGTCGGCTCACACATCACGCTCTTAGGTAAGACGCCCACGCCTCAGATTCTCCTGAAAGCTCTCAAGCAGGTGCGTCCTTCGCTGATTATCTGCGTACCCCTCATTCTTGAGAAAATCTACCGTAAGGTCGTGGTGCCACTGATCACCCGCAAGCCTGTGCGTTGGGTGCTTGCAGTGCCGATGCTCGACAAGGCTTTCTACAGCATGATCCGCACAAAACTTGTAGAGGCATTCGGTGCTTCATTCGAAGAAGTAATCGTAGGGGGAGCCGCCCTGAACTACGAGGTTGAGGAATTTCTTCATAAAATCCACTTCCCGTTCACTGTCGGTTATGGCATGACCGAATGCGGCCCGCTTATCAGCTACTCACCGTGGCGCCGATTCGAAGTGGGATCATCAGGCCGCACGCTCAGTCGGATCATGGAAGCAAAGATTGCTCCCGACGAATCGCTCGGCCTCTCACCCCAAGGAACTCCTCAAGGCGAGATTCTCGTGCGTGGCCTCAACGTAATGGCTGGATATTATAAGAACCCCGAAGCTACTGCAGAGGCGCTCGAAGCCGACGGCTGGTTGCACACCGGCGATATGGGTTGGCTCGGAGCTCCCAACAGCCGCACGGTAAATATCCGAGGGCGTTACAAAACAATGATTCTGTCGTCCAACGGCCAGAATATCTATCCGGAGGAAATAGAGGCTAAACTAAGCAACATGCCATATGTGAGCGAATGCATTGTAGTGGACCGCGACGGCCGTCTTGTTGCCTTATGCTATCCCGACTCTGAGGAACTTGCCCGCGACGGCATCGAAACGCCCGAAGCTCTCGCAGAGGTTATGGAGGCCAACAGACGCAATCTCAACACACTTGTGGCCCCTTACGAGCAGGTACAGGCTATAGAGACTGTAAGCCAGGAGTTCGCCAAGACTCCCAAGCGCTCAATCCGTCGTTTCCTTTATAAGTGATTCAGTTCCTATGAACGAGGAAGCCCTCAGCAGAATGTATCTCAAGGAGACCTCTTTTCAGGCCTTGATGCAGCACCGTGTATTCAATGTGTTGCTCATCGCCTCGCCTTATGACGCATTCATGATGGAAGAGGACGGACGCGTCGAAGAACAATTGTACAACGAGTACGTAGCCCTTAACCTCAGTTCGCCCCCTCGCGTTACGCGTGTTTCGACAATGGCTGAGGCTCTCGAAGCGATGCACGTAAAACCTTACGACCTCGTCATCGCTATGCCGGGAGGAGATCTTTCCGACACTTTCGAAGGTGCTGCCGACTTAAAGCGTGAATACCCGGCTGTTCCGCTCGTAGTTCTGACGCCTTTCAGTAAGGAGGTTTCACGACGCCTCGCTAAAGAGGATCTGTCGAATGTCGACTATGTTTTCAGCTGGCTCGGCAATATGGATCTTCTACTTGCGATTATCAAGTTGCTCGAAGACCGTCTCAACGCCCACGATATTACCGATGTTGGCGTTCAGGCTATTCTCGTAATAGAGGACTCTGTCCGTTTCTATTCTTCAGTTCTGCCGCATATCTACAAGTTCCTCCTTAAGCAATCCAAGCTTTTCTCCACCGAGGCTCTTAACCAGCATGAGCAGATGCTCCGAATGCGCGGACGACCCAAGGTGATGCTCGCCCGAAACTACGAAGAGGCCGTCGAACTCTACGACCGCTACGGCAAGAACATGCTTGGCGTGATAAGCGACGTATCTTTCAACCGCAACGGGGTGAAAGATCCTCAGGCCGGACTGAGTCTCGCCAGATATTTCCGCTCTTGTGACCCTTATCTTCCTATCATTATCGAGTCGTCGGAGATAGAGAACAAAGATAAGACTAAAGATTTCGGAGGCGTTTTCATCGATAAGAATTCAAAAAAACTTCCTGTCGATCTCGGAGATGCAATCATGGATAATTTCGGGTTTGGAGACTTCACTTTCCGCGATCCTGCCACAGGCGAGCCTATCAAGGTTATCCGCGATCTCAAGGGTCTCCAGCAGAGTATTTTCGATATACCCGCTGATTCTCTTCTTTACCACGCGTCGCACAACGATCTTTCGCGCTGGCTATATTCCCGAGCTCTCTTCCCGATCGCCGATGTAGTGAAGCGACACCGCTTCACCGATATTTCAGAGGCTCCCGCAGTGCGTCAGCTTTTCTTCGATCTAATAGTTAAATACCGAAAGATGAAGAACCGAGGAGTGGTGGCTGTGTTTAAGAAAGACCGCTTTGACCATTATTCCAACTTCGCGAGAATAGGGCAGGGCAGTCTCGGTGGCAAAGGACGTGGTCTTGCTTTTGTCGATTCGATCATAAAGAAAAATCCGATATGTGACAATTTCGGAGGCCTGTCGATATCTATACCGCGCACTGTGGTGCTTTGTACGGATATCTTCGATGAGTTTATGGCTTCGAACGCCTTATATCCATTGGCGCTCAGTGATGTATCCGACGAGACCATTCTTCAGGCTTTTGTCGCCGCCCGTCTCCCCGAGCGTGTGCGTGAAGATCTCGAGGCTCTGCTTGATGTTGTCGACCGCCCGCTCGCCGTCAGGAGTTCGAGCCTGCTTGAAGATTCTCACTACCAGCCCTTCGCAGGCATATATTCCACATATATGCTTCCGTTTACCGGCGACAGGAAGAAACGTCTGAAATGGCTCACAGATGCGATCAAGGGAGTGTATGCCTCTGTATTTTATGCCGCAAGCAAGACCTACATGACCGCAACGAGCAATGTGATCGACCAGGAAAAAATGGCGGTTATCATTCAGGAAGTGGTGGGAGAAGAGCGTGGTGATTGCTATTTCCCCTCTTTCGCAGGTGTGGGCCGCTCGCTCAACTACTATCCGCTTGGCGACGAAGCAATCGACGACGGTGTAGTGGAAATCGGAGTCGGACTCGGCAAGCATATTGTCGACGGTGGTCGAGGACTCAGATTCTCGCCACGGCACCCGGGACACGTTCTCCAGACTTCCACTCTCGATCTGGCTCTCCGCGACACCCAGACCGACCTTCTGGCTCTTCGCACTGGCGACGGAGCCGAGTTTACGGTCGGCGTAGACGAAGGTCTCAATCTTGTCAAGAAGAACATTCAGGACTTTGCCGACACCGGTCACCTGCGTTATATGGTTTCTACATACAATGCTCTCGACGGAATTCTCAACGACTATGAATCCGGACGAGGACGGAGAGTGGTGACGTTTGCTAACATACTTCGTGATAAGGTTCTGCCCTTGTCGGATGCTCTTGATTTCATGCTTCGAGAAGGTCAGGCGGCCATGCAGCGTCCCGTAGAAATCGAGTTTGCCGGAAATATCTTCCCGAAAACGACAGAAGACGGGCTTAAAGGTAACCTCTATTGGCTGCAGATCCGTCCGATCATCGACAAGAAGAATCTGATTAACGACGATGTACTCGATCATCCCGACGAAGCTCTTATTCTTCGAAGTAAGAGTGCTTTGGGCAACGGTATGGTAGAAGGAGTCCGCACACTGATCTATGTCAGGCCGGATGCTTTCGATTCAGCCGCTAACATATCTTTGGTTGAAGTCATCAGAAAACTCAACAGCGAACTCGCCACAAGAGGCGAAGGATATGTGCTTATCGGACCGGGCCGCTGGGGTTCTTCCGATCCCGCTTTAGGTATTCCTGTAAAGTGGGCAGATATATCTTCGGCGCGTGTCATAGTTGAAGCTGCTACAGACAATTACCGTATCGAGCCAAGTCAAGGCACGCATTTCTTCCAGAATCTTACATCGTTTGGAGTCGGTTATCTGACGGTAAGTCCTTACTCCAACGACGGTTCATACTACGATAGTTCATATCTCGACTCTTTACCCGCCGTCTACGACGACGGCAGAGTCCGTATGATTGTTTTCGACAGTCCTCTTACAGTTGCCATAAACGGGCGCTCAGGACTCGCTACTATTCTAAAACCTGAGACGGCCGACGCCGACTCTCAAGATTCCACTTTACCATGAGTTTCATTTCATCTATAAAAAATATATTTGGCTTCGGGCCTGAAGAGGATTACGACCGCGAAACGTTCGAGGATACCGAAACTACGTCGGAACTTCTACCGTCGCTTCAGGAAGGTGACCAACTTCAGGAAACTGTAGAAGGTCTTGTGGAGGTACCGACTCTTCCTGAGATTGATCCGGCAGTTAAACGTAAGATCTTCGAAGGTGCCGTAGCAATCTTCAATGAAGCGCTTCCAGGCTTCCTGAGTTCTTCCGTCGATCCTGCAAGACAGCAGCAACTTCTGGTTGACGCACTCGATAAAGGGGTCGCCGATTATCTTAACGGTTTGATGCTTAAGGCAGAGCAATATGCTGAAGCAAAACTTAAGGAAGCTACAGAAACTGCAAGGCGTGAAAGTGAGCGTCTGCGCTCTGACATGCAGCAGATAGAACAGCAGAGAACAACACTCCGCGAACAGCAGTTGAGTGCCGACCGACGCCG
The DNA here is from genome assembly GCA_964472555.1 of uncultured Bacteroides sp. Taxonomy (GTDB): domain Bacteria; phylum Bacteroidota; class Bacteroidia; order Bacteroidales; family Muribaculaceae; genus CAG-873. Next base: position 8,776 of record CAYYQS010000028.1, read on the forward strand.
TCGTGCTCTGGCCGATCGCGTTACCGATCTCGAGGGTCAACTCGCGGCAGCGGCAGCCGAACGCGAGCAATTCGAACTCGAGCGACGTAGTCTTCTCAATAAACTTAAAGTTTCGGATGTTCAGCCCGGAGTGGTGGAAGATCTTCGAAAGGAAATCGAGTCGCTGCGCTCACAGCTTGCCGAAGCCGGTAAAGAAGGAGAGGCCGTCGCTCTTAATGGCGTTTCCGACGAAGAACACCTTGCCGCGCTTGAGCGCGAGAGCATTGCAGTGAAAAGAGTCGAAGAACTCGAGGGACAGCTCGCCGATATCCGCAGTCAGCAGGAACTTTCTCAAGGAATGTACAATGATCTGCAGAATCAGTTTGCTGCCGAGAGAGAGGCCCGATTGAAGGCTGAGGCATCGCTTGAAGAAGCCAGCAAGATTGTAGAATCCTTAGAAGAGATTCAGCAGCAGATGAATCAGGTAGAATCCATGATTCAGAAACGCGACGAACGCATCGCCCGCCTCAAGTCCAACAACAAAAAACTCAAGGAGCAACTCGAAGCCGCGATAAACTCACACCGAACACCTGTAGACAACGGTCTTTTTGATATTCCTAATGAGCAAGAATCACCGACTCCGCACGCCGAAGGAGATGATTCCTTGCCTTCGCTTGAGGATGACTTTGAGGTGCCCGACTGGTTCGTTTCGGAACCATTGCCCGGAGAGGTGAGTCCGCTGCTGACTTCAGATGCAGACTTCGGCTACCAGGAACCCCCGCGAAAACCTCGGAAACCTGAAAATGACGCACAGCTTTCGCTCTTCTAAGACAAGATTTCGACCGTTATGAAATTCATTTCGACCGAAGGGACTTGTGCCCCAATGTCTATAAGAGATGCAGTGACACGTTGCGTGGCACCTGATGGCTCTCTGCTGATGCCGGAGTTTCTTCCTAAGATTCCTTCAGCACTATTCCGGAATATCTCCGAAATGAATCTTCGTGAGATAGCGTTCGTGGTGTCGGAAATACTATTGGGGGAAGATATCCCCGGACCTCAACTTAAAACGGCCGTAGACTATGCGTTCAGTCAGGATATACCACTTAAGCATCTCGACGAAAACACTTTCGCGCTTGAGCTTTTTCACGGCCCCTCACTTACGTTCAAAGATTACGGAGCCCGCTTCATGGCCCGGTTGCTACCATTCATAGACAGTGGAAAAAAACATGCGGTGCTTGTAGCGACAACCGGCAATACCGGTGCGGCTGCCGCCAACGGTTTTTTCAAATTGCCCGATACTGAAGTATTCGTGCTTTATCCGCGGGGGCGGCTCTCGCGCATGCAGACTGCAATGTTCTCATCTCTCGGAGAAAATATTCATCCAATAGAAGTAGCAGGGACTATTGAAGACTGCAAGATTCTGATGCAGAAGGCCATGGCTGAGGCAACGATGACGTCTTTCAATCTTACCGCGGCCAATTCGATAAATATAGCGAGGTTACTGCCTCAAATCACCTTTACGATGCATGCCTTTGCACGTCTTCGCGAGGCCGGGGTTAAGGATGCTGAAAAGGCAATATATTCGATTCCCTGTGGCAATGCAAGCAATCTTGTAGCTGCTACAATGGCACGCTTCATGGGTCTTCCAATGGGACCGATTCTTGCGGTTACGAATACTAATGATCACGTAAGAAGCCTGATCGAAGGGAATCGTCCCGCCTCTTTACGCTCTCCCGTGAAAACTTATGCACCCTCAACCGACATGGCTTATCCTTCGTCGTGGCCGAGAATCGCATATCTCTATAAATCCCTTCCGGAAAATTTAAGCAAGGACATTATAGCAAGTCAACCTGTGAGCGATGAAGAGATAACTTCAACGATAAATAATCTGCGGGATACCGTCGGTTATACAATAGATCCTCACGGAGCCATGGCATATAAGGCCGCCAAGGTTTTTCCGCACCAGAGAGTGCCGAAAGTAGTGTTTGCCACCGGACATCCGGCACGTCGGCTGGATATCATGACAAAGATTACTGGAGCTGCTATTGAACTGCCTCATCAACTGAATCGTTTTATGGGCGGACGACATAATTCCGTGATAATACCACCTACTCTTCCCGCACTTCGCAAGATACTTCAATCAACAATTAACTAATCTATATTACTGAAATGGCATCAAAACGTGACCTCAAAAAATTCGTCCGCAATACTTGCGGAGCTCTCGCTGCAGAAATAATCTTCGCACGCGCAGCATTCCCCTCGATCAATCGTAAAGAAGTTCACGACATCGTGACCGAGATAGCACGTCTTCAGGGTGAAACACTCTCAAAAGCTTCTATCTCTTTCGATAAGTCTCCCCGCGAATTCGAGAGCCACGCTGCTTACAATAAGGCACGGAGCGCTTACTATAACACTGCATACACCAAGCTTCTCGATAATTTCGACGAAGCTGTGCTTGCAATAGTGAAGAACATGAATGCGGCTCTTCCTGCCGATGTGAAGGCAGAAATCAAAAAGGTAGCTGCTGAATGAACCTTGCAGGACATCTGCTGAAACTCTTCGGGTGGAAGGTGCGTATTACCGTGCCCGACTATCCGAAGTGTATCATCTGTGTTGCTCCTCATACAAGCAACTGGGACTTCATACTCGGCGAACTTGCATATCTTACCGTTGGTCGGCGAGCCGGATTTCTGATGAAAGAAGCGTGGTTCTTCTGGCCTTTAGGATACTTTTTCAGGGCTATAGGAGGTATTGCCGTACCGAGGCGAAAACCCGGAAGTGCATCACTCACCTCGTTTCTCACAGAGAAGTTCAAGACTTCCTCACGGTTGAACATCGCCATTACTCCTGAAGGTACTCGAAGCCGGACTACCGACTGGCACTCGGGATTTCTTCACATCTCTCTGAATGCCGGGGTGCCTATTGTCTTAGGAGCTATAGATGCATCTTCTAAGACAATCATCATCGAACGTACTTTTGAACCGACCGGAGATATCGAGGCCGACATGCGTGCAGTCAAAGATTACTATGCCAATTTTACCGCCTTGTATCCTGAAAAATTCAGTGCAGAATGAATAAACTTACCGATCATCTTAGAGTGGCTGCTCTTCCTCTGGCCATTAAATGGGCAGATAAGGAGAGTAATCTTGCAGCGGTGACCGAAGCCATGGAGAGTCTGCCAGAGGGAACCGATATTGTTGTTCTTCCGGAATTGTTCTCTACAGGCTTTTCGGACGATCCAGATCTCATGCGTGAACTTGCAGAGAGGAATACCGGTGTGACAATTGAAACGCTAAAGGCTCTTGCAGCGAAGAAATCTGTGGCTATAGCTGGCAGCTTCCTTGCATATACAGCACCAAAGGTGTATAATCGAGGCTTCTTTATTGAGCCTTCCGGTGAGGAAACTTTCTACGACAAGCGTCATCTCTTCTCTTTGAGTCAGGAGTCCACGATATTTACACCCGGGACTTCTCCACTGCCCGTAGTGCGTTTCAGAGGCTGGAATGTGGCGATGATTGTTTGCTACGATCTGCGTTTTCCGGTTTGGTGTCGTTGCCGCGCCAACAATTATGATTTGCTTCTCGTTGTTGCCAACTGGCCACAAAGCCGCGGCTATGCTTTCGAACATTTGCTTATTGCCCGCGCTATAGAGAATCAATGCTGTGTGGTAGGAGCTAACCGCGGAGGCTCTGACAGCTACGGTGTTTACGACGGACTGACGTACGTATTCGACGGTCGCGGAATGCCGGTTTCGAAGGCGGAAGGACCTTTTATCGTAGCGGATCTAAGCCGAGAGAGTCAGGAAACTTTCAGACGCAACTTTCCGGTGTCGAATGACGCGGATGACTTCACGATTCTTGAAAAGGTGTCGAAGAAATGACTTACCGCATAAAAAATATGGTATGCGACCGATGCGTGGCAGCTGTGAAAGCAGTGCTGGCGTCGCTTGGCGTGAAAGATTATAGGGTTGAGCTCGGCACGGTATCGTTGGCTGAGCCTCTTGAGGAAAGTGTGCTGAAATCTTTTGATGCCGGACTTCATGAGCTGGGGTTTCAGAGGGTTTCCGATCCGGCAGCCGAGCTTATAGAGCGAGCCAAGGCCGCGGTTCTGCAGCATGTGCGGAATGAGGCTGAGTGTCATCTGAAACTCTCGGCGTGTATCGAACACCAACTTGGAGTGCCATATGATACGGTGAGCCGTCTTTTTTCTCAGCTCGAAGGAAGGACGATAGAGAAGTTCCATATTGCACATAAAGTGGAAAGAGTGAAGGAGCTGCTGTCGTATGGCGGGCGGTCGCTCGATGAGATTGCCGATATCTCGGGTTACTCAAGCGGGGCTCATCTTTCGCGTCAGTTCAAGGCTGTGACAGGCCTTACTCCAACAGCTTTTGTGCAGTTGGGTTGCCCTCGCAATTCCCTCGACAAGATATGAGAGAGAGTAAATTTCCGGGCGGGGCGGTAATGATTATCCCGATATTTATAGGTGTTGTCTATGCTTATATTTCCTATTTCATCCCTATAACGGGAGACGACCTTAATTATCGCGAGAATTATATTGCCAACTCATACTCTCTCGACGCAATAATTCAAAATCTGAAGATACACTGGTATTGGGCTAACTCACGGCTCGCTGACATTCTCAATCCAATTCCTCTGGTCTATATGCCATTGTGGTTGAATGCGCTGTGCTGTGGAATAGCAACCGGCGCTCTTTTTGCACTGACGGCACGTTGGTGCGGATCACGTTCTACATTCTTCCGGCTGGTGGTAATAGCACTCGTGGCCTTTACCCTACGGTGGGATGCGCTCTGGATGGAATTTGTGACGCAATACAACTATGTGTGGCCTACGGCTTTCGTGCTGGCTGCGTTGGCTATTATCGTGAGCGACAGATGCGATAGCACCGGAATGGGTGTTGCCGGAATATTTTTGTGCCCTTTAGCCGGAGGAATGCATGAAGCTTGCGGCTTGCCTATACTCAGTGGTCTGATAATGTATTTTCTTTTCAATCACCGTCGTCTCTCCTTACGGCGTGGTGTGTTGCTCCTTCTTTTCGGATCAGGGAGTGTTTTCACAATGCTTGCGCCGGGATATTTTAAGATATCTGACACTCTGGTTGCGCCGGACAGTTTACCGCTGAAAGTTTTCGGAGGAGCATATTATATACTCATTCTGATCGGTTTGATCCTTTCGCTTGTGATTGGCGACCGCCGTCGTTTCAAATTCTTACTTCACGATTACTGTTTGATATTTGCTGTGGCAGCCTTATGCTCGCTTCCTTTCGTTGTTCTTGCCGGATATGTTGGTCGCCCCGGATGGTTCGGGCAAATTTATGCTTTGATAGCAATATGCCGGATTATCGCGACTTATGACTTTAAAGTACCCGAAAGAGTTTCGAGAGTGTGCGGAGCGATAATCATCGGCTTGCTTCTCTTTCATTTCGGTGCTCTGGCTGTGTGGCAACCCCGGCTGGGGCGTGAGGTGAAGGACGTCATTGCACAATTTCAGAAATCGCCCGACGGCGTGGTGTTCTATGACTATACCGACGATGCCGACTGTCCGGCTTATCTTCTCGGAAAGACCCGCGGAGTGCCGGATACCGACGATGTGTACTATCTCTCGCGAATGAGTCAATGGTACGGAGAGGGAAAGAATATCACCATACTTCCCCGCGTTCTCAGTTCCCTCGATTTCAATAATTTCCACGGAACTCTATGTCTGGACGGCGCGATACTTTCGTCCATTCAGCTGCCCGGTGTGAGGGAAAATTCCATTTATACCAACTTCCCCCGCTACACAATGCAGCGGGGTGATGAGGAGTATGTCGAGAGACAATTCGACCGTGCGGGTCGCTCGTTCTACTTTTACGCTCCTCTTCGCCAGGATGTAGGCGAAAAATAGCGTGGTGAACTTTACTTTCTGATTCGGATTATTCCGTGGCCGTCGGCGATGATAAAATCGACGGAGACGTCGTGATCTTCTGCTTCGATTTCATTTTCACCAAATAGCTGGAAGTCGTAGCAAACACCGACTTTCAGAGCTTTGGTGCGTCCGAGCAGGCGGTCGTAGTATCCTTTTCCGCGTCCAACACGATTGCCTGAGCGGTCGTAAGCTACAGCAGGAACAACGATGAGATCCATGTCGTCGATATCGGCTGTGTCTTCGCCGTCGGGTTCTTCGATGTGAAAAGCACCGAGGTGAGTGCGGGTACGTGAGTAGGGCAGAATCTCAAGGTCGAGACCGTTGACACGCGGCAGATAGAAATCTTTTTCATTTTCCCACCTTTCGAGAAAAGCATGCGTGCCGAGTTCGTCGGGAAGTGAATGGTACATCAACACCTTTCGCGCCATGGTAAAGGCGGCCATTGAAGTGAGTGCATTGAAAACTCTTTCTGCGGCAGCCAAGCGCTCGGAGCTGTCGAGCATGGCTTTCCGAGCCCTCACGCGGGCTCTTATCTCGTCTTTTTTCATTTGGCTATGAATCTTTAGTTTTTGCGGTCCTTGTCGTAGAGAGGGAAGTCGGCACCGCCGCTATTGAGCTGTCGAACCGCTTCAATCACCACGGGATCGTTTTCGTTTGTAATCTCGAAGTAGCCGTCGAGCCCCACGATGTCGCGGGCTATCAGGGCTTTCAGTTGATTAACAATCAGCGGAGCCGAAATGTTGATATAGTACCACCTGGGAGCTATTCCGCCCTTTGTAGCCGCATAGTTGACGAAAGACTGGAGGAGGACGTTGTCGGCGGGGAGCATGGTGAGGAGTTCCTTGGTGTCGCGGCTTTCTGTGAGACGGGGTCGGTTGAGGTCGGCGTATTCGTAGGCGAACTGCCGGAGGAGTCCGGCATTAGCTACCTTGATGTAGTATGAAGTTACATTAGAAGTGTCGGAGGGAACGAAAACGTCGGGGACGATACCACCACCACCGTAGACGAGCCGACCGGTTGTGGTAGAGAAAATCAGTGTTGAGTCGACTTTAAGGCTGTCGGCACTGAATATTTCGCCACGGTCGTAGCGGTCGAAAATTTCGGTCGCGTACTCGGTGTTGTGCCCAGGACGGTAGTTCTTCTGTATGCATCTGCCCGAGGGAGTGTAGTAGCGCTGAACCGTCAGCCTGAACTCGCTTGAGTCGGGGAGCTCGAAAGAACGCTGAACGAGACCTTTACCGAAAGTGCGCCGCCCGATGATGAGTCCACGGTCGTTATCCTGAATAGCTCCTGCGAGAATTTCGCTGGAACTTGCTGTGAATTCGTCGACGAGAACTACAATTTTTTCGTCGGTGAATGCTCCGGTACCGTCGCTGAAAAGAATGGTGTGGTCGGCACGAGAACGTCCTTTTGTCTCGACAATGACGCTGTGTGGACCAAAGAATTCGTTTGCGACGAGGACGGCAGGATTCATGTATCCACCGCCGTTACCGCGGAGGTCGATAATGAATGATTTCGCACCGTCGTAGCGCTGCTGGGCGAGGGTAGTGAGCATCTCGGGATAAGTGCTTTCGGAGAATTTACCGAGGCGGATGTATCCGATAGTGTCGCCGATGATATATGATGCGTCGATAGGAGAAACCGGTATCTGCGTACGGATTAGATCGAAAGTGAGGAGTGAAGGATAGTTGTTTCGTTTGATTTTTACCTGTACGGGAGTTCCTTCGGGCCCTCGGAGCATGTCGAAAATCTTGTCTTGTCCGATTTCGACTCCGGCGATGTTGATGCTGTCGACTTCGATGATACGGTCGCCGGGAAGAATACCTGCTTCTTCGGCTGCACCTCCGGAGATAACTTCGAGGATGTAGAGGGTGTCGTTCATCATCTGGAACTGGATGCCTACGCCGGAGAAAGCGCCTTCGAGGTCGCGGTTTGCGGCGGTGCGCTCGGCATAAGGAATGTAGGCCGAGTGGGGATCGAGATTGGCAAGGAGTTCGGGAATCGCGAGTTCGACGAGGCTGTCGAAGTCAACGGGGTCGACGTAGCTCTGTCCGATAATATCGAAAACCTGGTCGAGTTTCTGTCGGGCAGCGGCGTGCCGATCCTGATTAGCGTAGTAAACGCCTATCCAGATTCCGGCAATAAGAAAGAGAGAAGAGGCTATGGGAAGCCAGAGGAGATATTTGCGGTTTTGAGACATTTCTGTATCTGTTGAATTATTCCTCATCGGGAATATGGACGCACTCTACACCGGCTCTCCTCAGGAGATCTATTCCGTCGGCGAGACGGTAGAGGTCGTTGAAAACCACGCGGGTTATTCCCGCCTGAATGATGAGTTTGGAGCACTCCATGCAAGGAGAGGCAGTGATGTAGAGAGTAGCTCCTTCGCTCGAGTTGTTGCTACGTGCAACTTTTGTGATAGCGTTAGCTTCGGCGTGGAGCACATAAGGTTTGGTAACCCCTGCTTCGTCTTCGCAGATGTTTTCGAAACCCGCGGGGGTTCCATTGAAGCCATCGGAGATAATCATTTTGTCCTTGACCATAAGGCACCCGACTTGCCGCCGTTGGCAATAAGAATTTTCGGCCCAGATACGGGCCATACGCAGGTAGCGTTTGTCGAGGGTTTCCTGTTTATCGAGCGATCCGGTCATAAAGGAAAAATAGATTATGATTTAACTTCGGTAGCTTCAACGTCGGTTATATTGTCGTCGGAGTCATCGACCGGTGGAGGAGTGGGGCCGTCGGGGTTGGCGGCTGTTTTGTCCTGTCCGTTTTCATCTTTGTGGCCAAAGAGTTCGTCGGTGCGAGAAGTCCACTGCCGAGGGCCGAAGATTCTCTTGACATCGTCGGTATATATCACTTCACGCGAAATGAGTGTGTCGGCGAGTTCATGGTGTCCCTTTGCGTGTTCGAGCAAGATAGCTTTTGCACGTTCGTACTGTTCGGTGATGATTCTCGATACTTCTTCGTCGATAATCTTCGCACGTTCGTCGCTATAGGGATTTGTGAACATGCTGTTCTGCCCTGTAGAGTCGTAGTAGCTGAGGTTGGGGAGACGGTCGCTCATGCCGTAGTACACGACCATTGCGTAGGCCTGCTTGGTGACGCGTTCGAGGTCGTTTGCGGCTCCTGTTGAGATGTGTCCGAGGAAGAGTTCTTCGGCTGCACGCCCGCCGAGGAGGGAGCAGATGTCGTCGAGGAGAACCTGCGAGGGTACGATCTGACGCTCTTCGGGCATATACCAAGCAGCGCCGAGCGCTTTTCCGCGGGGAACGATTGTGACTTTGACGAGAGGATTACCATACTGGAGATGCCAGGAGACTGTAGCGTGTCCGGCCTCGTGGATAGCGATGGATTTCTTTTCGTCGACGGTAAGAATCTTGTTGCGCTTCTCAAGACCTCCGATGATTCGGTCGACGGCTGCGTTGAAGTCGTTTGTGTCGACGAATTCCTTGTTGTGACGAGCTGCGATGAGAGCAGCTTCGTTGCAAACATTTGCGATATCGGCACCGGAGAACCCCGGAGTCTGACGTGCGAGCATTTCGACGTCGAGACCAGGAGCGGTCTTGATTTTACGGAGGTGAACGTTGAATATCTCCACGCGATCGGGGAGGTCGGGGAGGTCGACGTAGATCTGACGGTCGAAACGGCCTGCGCGCATGAGCGCTTTATCGAGGATATCGGCGCGGTTGGTGGCAGCGAGGATAATGACACCGCTATTTGTGCCAAAACCGTCCATTTCGGTAAGGAGCTGATTGAGAGTATTCTCACGTTCGTCGTTAGCACCCATTCCGGCATTTTTTCCACGAGCACGACCTACTGCGTCGATTTCGTCGATAAAGACGATGCATGGTGCCTTTTCTTTAGCCTGACGGAACAAGTCGCGGACGCGTGAAGCACCCACGCCGACAAACATTTCCACGAAGTCGGAGCCCGACATGGAGAAGAAAGGAACGTCGGCTTCGCCAGCAACAGCTTTGGCGAGAAGAGTTTTACCAGTTCCGGGAGGGCCAACAAGGAGCGCACCCTTGGGGATTTTGCCACCGAGGTTGGTGTATCGCTTCGGGTTCTTGAGGAATTCAACGATTTCTTCGATTTCAGTTTTAGCTTCGCTTAGACCGGCAACGTCGCGGAAGGTGACTTTGTTGGCATTGTTCTTGTCGAAGAGCATGGCTTTCGACTTGCCGACGCTGAAAATTCCGCCGCCACCACCGGCGCCGCCACCGCCACCTGACATGCGGCGCATGAGGTAGAACCAGACTCCGATCATGAGTGCAAAGGGGAGGATTGACCAGAGGAATCCGCTGAGCGGGCTACTCTGCTCGTACTCTATCTCGCCGGTAAAGGCTCCGGAATTCTGCCATTCTTCGATTTTCTGCGAGAGACGGTCGGCAGAGGGAATGTTTGCCTCAACTTTTGCTTCGATTCCTGTACCGGCCGCAAAGTTGTTGGCCGAGAAAAGGACGTGAGCAAGAGAGTCGGTGAGGTATCCTTCGACTATTTTTTTGTCGGAGAACACTACTATTTTCTTGATACCGTGGTCTTTCTCTACGTAATTTTCGAAAGAGCTATAAGTGACTTTCTTCATTACGGAGTTTGTATCGAAGTAGAAAATGCCGCATAGGAAGAGGAGGACAATGGCGTACATCCACCAGAGGCTGAACTTGAAGGGTTTTCGCTGTCCGGGACCACCGGGTGTGCGGTTATTGTTGTTTGGAAGGATAGGCATCGAAAAAAAGTGTTTAATGGTTCAATCAGTCAAGGTCGGGGATGCGAGCGATGCGCGCATCGCTCCAGAGCTCTTCGAGGTTGTAGTGATGACGCGTTTCGGGGAGGAAAATATGCACCCACACCTGTCCGTAATCAAGAATAACCCAGTCGCCGGAAGTATCTCCGTCGACGGCATAGGGCTTTATGCCGGATGCTTTACGCACGTATTCCACCACGCTTTCGGCAATAGCAACAGTCTGTGTTGTGGAGTTGCCTTCGGCAATGATGAAGCATGCGGCTCCTGCGTATTCTATATGGGAAAGATCGAGGACTGTGACGTTGCGCCCTTTACGCTCGTGAATTCCTTCGATGATAAGTTGCCTAAGTTCTTTGTCGGTAGACATTTGTTAAATTAACTATACTTTAAATTAATGTGCAAAAGTAGTGATTTTTTTTGTGAAGGCCGCAAGCGGGCATTCTTTCTATGTTTATTTAACAATTATCTACTGCAAAAGTTGTAACCCACGATGTCAATGTTCTCTTCGCTGCGGGGCGTGAGAGTCAGGCTCTCATCGTGTGCGG
>CAYYQS010000029.1:0-18411 GCA_964472555.1 uncultured Bacteroides sp.
CAAGGACTCCCTGATTATGAGTCAGGTGCTCTGACCAACTGAGCTATAGGACCGAAACGGCGAGGTGCCGATTGCGAGTGCAAAATTAATGCTTTATTTTTAGGTGTGCAAGTTTTTAAGGTATTTTCGCATTATTTTCTTGGCGTACTCTGCGGAAGCGGACTTTGGAACGGTGAAGTGGGAAGTTGAGTGTCAGGATATTACCGTCGAGTTCGAGGTCGGCGCTTAGTTCTTCGTCAAGCAGGCGGCCGGAGGGTTCTACCCAGACAAGGGTGAAGTGATTGGTGAAAATTGTGGGATAGAGACGTCCTTTCACTTTGAATTGAGGCCAGGAAGATGCTGCCGACCGGGTTCCTCCAAGGTAAATAATTGAATATGAGCCGTCGTCTTCACGGATTGTGGCGAGGTCGTACATTCCTCCCAAAGCAGCAAGGGCGGGTTCTGTGTCGCGATCGAGGTAGGCCCAAAAGGATTCTGCGGGATCTGTGCTTGTGGAAAGGCATTCACGCAGACTCTCGATGTTTTTTATATGTGTTTCACCGGGGGTATGTCTGGGCACAAGCCTTGCGGTGTTGCGCACTTCTTTGAGTGGTTGCGATGTGTAATATCCAATGGAATCGGGGTTCTCACGTCGGAAATGCATGGGGATTCGACCTGAGATACGGGCACCCCCAAGGGCGATTGATGAGGATGTAGACGAAACGGAAAGAATCGCAGAAAGCCCCCGGTCGGAACCGGAATTATAAGTAGAATTAATTGAGCCTTCGGCAAGTATACTGTCTTGGCCCTGTGAGCGGTTTATCAATGTCCATGGCATGATAAAACCTATTATCGGGTCATCGGACGATAAGGCGGGGACAGTGAATTGTAGGGCTGAATAATTTGCGGAGTCGGTGTAATTCCAGTAGAGCCGGGCATCAACGTCGGTATTTCGAAGGGGTGCAAGGCGGAGGTGATACCGGAGTTCTTCGACATCGGAAGGTAAGTCGGCGAGGTCGGCACACAGAGCGTGAGCCGTAGCTAAAAGGAAAATTATTATAATTGCTTTAACCCTGAGCATCGGCGATAATGGTATTGACCTGTCGCAAGAATTCATCGTCGGGAAGGTCGTAGGGTAACCAGTTGATTTGGAAACCTCTTCGCTCCATGCCTCTAAACCATGTCATCTGCCGTTTGGCAAACTGATGAATGGCTGTTTCAAGTTGTTCTTCCATTTCCTGTCGTGACAACCGACCTATGACGTGAAGAGTGAGAAACTTGTATTCGAGGCCATAGTAGATAAGGTCATCGGGAGAAACTCCTGATGCGATCAGGTGCTCAACCTCGGCAAGCATGTTTTCGCTATCGAACCTGCGCCGCATGCGCTCTGAAATCATCCTGCGCCTATCTTGGCGAGGGACGTCGAGACCTATTATTATGGCCTTCATGGGTTCCGGCTCGAGAGCCCGGCGTGCTTCTTCGGGGTGTGCGGCATAATATTCTTCTATCTCAATAGCACGGATTGCACGCTGTGCGGTGTCGACATCGGTAGTATTGTGCAATTGCTTCGTCGCAGCGAGTATGGCAGTAAGTTCTTCAAGATTTTTTCCGGCAAGCTTACGGCGAAGTTCGGTATTCTCGGGCACCTGAGGCAATTCTGTTCCTTTGAGAAGGTTTTCGAGATACATTCCTGTTCCTCCAACGATAACGGGTGTCACGCCTCGTTTTTCCAAATCGACAAGTACTTGGCGTGCATCACGCAGATACTCGAAGAGGTTGTAGCGGTGGCCAGCATCCGCAACGTCGATGAGGTGGTAAGGTACAGAGCCGTATTCACCGAGATCTTTGCCGGTTCCTACGTCCATTCCCCGATATACCTGGCGTGAATCAGCACTGACAATCTCACCACCTATTGCGCGAGCGAGAGCTACTCCGCGGCGGGTCTTACCACACGCGGTCGGACCTAATATCGCTATAACCGGCTGCTTCATTGGCCATGCATTTCAGATTTTGGTCTGAATAGACCAGTGATACGGTGCCATAATTTACGTGTACGGAAGAAGAGCCGGTCTTCGTTGTTGGCAGCGATATCAAACCAGAGGTGATCGTCGTAATCGATATCCCAGTTTTTCAGGTCGGCCAGGCGGAATGTGGGGCGATAGTGCTTTATTGGATAAAGACGATGGCCGGTGCGGTCGTATGTCTTCCAGGCCATAGTCATGGTATGGATGCGGTACAACTCGTTAGCGAGCACGGGCTCGAGGGCATTTGCAGCAAGCGCTGCATCTACCATGTAGGTATTAAACCACTGTCCTTTATCTTCGAGTTCGGGATGAGATGCAGCATCGACGAAAGCAGCGTAGTGAATGACGTTGGAACCGGCAGCAAATCCCTCGTTTGTAAAACAATAACGGAGTGAAAAATCCTGAGTACCGATTACTTCTTCGAGGAGATTCCGGCTTTGTTTTTCACCTACTGCGGGTGTGCGTTCTATCACTTTCTCGGCGGGAGTGTCCCATAGTCCTTCTTCGCTTTGCCTGAGCAGGAGCATATTTGCCGAAAAGATAAGGAAACGGACAACCGTAGAATGATTGTGGGAGTTTTTCGCTTGAGCAAGTTCGGCGTATAGGGCACGCAGATTTGTGTATCGTCCCCACATAAAGAACAGCGAAATCAGGTACATTGCCCCGGGCAGGTAATTGAAGTAGAAACGGTCGGGGTCGTTCATATTGGCATTGATGTATCTGGCGAAGTAATACCAGTACTCCACCACCCCAAGAGCCAAGGAGACATAGAGCATGATGCTCACCTGATATTTAGCCTCTTTGTAGTAAAGGGTGGCTACGATGCTGTCGCCTGCATAATACCCATTTCGCTGCTGGCATCGGCGACAATGTTCCTTACCGAACCCTGTAACCAAGCAAAGGGCACACATGGCAGCTGTGACGGGGAAAATCACAAGACAGGTGATAAACGGAATCTCGCTATTATATAGTTCGAGGTGAATGACCGTGGGAACGAGCCAGTCGGTGCAGAGAATTACTACCACAAGCATCGCCAGTGATGTGATGAGAAGCACTCTTGATGCGAGAAATATGAGAAGCGAACAGGCACTTATACCGCTGGCGATATCAGTCCGCATCAGGGAGATAAGCAGCCACGCCTCTCCTAGGCATATAAATGGTATCCATATCTTTGGAACGAAGAGCGCGGCAATGACAGGCAGAATGATCGTGCCAAAGCCGATAGCCCAATTGCGCCACAATGCACGGAGGGTTATATCGGAAGAATTTATATCGTTAGACTGAGACATAAGCTTACTTCAATTTTGAATCAAAGAAACTCAGCATCCGGGCCCACACAACTGCACGGGCATTGCATCCGTTGATTGAGTGATTCATCTGAGGGAAGACAAACATATCGCACAGTATTCCGGCATTCTGGAGCCTTGACACGTAGCTAAGTGTGTTGGCGGGATGTACATTATCGTCGGCAGTGCCGTACATCATCAATAAAGGACATGCCAGATGCAGAGCTCTTCCGAGTGCAGAAGAGTCGGAGTAGCCGCGCTCATTCTGCTGAGGTGTGAGCATGAAGCGCTCGGTGTAGACCGTGTCGTAGAACCGCCAGTCGGTGACCGGAGCAATTGAGACTGCAGCTGCAAAGGGGCAATCGTCGGCCGACGCACACATAAGTGCCTCGTAGCCTCCATAGCTCCAGCCGTAGATGCCGATTCTTGCAGGATCTACATAGGGAAGAGACGCAGCATATCGGGCAGCGGCGAGCTGGTCGATAGTTTCGTAGTGTCCGAGGTTTTTATATACCACTGTTCGGAAAGCAGTTCCACGTCCGCCGGTACCCCGACCGTCGACACAAATCACCACATATCCTTTTGATGCAAAATAATCCTCCCAATCGACACTCCAACGGTTGAGCACCTGCTGCGAACCCGGACCACTGTACTGGCTCATGATGACCGGGTAAAGCTTGGAAGCATTGAAATCGCGTGGTTTAACGATATATCCGTTAAGTTCGGCGCCGCTATCATTACGCATCTTAAAGAACTCCTTGGGAGCGATCAGCGAGGAATATTTAGCGGCAAGAGCTGCATTGTCTTCAAGCACTCTTATCTGCTTTCCGTCGGGTTTATTGAGGGAACATACCGGCACTTTCCCAATCGCGCTATGATTAAGCAGCATCGACGTGCAACCTGGTGCGAATACGGCGGAGGAGGTGCCTTCGCCGGGACTCACGGCAGTACGGACACCTTTACGGTCGAGGCGATAGACAGTACGATCCATAGGCGTAGGAGCGGCTGCCTGATAATAATGATTTCCTGCTTCATCTGAGCCATAATAAGCTGTCGCATCCACTCCGGGCTGACTGATCTCGGCAAGTTTGGAACCGGAATAGGAATATTCGTAGTAGCGGGTAAATCCGTCGGCATCAGAGGCTACGACGAACGAATTAGCACCGAAGGAGATAGTCGAATACACCATTTCCTCAATCCAGGCTTTGCTTTGATCAGAGTATACCGAGCGGGTTACCGTCGACTTCGGATTAGCCTTGAAAACTTCATAATGATTCTGATCGCGGTTGAGAGTCGACACCATAAGCATGGAGGCATCGGGCCCATATTCGATGCGCGGAATGTAATAACCTGCCCCGGCAGGAAGTTCCACTTCCTTAGTTTTCCGGGTCTCCACATCGTAGCTGTGAACGGAGACGCTTGAATTAGGTTTTCCCGCAACCGGATATTTATAGCTCAACACCCCGGGATAGAGTTCGTACTTCTCGTCGGGGTTACAGAAGCCTGAATAGATCGGCAGAGTGTAAGCCGGAACATCGGTCTCGTCGGTGCGCACATAGCAAAGAGTAAGATTATCGGGTGCCCATGTCATGAGCGAAGTGACACCGAATTCCTCCTCATAAGTCCAGTCTGTCGCGCCATTGATAATCTTGCCGGGGACGGCGTCGGTGGTAACGGCAACTTCGGTTCCGTAGTCGAGCTTGGCGGCATAAATATTTCCGTCGGCTACAAAGGCCACCATGCGGGAGTCTGGCGAGAACAGGGGCACACTCTGTCGGGGGTGATCGACGGAGAGAGGTTTGAGCAGACGTGAACGCACTTCATACACGTAATATTTCGCTGTAGTCGAGCGGCGATATATCTTCTCACTTTCTCTCCATACAAGTATCTTTGAAGCATCGGGGCTGAGCATGAAGCCTTCGAAGTCGTCGAGGGTTGACTCGCGTGTATAGGTAACGTCAAAGAGGGTCGAAGTTTCTTTTCCTGTCGCTATATCTTTGACCGTAAGTTTTTTGCCGTCGGCAGAACGCTCTACATAGCTATTGCCGTCGGGCATGAATGATATTTCCGGTGCAGCAGGAGTGGTAGCCGGTGCTGTGAACTGAGCAAGTTCGCCAACGTTGGGATCCCGCATAGCTCCTATAGCGCCGTAGAATAGCTGAGGAACCAGAGAAAGCAGCAAGCCTGCGATATATCTTGATTTCATAGGATTTCCAATTTTTGTTTGAGTCTACAAAGATACACAATCTGCGGCATAATCAGCTCACAAATAAGTCACTTATTCTCGTTGTCAAGTTTTTTTTGAAATTTTTCTATGTAGCGAGAACTATTTTCGGATTACAGATGTTTATAATACAGAAAAAGAGATAAGAACTTTTTTTCATTGCAAGAAATGTGATAATGATTGGTTTATAACCGACGAGGCGACACTGTGAAGCGTCGCCTCGTCGGCGTTTATCCCTCGCCGGTGGTCTTTTTCTTGAAATATCTGCGTTTCTTTTTCTTCGCTACTGCCGGTTGTCCGGTTCCGGCATCATGAGGGGCCCCGGTTGCCTGAGGCTGTTTTTCGGGGGCGTTGTCTTCATGCTTCTGTTTATGATCAGTCCTATCGCGACGCTTTCCGCGTCCGTTTCCGCGGTTGCCCCAACGGCCGCTGGCGTTGCGCTTCCGGGGATTCGTCGACTGGACTACATCGGGAGCATTTCCACCAAATTCTTCGGGGACGTCTTCCCGGCGCACTTTTATTTCGAGGAAATCTTCAATGCGGGCAAATCGCTGACGGTCGCGTTCGCTTACGAAGGTAACGGCCTTTCCGTCGGCATTGGCACGAGCCGTGCGGCCGATACGGTGAACATAATCCTCGGCTTCGTGGGGAACATCGTAGTTGACCACCATTTCGATATCATCGATATCAATACCGCGTGCGAGAATATCCGTAGCTATGAGGATATCTATCCGTGCAGAACGGAAGTTGTGCATAACTTCCTCCCGGGCAGCCTGATCGAGGTCGGAGTGCATCTCGGCAGTCTTCCATTTTGAGCGGCGGAGAGACTGGGAAAGTTCCCTTACTTTCTGCTTGGAAGAGGAGAAGACTATGACCCGTTTATTATGTCCCTGCTCGAAGAGATGCTTAAGCAGATTCTCTTTCTGATACTCGTGACAGATGAAGACCGACTGGTTGATTTTCTCAGCAGGTTTCGATACTGCAATCTTGATTTCTGCCGGATCGGTGAGAATCGTCTTTGCCAATTGCTGAATTTTCTTGGGCATAGTAGCCGAGAACATGAGAGTCTGACGCTCTCGCGGCAACTCGGCAACGATACGCATGATGTCGTCGGAGAATCCCATGTCGAGCATCCGGTCGGCCTCGTCGAGAATAAAATACTCTACCTTGGAGAGGTCTACATATCCCATTTTCATGTGAGCGAGGAGTCGGCCCGGTGTAGCGATAACCAGATCGGCGCCGCTCCGGAGGGCGTGCTGCTGCTGAGCAAAGGCTTTGCCGTCGTTTCCACCATGTATGGCAAGGCTGCTCACGGGAAGATAGTATGAAAAGCCTTCCATCTGCCGGTCGATCTGCTGGGCCAGTTCGTGGGTGGGCACCATAACAACGCAACGCACGGCGTGGTCGGCGCGCTCGGTCTCGGCAAGAAGATCTATCACAGGCAGAAGATAAGCCGCCGTCTTGCCGGTACCGGTCTGAGCACACGCTATCAGGTCGTTACCTTCGAGAATAACATTTATAGCCTGTTCCTGAATGGGCGTACAGGTCTCGAACCGCATTGCATCGAGAGCATCCAGCAGCTCATCACTCAGGTTTAATTCATCAAATCGCATAGAAGTCAGTCGTTAAAGTCTTCGTCGTCTTCATCGTCCTCACTGAGGAAATCGAAATCCCAACCGTCGTCACTCATGGAGTCGGTGAATTTCGAGAGTTCACGTCCGTCGCGCTTTGTGGGTCGTCCAAGACCTTTCTGACGGTCGACAAACCCGGAGATCTTCACCACCTCAAGAAGATCGTACTGTTCCTGAGGAGTGAGATTCTCGAGATAATCGGGCACAAGCTTGGCACCAAGGCGGTTTTGCGTGACAGCCCGGACCCTGAAGGTGTAGGTAACGGGAGGCTTGCGGACGTTGATGATATCTCCCGGTTCGACAAGTCGAGAAGGTTTGACAGCAACGGCTGGCGTCCCCATGGTGATACGGCCTTTCTTGCACGCATCGGTAGCGATGGTCCGCGTTTTGAAGATGCGTACCGCCCAAAGCCATTTGTCTATTCTTACGCCCATATTTACAAACAATAGTTTATTTATTATTGTACTTACACATTGCCGTGCCTAATCCTGCAAGGACGTACTCCCGGATAGCCTCACAAGCCACTCCGATCCGCTCGTTGAGGAAAGCTCGCTCTTCTGCCGGGAAGTTGCCGAGGACAAAGTCGATCTGTGTACCGCGGGGGAAATCATTACCTATGCCGAACCGGAGGCGGGGATATGCATCCGTGCCGAGCATCTGGGCAATATTCTTAAGTCCGTTATGCCCTGCATCGCTACCACGTCCTTTAAGGCGGATAGCACCGAGGGGCAGCGCAAGATCGTCTACTACTACAAGAATATTCTCAAGCTCGATTCCCTCCTGCTCTTTCCAGTATCTTACAGCATTGCCGCTGAGATTCATATAGGTGGAAGGCTTCAGCAGTACAAGCTGTTTATTCTTGATTCTTCCACGAGCAACATCGCCGTACCGCGCTGTGGAGAAAGAAAAATTGGACGCCTGTGCAAAGGCGTCCAATATCATAAAACCAATGTTGTGGCGGGTATTCCGGTATTCGTCGCCGATATTACCCAGCCCAACGATAAGGTATTTCATCGTTTTTACGCCGGGGATCAGTTCTTGGCTGCGTTAGCGGCGGCACCACGAGCGGCACGAGTGAGCTGTACGGCGCAGACTACGGCGTTCTTGGCGTTTACGAGTTCGAGGCCTTCAAAGTGAAGGTCGCCTACCTGAAGTGTCTTGCCGAGACCGAGCTTATCAACGTTGATGATGAGTCGTTCGGGGATTGCGGTGTAGGGTGCGCGCACTTTGAGTTTCTTCATAGAGAGGTTGAGCTTACCACCGGCCTTAACACCTTCGGCGTGGCCTTCGAGCTTAACGGGAACTTCGATAGTTACGGGCTTGTCGGGATAAACCTCAAGGAGGTCGATGTGGAGGATGTTATCCTTCACAGGGTGGAACTGGAGGTCCTTGAGCACAGCCATACGCTTTTCGCCGTGGAGTTCGAGCTCGATAGCGAAGATGTCGGGAGTATAGATGAGTTTGCGGACAGCGTCGTTGGATACGGTGAGATCGGTAGTGATCAGGCCTTTTCCGTTGCCGATTTCTACAATCTTCTCACCGGCGCGGAGAGTACCTGCATAGGGAAGATCGATGATTTTACCACCGTTGAGAACTACGGGGATAAGATTCTGGCTGCGGAGAGCCTTGGCTGCCTTCTTGCCCAGGTCTGTGCGGGGCTCGGCGCTGAGTGCGAATGTCTTCATTTCTTACTGTTATTTGCTTGTGTTACTAAAAATTAAGTGGTTGCTCCTTAATTTCCCATCACACGGGATGCTAAAAAGCGGTGCAAAGTTACGACTTTTTTTGTTCGCCACCAACTTTCGCGCACTTTTTTTCATTTCAGACAATAATTCAAGGGCTGTCGGCGTTAGATAGACAGAGCTCCGGAAGTTGTCCGGCAAGCTCGATCATTTACTCATTCACCATTATGCCTATGGATAAAAACTCTACTCTAACGCCCTCTTCCTCAATGTCAGAAAAACATACCGGCCGCACTTATCCCCGCCAATCTACTCTTGCAAGATTGCGTCAGCTCGCAAGAGCATCTTTCCCCGCTCCGGTAGGCCCCTTGATGGTCCTTAACTGATCCGAGTTCCCTATCATCGTTGCATAGTATTTGGAAATTGCGTAACTTTGCAGTGATTTCCAAACATCCCCATAATATCCCTATGCAGGAGAAAATCTTAATACTCGACTTCGGTTCGCAGACTACTCAGCTGATCGGCCGTAGAATACGAGAGCTGAACATCTACAGCGAAATTCTGCCGTACGACAAGTATCCCTTCGGCAAGGAAAAGGAAGAGGGCATCATCGGCGTGATACTTTCGGGAAGCCCCCTCTCGGTTTACGACAAAAACGCTTTCAAGACCGACATCGCAGCCATTGCATCCAAGCTACCCGTGCTCGGTATCTGCTATGGCGCCCAGCTCATGGCTCTTAGTGCAGGGGGCAAGGTAGAACCCGCTCCCTCCCGTGAATATGGACGCGCACATCTGAGCTTCATCGATAAGGAGTGTCCTCTCTTTAAAGACATCGAGCCCGGCGCGCAGGTATGGATGAGCCACGGCGATACAATCACCGCAATTCCCGCCGACTATAAATGTGTGGCATCGACTCCGGAGGTGCGGTTTGCAGCTTTCCAGGGCCCCGGAAAATTATGGGGTGTACAGTTCCACCCGGAAGTATACCACAGCGAGTGCGGAATGCAACTGCTCCGCAACTTTGCGGTAGATATTTGCGGCGCATCGTGCTCGTGGAGCGCTGAATCTTTCATCGAGACAACTGTAGCGGAGCTGCGCCGACAACTCGGAAACGACCGCGTGATTCTCGGCCTTTCGGGCGGTGTGGACTCCTCAGTGGCAGCGGTGCTTCTCAACAAAGCTATCGGAGCGAATCTCACCTGTATCTTTGTTGATCACGGCATGCTCCGCAAAAACGAATTCGCCGATGTGCTACGCGACTATGAATGCCTCGGACTCAACGTACGCGGAGTAGACGCTTCCGATAAATTCTTCGCCGATCTCGCCGGTGTTACCGATCCGGAACGCAAGCGCAAGATAATCGGTGCCGACTTTATAGAAGTGTTCGATGCGGAAGCTTCAAAAATCACCGATGCACGCTGGCTTGCACAGGGCACCATTTATCCCGACTGCATCGAGTCGCTCTCCATTACCGGAACCGTTATCAAGAGCCACCACAATGTAGGAGGTCTGCCCGAGCGCATGAATCTTAAGCTGTGCGAACCACTCCGTCTTCTCTTCAAAGACGAAGTTCGTGCGGTAGGTCGCGCTCTGGGAATGCCGGAGCACCTTATTACCCGTCATCCCTTCCCCGGTCCTGGTCTTGCGGTGCGCATCCTCGGCGAAGTGACACGCGAGAAAGTGGCTGTGCTCCAGGAAGCGGATCACATCTTCATCAAAGGTCTTCGCGATTCGGGTCTCTACGACAAGGTCTGGCAGGCCGGTGTAATCCTCCTCCCGGTGCAGAGCGTTGGTGTTATGGGCGACGAACGCACGTACGAGCGTGCCGTAGCGCTCCGTGCCGTTACTTCCACCGATGCCATGACAGCCGACTGGGCTCACCTCCCCTACGAATTTCTCGCCAAGGTTTCTAACGAGATTATCAACAAGGTACGTGGCGTGAACCGCGTTTGCTACGATATCTCCTCGAAACCACCGGCCACAATCGAGTGGGAATAATCCCACTACCCTACTCCTAAACGACCGGAGGCTGTCCTTATTCTGGGAACAGCCTCCGGTCGTTTTTTACTTCTTTATGCCTTGAGATAAGGCTCAGTCGCGGTGGAAAATATCGCGGGTGTAGACTTTTTCGGCTACGTCGTCGAGGCAGGCATCGTAGCGATTGGCGACTATGGCCTGCGACTGACGTTTGAATTCGTCGAGATCGTTGACCACAAGACTGCCGAAGAAAGTGGTGCCGTCTTCAAGCGTCGGCTCAAATATGATGACTCGAGCCCCTTTAGCCTTGATGCGCTTCATAACTCCCTGAATAGACGACTGGCGGAAATTGTCGGAATTCGACTTCATCGTCAGGCGGTAAACCCCGACGGTGCAGAGCGTTTCCTGACCTAAGCTGTACTGACTATTGGAGGTGTAATACCCTGCCATACCGAGAATCTGGTCGGCAATGAAATCCTTGCGGGTGCGGTTGCTCTCCACAATTGCCGACATCATATTCTGCGGCACCTCGGCATAGTTGGCAAGCAGCTGCTTAGTGTCCTTAGGTAGGCAGTAGCCTCCGTAGCCGAACGACGGATTATTGTAATGGGTACCAATGCGCGGATCAAGGCCGACACCCTCGATAATAGCTCTGGAGTCAAGGCCTTTTACTTCGGCGTATGTGTCGAGTTCGTTGAAATAACTTACACGGAGAGCCAGATAAGTGTTTGCGAAAAGCTTCACCGCCTCTGCCTCCTTGATGCCCATAAACAGCACGGGGATATCTTCTTTCTCTGCACCTTGACGGAGAAGGTCGGCAAAAGTCTCGGCAGCACGGGTGAGTTCTTTCACATCAGTCACTTTCTCTATCGCCTCGTTCTCTTCGGCATAAGATTCACGCTTGATTATCTTGGGAATACCGGCAATTATGCGCGACGGATACAGATTGTCGTACAAAGCTTTACTCTCACGAAGGAATTCCGGGAAGAAAAGGAGATTGAATTTCTTGACGCCCTTTGCGGCGTAGCGTACGTAGAGACTTCTGCAATAACCCACCGGAATAGTGGATTTGATCACCATTACGGCATCGGGATTTACACTGAGCACGAGGTCTATAACGTCTTCGATGCAATGTGTGTCGAAGAAATTCTTCACCGGGTCGTAATTCGTAGGCGCTGCGATCACCACGAAATCTGCATCACGATAGGCCTCCGCACCGTCGAGAGTCGCCGTAAGATCAAGTTCTTTCTCACTGAGATACTTCTCGATGTATTCATCCTGAATCGGCGAGATCCTCTTATTGATCTTGTCGACTTTCTCCGGGATAACATCGACTGCCGTCACCCTGTTATGCTGTGCCAAAAGAGTAGCTATACTCAGGCCTACGTAGCCGGTACCCGCTACCGCGATGTTGAATCTATGCATTATATCTCAAAGATTATAATATTGTTTAAACCATGCTACGGTATTGTTTATTCCGTCCTGGAGGTATGTACAGGGGCGGAAACCAGTTGCATCGCCGAGGGCGGAAGAATCGGCGTAAGTCTGATAGACGTCGCCGGGCTGCATGGGTAAAAATTCTTTTTTTGCTTCACGGCCAATGGCGTTCTCAATACATTTGATATAATCCATCAGTCGCGTCGGTTGCTGATTGCCGATATTGTAAATGCGGTAAGGCGCGGGAGATGAAGCCGGATCGGGATTGATATCGTCCCAATCCTTATTACCTTCCGGAATAACATCGGCAATGCGCACAACACCTTCCACAATATCATCAATATAGGTAAAATCACGGAGCATATCGCCATTGTTGAATACCTTTATCGCCCGGTCGTGCAGGATAGCATCGATGAACAGGAATGGCGACATGTCGGGGCGGCCCCAAGGACCGTATACAGTAAAGAAGCGCAGTCCGGTAGTCGGTAAGTTGTAGAGCTTCGAATAAGCATGCGCCATAAGCTCATTGCTTTTCTTGGTGGCGGCGTACAGGCTCACGGGATGCGCAACAGAATCGTGCTCGGAGAAAGGAACCTTACCATTCAGGCCATACACGCTCGACGAGGATGCATATACAAGATGCTTCACACCATTGTGGCGGCATCCCTCAAGTACATTGATGAATCCGTCGATATTACTCTCGATATACGCATGCGGATTGGCAATCGAATATCTCACACCAGCCTGAGCGCCGAGGTTGATAACCACATCGAATGCGCCATTGGCAAAAAGCATCTGCATGGCCTGCTTATCCTCAAGATTCATGCGTATGAATGAGAATTTTTCGAGAGTCCGGCTCCGGGAGAATTTATACCACGATATATCTTCTTTGAGAATACCCAACTCCTTCAGACGACTGTACTTGAGCTCGGGATCATAGTAGTCGTTGATATTATCGAGCCCGACAACGGTATCACCCTTTTCAAGCAGCCGTCGGCTAACGGCGCTTCCGATAAATCCGGCGGCTCCTGTGACCAAAACTTTCATTTTGAGACTATCTCTTTAAATGTTGAAAAGATCAACTTTATATCATTTACAAGACTGGCTTTTCCGACATACTCAAGGTCGATGTTCAGCTTGTCGGGCATCACCTGCTCTATATAGCATTTGTCGGGATCTTCGGCTGCAGCCAGAATATCATTTTCATTGCGGTACCTTATCGAGGCCAAAGATGTGATTCCCGGACGGACAGACAGGACTTTCATCTGCTCAGGTGTGTACATATCAACGTATTTTCGCACCTCCGGGCGTGGCCCTACGAGACTCATATCGCCTTTGAAAACATTTATCAACTGCGGCAACTCGTCTAACTTATATTTGCGGATATAAAATCCGGAACGAGTGACACGAGGATCGCGGCCACCGACGGTGATAAGACCTTTCTTATCGCTGTCCGGCCTCATCGAGCGGAATTTGAAAAGCTTAAAGTCTTTGTTATCTTTCCCAACACGAGTCTGGCGGAAAAATACTGGACCCTTGGAGTCGGCCTTAATCCAGATTGCTATCCCGGCGAAAACGGGACTCAGGACGATTAACCCCAATCCGCTCGCAACTATATCAAAAAGTCTCTTCAAAGCTGAGATATAATATCGATGAAGTTTGTAAGAATATACTCCACATCATCGTCGGAGAGACGCGAATACAAGGGGAGCGTTACCTCGTTATGGTACTGCTCGTAAGCATTGGGGAAATCCTTGATATCGTATCCGAGAGCCTTGTAGGCCGACATCATGGGGAGGGGCTTGTAGTGCACGTTGGTGGCAATACCCCGCTCTGCCATTTTTTCGATCACCTTGTTGCGCTGCTCGACGGTTGCATTCTTGATTCTGACGAGGTAAAGGTGCCCGCACGAACTGTGATCATTGCCGAAATGGTCGAGCACTTCAACATTGCAGTTGGCAAGAGCCGTGTTATATCTTTCGATGAGGAGACGTCTGCGCCGTAGCATGTCGGGATAGCGGCGGAACTGTGCGAGGCCCATAGCGGCCATAATATCGGTCATATTGCACTTATACCAAGTGCCGATGATATCATACTCCCAACCGCCGAGTTTTGTTTTCGCGAGAGCATCTTTGTTCTGGCCGTGTAAAGAGAGAAGCTGAAGATGCTTGTACAAATCGGCATCGTTCACACCTTCGTGTGCGCGCCATGTAAGAGCGCCTCCTTCGGCTGTGGTAAGGTTCTTGACCGCATGGAAAGAAAAGGCAGTAAAATCGGCTATCTCACCACACATCTTTCCGTGACGCATAGCTCCGAAAGCATGAGCGGCATCAGCAATAACCACGCATCGTCCAAAGGCTTTCTGAATATCATTAGCCGGGCGGAAAAGATTCTTCTTACTCTCAACTGCCGCAAAGACTTTGTCGTAATCGGCAACAATACCGGCGAGATCGACCGGGATTACTGCCTTTGTTTTTTCGGTGATAGCGTCGGCCACTTTGTCATAATCCATTTCAAATGAATCCGGCGCACAATCAACCATAACCGGATGTGCTCCTACGTGGCAAACAGCACTTGCAGTGGCGGTGTAGGTGTAAGCGGGTACAATGACTTCGTCGCCAGCACCTATGCCCAGAATCCTGAGCGCGAGTTCAAGGCTTGCGGTGGCCGAATTCAGGCACACGGTAGTCTGAATCTGTTTTCCGTCGGCATCGTAGCGGTCAGTCCGGCAATATTTTGAAATCAAACGTTCAAATTCTTTCGTCTTAGGCCCCGTTGTGACCCAGCCTGATCTAAGAGTATCTGCAACCTCCGCTATCTCATCCTCTGTGACATCAGGTGGTGAAAAAGGTATGTTACGTTTAACTGTCATTTTTATATAGAATTATAAGTTTTTTATCAATCTATGCATCTTACGGTTGGGATAAGTCACAAACTTATAAAGTTCCGAAAAACCTATCCCTTTGTAAAACTGTAAAGCCTTATCATTTTCCAGAGAGTCGGTAGTCAGGGATAACTGCTTGATGCCGCTGTCTTTCAAAGACTTTTCAAGCCCCTTGAGCATTATCTTTCCAACTCCTTTTCCCTGGCAGTCGCCTCTCACGCCTATCGACAGAAGCTCGGCATATTCTCCCGGATCGTCAACCTGACCGGTTTTGGTGAGATTCTTTGCCAACCGGAGAATAGCCTTAGGCTTAGTGAAAATAAGGCGTGCGCCCATTGCACCAAACTTCAAAAGATTTTCTTTGAGCAGGGAGGAGTGGAAGCCAGCGGAACGCTTACAGGCACCACAAAAGCCAACAACCTCGTTATCATCCATACCAACCAGCAGAATACCGCCGTCGGATTTAAGTACACTGCTGTAATACAATTTCAGAAAACTTTCTCCGAGTTCCGTAAGGAAGAATCCGGGGAAAGCACTCAGATGCACTTTTACAATCTGGGCTATATCGTCAGTTGTCGCCCTTTTTACTTCCATGATCAATATTGCTGATTATGCTACAGATCTTACTGAGATTCACAGCCGTTGAAAAATTATTCAATCCAAATTCTTTACCATTTGCTCCCATAGCTTCAAGAACCTTCCGGTCTGCCGCGGCACACTTTGCCATTTGTGCGGAAAGCTCCCCGATATTCTCCGGTTCGCAGACCCAGCCGCAATTTGAGCGGGAGATTATCCGACCAACATCCGAATCACTCTCTACGCAAGCCAGAACAGGCTTTGCGGAGAACATGTATGCAGGGAGCTTGGAAGGTAGGGCCGTCTTACTGATACCTTTAAGGAGAGGGAGGAGCAAAACATCAGCAGAAGCCTGAGTGGCGGGCACTTCAGCAGGCATTACTTCTGTAAAGACTATATCAGCTTCAGGATACTGTGACGCGATCTCCCGACAATGTTCTTTATCGGCTCCGCTGCCTGCGATAACTAATCTGACATCCTTGCTCTGCAGCTGCCCGAAAGCGTGGATCACCGTTGGAATGTTGGCAGTCGGATTTATATTGCCGAGGAACATGAACGTGAATTTGTCCTTTGAGTTCTCAGAGGAGGCGTTCAGGAACCGCTTTTCATCCTGCCAATTATATACGACTTCCACCGTGGTGGCGCCAAGATTTCTCGTTGACTCGAGGTGACGCTGCATATCGGTAGAGATAGCGATAAGGCGGTCGGCCATGCGCATATAGTGAGCATCGATTTTCACCAACGCGGGGTTGATGATCTTACCGGGAGTTCCTAACTTCGATGTAATCGATTCGGGATAGATATCCTGAATGTGAATCACGCATGGAATCCGATATTTCTTAGCGGCCTTCAGAAGGAGATATTGTCCGAAGGTAGGATGCGTATTGGCATAGATAGCCTTAATTGACTTATGATGCTGCCGGATGTAATCCGCTACAGCTTTACCGAAGCTGTAGCTCTCTCTGAGTCTCCCTCCGATCCGTGATTCGGGACAAGTGTAGGACGAGAGAGTGACAACCTGATATTTCGCGGATTTGTTTTCGGTCCGGGTCCATTGTTTGCCTACGGGGCGAGTTGGAGGTGGACAGAGTACGACTACCTCATGATTTTGAGACAGATTCTCGGCTATAGCTTCCGATATTCTTGCAGAAACCAGCGGCTCGGGATTGAAGACGCAGGAAACTATAACTATTTTAGTTTTTCTGTCCATTTCGAAGTAATGAGTGTCGATTAGAATTTACGCCACACCATTTTGTTAACGACTCCTGTATAGCTCTGGATGAGCTTGACAATCTTTGTCGAAACGCATTCGTCAATGTAGTTAGGCACCGGGAGGCCTAAATGCCCATTTTTGTTCATTTCCACGGCGAGGTCTACGGCCTGGAGCAGAGAGGCTTCGTCGATACCGGCGAGAATGAAATCGCCTTTGTCGAGAGCTTCGGGGCGCTCGGTGGATGTGCGGATGCAGACGGCAGCGAGAGGTTTTCCGATCGAAAGGAAGAAGGAAGATTCTTCGGGAAGGGTGCCCGAGTCGCTTACCACCGCAAAGGAGTTAATCTGCAGATTGTTATAGTCGTGGAATCCGAGAGGCTCGTGAGCTATCACCCTTCTGTCGAGCTTGAAGCCTGATTGCTCGAGGCGCTTGCGGCTGCGGGGGTGACAGCTGTAGAGGATCGTCATATCGTATTTCTCAGCCATTGCGTTGATAGCGTTGAAGAGAGAGTGGAAGTTCTTTTCGGTGTCGATATTCTCTTCTCTATGGGCTGAAAGCAATATGTATTTTCCTTTCTCAAGGTTAAGCCTGGTGAGGATATCGCTCTTCTCTATATCGGGAAGATTGTTGTGTAGCACTTCGGCCATTGGAGAGCCGCTGACGTAAGTACGCTGGGGGGCAACTCCGGAGGCGTTGAGGTAGCGGCGGGCGTGCTCCGAGTAGCAGATATTCACATCGGAGATAATATCCACGATGCGGCGGTTGGTCTCTTCGGGGAGACACTCGTCGAAGCAGCGGTTTCCGGCCTCCATGTGGAAAATAGGAATGTGGAGACGCTTTGCGCCTATGACGCTGAGACAGGAGTTGGTGTCGCCGAGCACTAAAACTGCATCGGGCTGAGTCTCGACCATAAGTTGGTAAGATGAGGCGATGATGTTTCCCATTGTCTCGCCGAGATCTTTACCTACGGCATCCAGATATACTTCCGGGTCGGCAAGCTTGAGATCCTTGAAGAATATACCATTGAGATTGTAGTCGTAATTCTGACCGGTATGCGCCAGTATTACATCGAAATATTCGCGGCACCGGTTTATGACGGCTGCGAGACGTATGATTTCGGGGCGTGTTCCTACGATGATAAGGAGCTTTAGGCGACCGTTGTTTTTAAAGCCAACTTTTTCCATTGAGTAGTATTATTTTACCGGATCGAAGAATGTATCGGGGTGAGAGGGATCGAATATTTCGTTGCAGTACATCACTGTGACGAGATCTTCGGTGTCAGAGAGGTTGATGATATTGTGGGTGTATCCCGGAAGCATGATTACCGATTGAATCTTGTCACCGCTCACTTCGTATTCGAGAATCTCATCAGAGCCTTCCTTTCGCATCTGAATGAGTCCGTGGCCTTTCACTACGATAAATTGCTCCCACTTGGTGTTGTGCCAATGCTGCCCTTTGGTGATTCCCGGCCTGGATATGTTGATGCTCACCTGTCCGC
>CAYYQS010000029.1:18421-19346 GCA_964472555.1 uncultured Bacteroides sp.
GTATGGACGAGTTCGGTGAAGCTACCACGGTCGTCGCAATTCATCTTAAGATCGAAAACGGCCTTCTCCTTCGGGAGATACGAAAGATAGGTCGAGAACAGTCTTTTGGCGAAGCCGTCGGAAGGAATTTCCGGGATCATCAGGGTCGAAGGCATGGTTGCGAACTGATTGAGCTGATCTACGATTTCTCCGAGGGTGACGTGGAAGGTAGTAGGTACGGCACAATATCGGCCGTCTTCTTTCAGCACGGTGTCGACGCCGTCAAACTCGCAGTGGTGCTCCTTACCCTGGAGGGCGAGAATCATCTCCTCCACGAGATCGTCGATGTAGAGGAGTTCGAGCTCTACGGCGGGATCATTGACCTGAATAGGCAGATCGTTTGCTATATTATTGCAGAATGTAGCTACGGCGGAATTATAGTTCGGTCGACACCATTTTCCGAAAAGATTCGGGAAACGATACACGAGAACTTTAGCTCCGGTCTCTTTTGCGTAGTCGAAGAAGAGTTCTTCGCCCGCTTTCTTGCTCTCGCCGTAGGGATGCCCGGCATACCGGCCTATCAAAGTAGCCTGAATTGAACTTGAAAGCATCACAGGGCATTTGTTGCCGTGTTTTTTCAGAGTGTCAAGGAGTGTGGAAGCAAAGCCGTAGTTTCCTTTATGGAAGTCTTCGGGATTTTCCGGGCGATTGACGCCTGCGAGATTGAAAACGAAGTCGGCCTCGCGGCAATAGCGGTCGAGATCTTCAGGAGAAGAGTCGATGTCGTATTCAAATACTTCTTCGATCTTTACGGGATAGTTGCGGGCCTTCCCTTCCTTTATATTATTCAGCTGTGCACAAAGGTTTTTACCTACAAATCCTTTTGCACCTGTTACAAGCACTTTCATAATACGAGAATATCTTCGGGAGAGAGTGGTGTGTAAAT
>CAYYQS010000030.1:0-19273 GCA_964472555.1 uncultured Bacteroides sp.
ATCTTCGGTCCGAAGTGCTGCTCGATATCCTCTACCGTATAGTCGGTGTCTTCAACCACGTCGTGGAGGAGTGCCGCGCATATCGATGTGGACCCCAAGCCTATCTCCTGGCTTGCGATCTTGGCTACGGCTATGGGATGCATGATGTAGGGCTCTCCGGAGCGGCGGCGCACCCCTGCATGAGCCTTCTTTGCAAATTGGAAAGCGCGTTCGATAATCTCCACCTTTTTCCGGTGGTTGCTGCGGAGATAACCGTCGAGGAGATCCTGATAGGCCTCCTGAATCATCTGTTCATCGCGTTCGGCAGTGGCAAGGGCATCATTTTCCATAGCGCATGAGGATTTAGAATAGCAATAAGGCACAAATTTACTGCTTATCGGCCGAAATCGCAAAAAAAAGTTTTTGAATGGCTCTTCAAGCTTCAGGAGTGGGGGGTGTGGAATTTGCAATTGTAAATTCAGCTCAGGCTTTTTCTGCGCGTTCTATATAATAATGTTGATAACTTTTTCCGCCAAATGGAAAAGTTTTCGTGTTTCGATATGTAAATTCCGCTGGAAATGTATTAATTTTGAGCCTCCGAAAGGCCTTTTGGCTTCCTACAGCTTCCGGCTTTCGATAAAGCGCTATGAACCAGGAATTTTATCACACGCCCGCATTACTGCCGCAAAGCATCGCGGCCCTCGACGTACACCCCGGAGGAATTTATATCGACGCCACTCTGGGCGGCGGCGGTCACAGCCGCGCCATAGCTGAGATAGCTGGTGCCGACGGACATCTTTACTCCCTCGATCAGGACAGCGATGCCATAGCCCGCGCCGAGGCAACTGCTTCGTTTACACCGGTTCATGGCAACTTCCGCTATCTCGAGAATTATACCGACTATTTCGGCATTACCGGAAAGGTCGACGGCATTCTTGCCGATCTCGGAGTGTCGTCGCACCACTTCGACGATGCCTCGCGTGGGTTCTCTTTCCGCGCCGACGGCCCTCTGGATATGCGCATGAATGCATCGGCATCGCGGTCGGCAGCCGACATCGTGGCTGAAGCCGACGTCGACGAGCTTACACGCATTTTCAAGATCTACGGAGAATTCAAGCAGGCGCGCAAGCTCGCACAGGCGATCGTGGCTGAGCGCGCCAGGAATCCTATCGACACTACCGGACGACTCGTGGAGGTGGTGTCGCGCTTCGTGAGTCCGGCGAAACAGAAAAAGGAGCTCGCCCAGATTTTCCAGGCGTTGCGAATAGTGGTCAACGGCGAAATGGAGGCTCTGGAGGCTTTTCTGACACAGGCCGTGAGGGTGCTGAAACCCGGCGGGAGGCTCGCCGTGATAACGTATCACTCGCTGGAAGACCGCATGGTGAAGAACTTCATGCGCAGCGGCCGTATCGACGGCGAGGCCGAGAAGGATATCTTCGGGCGCACGGATGCTCCGCTGAAGCCGTTGGGTTCCAAACCGATCGTCCCCGACGAGGAAGAGACTGAAGCAAATCCACGCAGCCGTAGCGCCAAACTCCGCACGGCGGTAAAAATCTGAAACCCTCCTCTCCCCTATATGGTAAAAAAAATATTGTCTAAAGTCGGCGGCAGCATACGGGCCGTGATTCAGGGCGACGCCGTGTCGAGTAAATTCTTCATGGAGCACTTCTTCGCCACTTCGTTTGTGGTAATGGGATGCATTGCCATGATCGCCCTGCGCTTCGAGTGCGCTACAAGTCAGAATACCGTGGACCGTCTCACACACCAGATCAACGTGATGAGCACCGAGAAGCAGAAGGAGCGCTCGCTCTATATGACACTCACGCGAGAATCGGCGATGATACACCTCGTTGATTCCCTCCACCTCGGTCTCACCATTCCCGACCGCCGTCCTCAGATTGTTGTGGCAAAATAAGCATAAACATATTCTCACCTCAAAAATCCTCTCATGAGCTCCTCAAAACGCCCTGACGAACGAATCAGTCCGAACCACGCCTTCCTCGTGGGTCGCTTCGGCATCATTTTTCTCATCACTGCGGTTCTGGCTTTCGCCATTGCCGTGATGCTGGTGCGCACCACCGTGATACATGCTTCCGACTGGAACCGCATGGCGGCCTCGACACTGGCCGACTCGGCAATCACCTATCCCGAGCGCGGCGAGATTCTGGCGTCCGACGGTTCTATACTCGCCACAAATCTCTACTATGTCGACATCTACATCGACTTCAGGGCGTCGCGCTTCAAGATTGCTGAGTTTGTGGATTCAATACCTCAGCTTTCCGACTCGCTGGCCCGTTACTTTCCACGCTTCAGCAGAGTTAAATGGGAAGAGAAACTTCGCGACGCCGTCGAGCTACCGAAGTCGAAACGTACACGCAATTTTGTGATAGCCAAAGGTGTGCCCGACGATATGCTGCGCAAGATCAAGAAGGATTTCCCTTTCTTCCGCGCTTTCAGCACAAGCAACTGCACCGGTCTGAAAGCCGACCGCGTGATGAAGCGCTCATATCCTTTCGGACGAATGGCGCGCCTGAGCATCGGTCGCGTAGGCCAGACGGCGGAAGACCCGGAGATACACGGGCGCAGCGGCCTTGAGCGTGCGCTCGACACTCTGCTCTACGGTGTGCCCGGCGTGAGCCGCAAGGTGGTGTCGACACGCGGAACGCGTCTTGCCACAGAGACTCCCGCCATAAACGGCTATGACGTGACCACTACTATCGACATCACGATTCAGGATATTCTCGAGGCCGAACTCGGCGAGATGCTCATTGCATCGCATGCCGACTGGGGCACGGCGATAATCATGGAAGTGGCCACCGGCGATATCAAGGCGATATCAAATCTCGAGCGCGATTCCACTTCTCGCAAGCCACGGTATATCGAGGCTCTCAACCGGGCTGTGGAAGCTTACGAGCCGGGGTCGGTAATGAAGGTGATGACCATGGCCGTTGCTCTTGAGAAAGGCTTCGGCAAACCTGTTACGCGCGAATATTCAATAGGCCGCAGTTTTCCCTATCTGGGCAAGCGCAGCATCTCCGACACTCACTCTCCGGGTTCGCTTCCTATCAGTCGCTTCATAGAGTATTCGTCGAATATCGGCATGGTGAAGATGACGATGCCTCACTACGAAAGTGATCCCAACCGCTTCCGGAGCGACCTGGCGGAACTGGGATTCTTCGACCGCTTCAATACCGGCATAGCCCGCGAGCGTATACCCTACTTCCCGAAAGTGAAGAATAATGTGGGAGGAAAGCTCGACCTCTCGCGTATGGTATTCGGCTACTGTACAATGATTCCGCCGCTCTACACCTGCGCCTTCTATAACGCCGTGGCCAACGACGGCAAGTTCGTACGTCCGCGCCTCGTGAAAGGTCTGCGTACTCCCGACGGCGTAGATTCCATAATCCCCGTGAGCTACGTGCGCGAGCAGATGATGACGCCGGAGAATGCCGCTATACTCCGCAAGATGATGCGTGGCGTGGTGTGGGAGCAGGGAGGTACCGCAAAGGTGCTGAAGAACGATGTTGTGGAAATCGCCGGGAAGACCGGTACGTGCAAGATCGCGCTTGAAGACCGACGCCCCCGCTTCGATAAGAACGGCAACAAACTTGATCTGCCACCCTTCAAAGGTGGATATCTCGAGGGCCACTATCGTGTGACTTTCTGCGGCTTCTTCCCCTATGAGAATCCGAAATACACTTGCATCGTGCTTATCAGCGACCCGAAGGTACCCTACCGCGGACCGGCTGTAAGCTCGGGCACAGTGCTCAAGAATGTGGCTCTCAAACTTTATGCCCGCGGTATGCTCACCGACGACCCGTATTTTTCCGAGGCTTCGCGCGAAGGCGATCCTACGCCGACCATATACTCATCTTTCAACAACGAGCGCAACGCCACTCTGCACTCCGACCTTGGCCTCGGCGTGACTCATGCCATACGCAAACCCTCAGCTCACAAAGGCTACGGTTCTGTGCCTGACGTAAAGGGGGTGAGTCTGCGCGAGGCTCTCGCCACTCTCGAAGGAGCCGGATACTCGGTGGATTTCAACGGTGTGGGATATGTCTACGCCCAGACTCCCGAAGCGGGCACCGAGGCTGTGCCGGGTACAAAAATTAATCTATCACTACGACACGACTGATGACACAGAATTACGATTACGATAAGCGCGAGTGCCTTCTCGACGCACTTGCCGACGCCATTAAGCCGCTCGAAACGGCAGGAAAACCCGATCTCTCGGCCGAGATCACGCTGGTCACCGCCGATTCACGCGAAGTCCGTCCGGGAAGCATGTTTGTGGCCGTTCGTGGCGTGGCCGTCGACGGGCACAAGTTCATAGGAAAGGCTATCGATGCGGGGGCGTCCGTGATAGTATGCGAGGAGATCCCCGAAAATCTTCCCGAAGGAGTGACTGCCTACCGCGTGGCAGATACACGTGAAGCTCTCGGACTGCTGGCATCGCGATTCTACGGCGACCCGTCGGAAGAACTCGACCTCGTGGGCGTCACCGGCACTAACGGCAAGACCACTATCGCCACGCTGCTTTATGAAATGGCACGTAAGCGTGGACTAAAGGCCGGACTACTCTCCACCGTGTGCAACTGCATTGATTCGGAGTGCATCCCCGCCGATCACACCACGCCCGATCCGGTGCTTCTTAACAAGCTGCTCCGCCGCATGGTAGATGCCGGATGCACGTTCGCCGCAATGGAGGTGAGCAGTCATGCTGCCGACCAGAAGCGCATTGCAGGTCTTACCTTCGCCGGGGGTATCTTCACCAATCTCACTCGCGACCACCTCGATTATCATAAGACTTTCGACGCTTACCTGAAGGCTAAGAAATCGTTTTTCGACGCCCTCCCAGCCGACGCTTTCGCTCTCGTAAATGCCGACGACCGCAACGGTGCCGTCATGCTCCAGAATACTGCGGCACGCCGTGCCACCTACAGCCTCCGCGACCTCGCCGACTTCCGTGTGCGTCTTATCCACGACCGTATCGACGGAATGCTCCTCGAGTTCGACGGCAAGGAAGTGGAAACTATGTTTGCTGGCGCATTCAATGCCTCCAATCTTGCGGCGGTCTACGGCGCTGCCCTACTCATGGGGGTACCACGCGAGGAGGTGCTCAGGCTCATGAGCAGCCTTGTGCCTGTTGCCGGACGCTTCGAGCCGATCCGGTCGGGCAACGGTATAACGGCTATCGTCGACTATGCCCATACTCCCGATGCGCTCATCAACGTGCTCGATACTATTTCGGAGGTGTCGGGCGACTCGAGGGTGATCACGGTGTGCGGTGCCGGAGGCGAGCGCGACCGCGGGAAACGGCCTCTTATGGCCGAGGCCGCTGCCGAACGCAGCTCGGTGCTTATCCTCACCAGCGACAATCCCCGCAGCGAAGATCCCGAGGTAATTATCGACGAGATGATAGCGGGTGTGAATCCGGCTTATGCCGACCGGGTGGAACACATCACCGACCGCGCGGAGGCTATCCGCCGTGCAGTGGCGCTGGCATCTCCTGGCGACATCATTCTGATTGCCGGTAAAGGACACGAGACCACGCAGGTGATCGGCACTACCGAATTTCACTTCGACGACCGCGAAGAAGTGCGCAAGGCTTTCGAGGAAGCCGGGATTTAATCTTTATACAGAACTACAGTAAGACACAGATGCTATACTACCTTTTCAACCTTTTTCAGGACGGTGATTTCCCCGGTGCCCGTCTGATGACATACATCACTTTCCGCTCGGGAGCGGCCTTCGTCATAGCCCTTCTTGTGGCAATCTTCGTAGGACGCAGCATAATCGGACGTCTGCAGAAGATGCAGATAGGCGAAATAATACGCGACCTCGACCTTGAGGGGCAGATCAAGAAGAAGGGTACACCCACCATGGGCGGTCTGATTATCATGGCCGCTATCATAGCGCCGTGTCTTCTGGTGGGCAATCTCGGCAATATCTATATGATACTTATGCTCGGAAGCACTCTCTGGCTCGGCACGATAGGTTTTCTCGACGATTATCTCAAGCTGAGCAAGCATAACAAGGAGGGAATGAAGGGCAAGTACAAGATTATCGGCCAGGTGGGCATAGCCCTTGTTGTAGCCGCTACGATGTATCTCAGCCCCGCCATGACCATTGTGGAGAACAATGAGGTGATAAGCAGCGAGACAAACCGTGTGGAGGAGGTGATATATGAGGACGCTCCGGTAAAATCGCCCCAGACCACCATACCCTTCGTCAAGGACAACAACTTCAACTACTCGTGGATCACAGGCTGGCTCGGCGACCATGCCGAGACCGGCGGCTGGATAGTATTCTTCCTGATAACGATCTTCCTTGTATCGGCTACGAGCAACGGCGCCAATCTCAACGACGGGCTGGACGGTATGACGGCCGGACTATCGGCGATAGCAGGCACGGCTCTCGCCGTAATGGCTTATCTCGGAGGCAACATCATCTACTCTTCCTACCTTAATATAATGTATGTGCCGGGCAGTGAGGAGTTGGTGGTGTATATGGCGGCCTTCGTAGGAGCTCTCGTGGGATTCCTGTGGTACAATGCATCTCCGGCACAGGTATTCATGGGCGACACCGGCAGCCTGATGCTCGGTGGTGTGATAGCTGTTTTCGCCATACTTATCCGTAAGGAACTGCTTCTGCCTATCCTCTGCGCATTGTTCTACATCGAAGACCTCTCGGTGATAGTACAGGTGGCATATTTCAAGCGTACCGGGGGTAAGCGAATATTCAAGATGACTCCTCTCCACCACCATTACCAGAAAGATGCAGGACTGGTCGACGCTCTTATCCAACGCCCGATGCGCGCTATCGCCGAGCAGAAGATAGTGACGCGCTTCTGGATTATTGGCATCATTCTTGCCGCCGTCACATTCGTGACTCTGAAAATAAGATGACAAAAGTAACCGATCAAGATATGAAAGAAAACAGCAAACGGCGTCTTGTGGTGCTTGGCGCTGGAGAGAGTGGCTTCGGAGCCGCCGTGCTGGCCAAGGACAAGGGCTTTGACGTGTTTCTCAGCGATTCGGGCACTATTGCTCCGAAATACCGCGACCGCCTCGTGGCGGAAGGTATAGCGTTTGAGGAAGGGGGACACACTATGGAACTCATCCTCAACGCCGATGAAGTGGTGAAGAGCCCGGGAATTCCTCTGGATGCCCCCGTGGTATTGGCCGTTCGGTCGAAAAATATCCCCGTTATCAGCGAGATAGAGTTTGCGGGGCGGTATACCGATGCTAAAATGGTGTGCATCACCGGTTCTAACGGTAAGACTACCACCACTATGCTTATACACCACATACTGCGCCGCGGAGGCATCGATGCATCCCTGGCAGGAAACATAGGCATGAGCCTTGCATGGCAGGTTGCCAGAGAGCCCCATGCCGTCTACGTGGTTGAACTCAGCAGCTTCCAGCTCGACAACATGTACGATTTCAAGGCAGATATTGCCGTGCTGCTCAACATCACCCCCGACCACCTCGACCGCTACGACCATAAAATGGAGAACTACGTGCGCGCCAAATTCCGCATTCTCCAGAATATGGAAGAAGGCGACTCGTTTATTTTCTGGAAAGACGACCCCGTGATCTCCGCACAGCTTGCCAAGGTGTGCACCCCGGCACGCATGCTGCCCTTCTCGGAGTATTTCGAGGAAGGCTCGGCTGCCTATATCGATGCCGAGAACCGGCTCATATTCAACACTCCCGGCACCTCGATGTCGATGCCACGTGCCGACCTCGCACTCAACGGGCTCCACAACGTGTTCAACTCCATGGCAGCCGGTCTTTCGGCATGCCTTTGCGAGGTGAGCAAAGAGGATATACGCGCGGCGCTCTCCGACTTCTGCGGCGTGGAGCACCGCCTCGAATTCACGGCCGATATCGACGGCGTACGCTGGATAAACGATTCGAAAGCCACAAACGTCAATTCCTGCTACTATGCCCTCGAAGCCATGACAACTCCGGTGGTGCTCATTCTTGGAGGCAAAGACAAGGGCAACGACTACACCGAGATTCTGCCTCTGGTAAGAGAGAAGGTGAAAGCTATCGTGGCAATGGGTAAGGACAACGCGAAGATAATGGAATTCTTCGGCCCTCACGTTCCGCTTATGGCCGACTGCCACAGCCTCGACGAAGCTGTAGAATCGTGCCGCCGATTCTCTATCGCAGGCGATACCGTGCTCCTCTCGCCGTGCTGCGCGAGCTTCGACCTCTTCAAGAGCTACGAAGACCGCGGACGTCGCTTCAAGGATGCCGTACTCGCTATCAAAGCATCTAAAGACAACAACAATACCAACCACTGATCTCTTCTATGGACGCAACTCTCTCTGCCGCTCCCGTGCGTAAGAAACGCACAGACCACCACCTGTGGGGTACATATATCCTGCTCGTCATCGTGGCCGTAATCGAACTCTTCTCGGCCTCTATCCAGGAAGTCTCCGACGGCTCGATATTCACCCCCGTCATCCGCCACGGTGGCTTTATTGCCGCCGGTCTGGTGCTGATGCTCGTACTCCAGCACATCCACTACCGCCACATCTACCGCATGATACCGGTATTCGTTATTTTCTGCATCGGCCTGATGTTTGCTGTGCGCGTAGTGGGTACGGAAGTCAACGGCGCCATGCGTGCAATCCGAATCATGGGCATACCGGTACTCCCGGCAGAGTTCATGAAACTCGGCGCAGCACTCGGCATGGCGTGGATTCTCACACGCAATCAGGTGAAGGGGCGGCGCGACGTGACCGACAAGGGTCTCTGGATGTGCATGGGATTCATGGGCATCTGTGCGCTCCTGCTCTTCTCTCAGGGCCTCTCGAACACTATCGTAGTGGTATGCATTTGCTACTCGATGATGCTTATAGGCGGCATGAGCCTCAAGAAATTCGGTACCGCGGTGCTTATCGGCGCGCTGTGCGGAGGCATTGCTATCGGTCTGAAGACCCAGATCAAACAAGACGTGAAGCTCACGCCACAGCAGGAGCGCGTGATCCATCTCAACAAAGAAGGCGAGGCCGCCCGTGCCGACGGCCGCGGCAATGTGTGGCGCGAACGCGTGAAGCAGCATTTCCGCGGCGACAAACACCTCGACAAATTTTCCACAGAGCACCAGCAGGAGCAGCTGAGCTACATCGCTCAGGCACACGGAGGGCTTTTCGGTGTAGGAGTAGGCCGTTCACGCGAGAATGCGCGTCTGCCTCTGGCTTTCTCCGACTACATCTTCGCTATCATCATCGAGGAACTCGGCCTCTTCGTGGGGCTTGGAATCTTGGTGGTGTACATGTGGATACTCGGGCGTAGCGCCAAACTCACCATGCGCTTCCGGCAGACGATGCCCGGAATTCTTGTCATGGGGTGTGCATTCGTCATCGTCTTCCAGGCACTCTACCACATGGCTATCGTATCGGGCGTGTTCCCCGTGTCGGGCCAGCCATTGCCGCTGATATCTAAAGGAGGTATCTCGGTTATAGCCACGTCGCTCGCTTTCGGAGTGATGCTCAGTGTGGCTCGGCACGCCGTGCGCGTTACCGACACACCTGCCGAGCAGAAACGCGAGCAGAACAGCCTGCCTGAACAGACACGAAGCTTAAACCCCTCGATAGCCGAAGTTGTTGAAGCATAAAAAAGAAACAGACATGAGTGAAAACAACTCCATAATTCCTCTCGATCTCGACCGGCCTCTGCGCGTGATAATCAGCGGAGGTGGCACCGGAGGCCATATCTTCCCGGCGCTCTCGATAGCCGACGCCCTCAAGCGCACATATCCCGGCACCGAAATACTCTTCGTAGGCGCTGAAAACCGCATGGAGATGCGCCGTGTGCCCGAAGCGGGATATGATATCATAGGTCTCCCGGTAGCGGGATTTGACCGTCACCGACTGTGGCGCAACTTCGGCGTGCTGATCAAGCTCTTCAAGAGTGTGCGCATGGCGCGGAGGATAGTGCGCGACTTCAAGCCCGACATCGCCGTAGGCGTGGGAGGCTACGCTTCCGGTCCTACTCTCAAGGCTGCCCAGAAAGCGGGAGTTCCCACTCTGCTTCAGGAGCAGAATTCCTACGCCGGTGTCACCAACAAGCTTCTTGCTCCCCACGCAGCAAGCATATGCGTGGCCTATCCGGGCATGGAGCGCTTCTTCCCGGCCGACAAGATAGTCATGACCGGAAATCCCGTTCGCAAGGCCCTGCTCGATCCCGGCTGCACTCCCGAAGAGGCCAAAAAGAAACTCGGCTTCAGCGGCAAGCGCCCCATGGTGCTCGTGGTGGGTGGCAGTCTCGGAGCTCGCTCGCTCAACGAAGCCATGATCGAAGCTATCAAAAGCGGAGCGGCAGCATGCGAGGAGTTCGACATTCTGTGGCAGTGCGGGTCGGCCGACCATAAGCGTTGTCTGGAAGCCGTCAGTGACATCCTCCCCGAGAATGTGATTCTCACCGAATTCATCTCCGACATGGCAACGGCTTACTGCGCTGCCGATCTCGTTGTGGCACGTGCCGGAGCCGGTACAATCAGTGAACTTGAACTTTTAGGCAAACCCGCAGTACTCGTCCCCTCGCCCAACGTAGCGGAAGACCACCAGCGCCACAACGCCGAAGCCCTCGCAACTCGTGGAGCAGCCGACATGGTGCTCGACGCCGATGCGGGCAAACAGCTCTGGGACGATATCTGCACCATAATCGCCAACAAAGAGACTCTGCGCCTGCTGAGCGAAAACATCTCCGGGCTCGCCCTGCGCGACAGCGACGCCGCCATAGTGCGACAGATAGCCAAGGCAGTGAATGCAAGCCAAGCAAAAGCCTGAAAGATTATTAACGACACACAATGGATAAAGCAAAATTCCAGAAAGTATACTTCGTAGGCATCGGCGGCATAGGCATGGCCGCCCTTGCCCGCTATTACCTCTCGCGCGGCATCGCCGTAGCCGGTTATGACCGCACCCCCTCTCACCTCACCGACGAACTCACGGCCGAAGGCGCCGCTATCAGTTTCGCCGACTCTATGGAGGCTGTTCCCGAAGATTTCCGCAATCCCGCTGAGACCCTCGTGGTGTACACCCCAGCCGTCCCTTCGGCAAACATTCCACTTACATATTTCCGCGACAACGGATTCGAGGTGCGCAAACGTGCCTACGTATTAGGGCAGATCACACGCGACTCAAAGAGCCTCTGCTTCTCCGGCACCCACGGCAAGACCACCACTTCGTCAATGGCAGCTCATGTCATGCACAGCGGGCCTGCAGGATGCAACGCATTCCTCGGTGGCATCCTAAAGGGCTACGACAGCAACCTCATGCTCAGCCCCGGCTCGGAATGGAGTGTGCTTGAGGCCGACGAATACGACCGTTCGTTTCACCAGCTCACACCCTACATCGCTGTAGTCAACGCCACCGATCCCGACCACCTCGACATCTACGGCACCGAAGAGGCATATCTGGAGAGCTTCGCCCATTTCACGGAACTCATCCGCCCCAACGGCTACCTTCTGCTCCGCACAGGCCTGAAACTGAAGCCACGCCCCGCCGAAGGAGTGAAAGTCTACTACTTCGGCCGCTCCGACGGCGACTTCCATGCCGAAAACGTCCGGACGGCCGACGGCTCGATGTTCTTCGACTTCGTTTATCCCGGAGGCCGCATCGACAATATCGAGCTCGGAGTGCCCGTCGACGTAAACGTCGACAATGCCGTGGCCGCTCTCGCTGCGGTATGGCTCACCGGCACGCTCACCCCCGAACTTGCCCGCGAGACGATGGCATCCTACCCGGGAGTGGAACGCCGCTTCGAATTCCACCTCAAGGAAAAAGGACCCGAAGGCCGTGCTATAATCGACGACTACGCCCACCACCCCGACGAGCTCCGCCGCAGCATAGAATCGGTGCGGGCGCTCTATCCCGGGCGTCGCCTCACCGTGGCTTTCCAGCCCCACCTCTACAGCCGCACGCGCGATTTCGCCGATGAGTTCGCGGCAGCTCTTGATTTGGCCGACGAGGTAATCCTCACCGACCTCTACCCTGCCCGGGAGGAACCTATACCCGGAATCAGCTCCCGAACAATCTTCGATCGCATAAAAAATCCAAATAAAACGATGATTGCGAAAGAAGATTTTGTCGAAACGCTGAAAAATCGTAACTTTGAAATCCTTTTGACAGCGGGAGCCGGAGACATGAGCCTTAGCGTGCCGCGTCTTGCAGCAGAGGTCTCGTCGAGCTCCGTCCGGTAAAACCAATCATTGCAGATGAGTAAGAAATCAGTAATAATGTGCGTGCTCTGTGTAGTCATGGTGGCCTGGTTCGGCTTCGCCCTGACTGTGACGGCGCGCATGGCCGCTGAAGACACGCTCACGGGTATGAAAGTGCAGCTCTCCGATCCGAATTCCCGCTTCGTGAATGTGGCGGACGTGATAGCCGAAAGCGGCATCAATCCCGACACACTCACCCGCTGCCTCCGCAAGGACTTCGACCTCCGCACGCTTGAAGAGCGCCTGCGCGCTTCCGATAAACTCCAGGATGCCAACGTGACCCTCCTCTCCGACGGCTGTCTGAAGGTCGACGTCACCCCCATGGTACCGGTTGCCCGCGTATTCGACGCAGGAAAACCGTCGTACTACATCAATGCCTCCGGAAAACGCATTTCGGCCGAACTGCGCTATCACATCGATGTGCCGGTGCTCGTGGGAAGTTTCGACAGCATCCACCCGGCAAGTCGCCTTCTGCCGCTTCTCGACTATATCTCCTCGCATCTTGCCGTTAGCGCAATGGTAGCGACGGTGACTCAGGAAAAGGACGGGAATATC
The DNA here is from genome assembly GCA_964472555.1 of uncultured Bacteroides sp. Classification (GTDB taxonomy): domain Bacteria; phylum Bacteroidota; class Bacteroidia; order Bacteroidales; family Muribaculaceae; genus CAG-873. Next base: position 12,778 of record CAYYQS010000030.1, read on the forward strand.
ATTCTCATCCCCAACATCGTAGGCCACGTGGTGAACTTCGGCGACACTTCGAGGGTTGAAGAGAAATTCGCCAACCTCCGCTCGTTCTACCGCTCCGTGCTCCCCGCCAAAGGCTGGAACACCTACGACACCATAGCCGTCAAGTGGCGTGGACAGGTCGTGGCGTCCAGGCGCGAAAAAATCGTCAGGGAGATCGCTCTACCCACCGAAGAAGAGCAGACCGGCGAACTCGATATCAACGACAACGCCACTGTGTCGAAGTCTACCGAAGAAGAAAATGCCTGATACCCTCTAAAAAACATATCCCTCTCTATGGAATCAAAGAATATAGCCGCTATCGAAATCGCATCCTCCAAGATTAAGGGTGCCGTGGGCAGAATTGATGCCGACGGCAAACTCACGGTGCTTGCTGTGGAAGAGATCGCGGCAACCAATAATGTGCGCTACGGACGCATCCAGAATATCCGCGAAGTGTCGGGGGCCGTAAACGAAATCGTACGCCGCCTCGAGGCTTCACCCGCCGTCGCTCCCGGACGAATATCGTCGCTCGCCATAAGCATCGGCGGACGCTCTCTATCGGCCTCGCCCACAAAGGCTGCACTCCAGTTTCCCAACGAGTGCGAAATCACCGAAAACCACGTGCAGCGACTCATCTACGAAGCTTCGCGCGACTTCATGGGCGACAAGAATATCGAGGCCATGGTACCACGTAATTTCTTTGTAAACAACGCCCTCGTGCGCAAGGCCAAGGCCGTGGGTACTTTCGGCGAGACTCTCCGCGGCGAATTTATGATGATCACCTGCGGAAAGGAGACTCGCCAGAATCTCGACCGCCTGAAATTAGATACCGTAGGGGGCGACTCCGTTTACTACATCGTGCGACCTCTTGCCGTGGCCGAACTCGTGCTGACCAACGCCGACCAGGAGCTCGGCTGCGCGCTGGTAGATATCGGCGCTGAGACCACAACGGTGTCGGTCTACAAAGACGGAACCCTGGCCTTCCTCTCCACCATTCCCATGGGATCGCGCCTGATCACCCTCGACCTTATGAGCGGGCTCGGAGTCACCGAGGCCGAAGCCGAGGAATACAAGATTACGCTCAACGCCGCCGACACTACAGCTGCCCGACCCGGCGACCCCGATGCCGAAGAAGTTAGCTCTTACGTCCGTGCGCGTGCCGGAGAGATTGCCGCCAACATCATCAATCAGATTGGCCGCTCGGGCTTCACCACAGCCCAGCTTTCCAAGATTATTCTCGTGGGAGGCGGCGCCAAACTGCCCGAATTCGCCACCCAGCTCGCCGCTCAGTGCAAGCTGCCGGTCGAAACGGCGCACATGCCACAGCACATAATCTTCCGGGTTGCAGGAGGCAACCGGCCCGAAAACATCGATATCGTATCTCTACTCTACGCTGCCCGCACCTCGGCACGTACTTTCATCAACTATCCTTCAGCAACAGCCGCCACTGTAGCGACAGTAGCCGAAGAGGACGATGACGAACCGGTGGTAGTGGAGAAGCCCGAGACACCCAAGCGCGAAGTGAAAACTTCCGGAAAAGCCGCTTCAACCGCACGGAAACTGCCCGATGAAAACGACGACTCCCTGCTCGACGACGATGACGACGACGAGCAGGAAGAAATCCGCGAAGAAAAACCCGGAAAGCGAGGCGGCCTCTTCGGATTCATAAAGCGTAAGCGCAAGGACAAGGAAGAACCCGAACCCGACGAAGAAGAGGAAGACGACTACGACGTTTACGAAGACGAGGAAGAGGATGATGAGCCCGAAGACGACCGCCGCGACGATCCCGACAACTACAAGAAAATAACATCGAAAATCACCAATCTCCGCGACCGTATGATAACTATCTTCAACGGCAACGAGTTTGACGACGAATAAACCCCGGAATGACCACAAACTATATGGAAGCTGAAGATCAAAATCTTATAAACCGCTTTTACAATGCCGGAGAAACCACCGTGCCCGACGCTGCCAACATCATAGCCATGGGTGTCGGAGGCGGTGGGTGCAACGCCGTTGCCTACATGCACTCGCAGGATGTCAAAGGCGTCGACTTCGTTGTTCTTAACACCGACCTTCAGGCGCTTCGCCCCCTCCCCGTGGCCACCAAGGTGCTCCTCGGCCCGAAGCTTTGCGGTGGTCTCGGTGCCGGAGGTAAAGCCGAAGTTGGCGAGGCGGCCGCCAAAGAAAGCATTCCGGAGATAGAAAAGCTGCTCACACCCAACGTGAAGATGGTGTTCGTCACCGCCGGTATGGGCGGAGGAACGGGTACCGGAGGTGCCCCCGTAGTAGCCGGTGTGGCCAAGAAGAAAGGAATTCTCACGGTCGGAATCGTCACAATACCCTTCTTTTTCGAAGGAATGGAGCGTATATCCAGCGCTATCGACGGAGCGGCACGCCTCCAGGAGAATGTCGACGCCATGTTGGTGATCAACAACGACCGCCTCGGCACCATTTACCCCGACTACGAATGGAGCCAGGCCTTCTCAAAAGCCGATGATATCCTCACCACTGCCGCCCGCACCATCTCCGATATGGTCACCACGCTTGCGAATATCAACATCGATATGCGCGATGTCGACACCTGTCTGCGCGACGGCCGCACAGCTCTCATATCCGTAGGCTACGGCGAAGGAGAGAAGGGTCAGCGCATGTCAATGGCAATCAAGAATGCCCTCCACTCGCCTCTTCTCTGCGACACCGACATCATGTCGGCCAAAGAGCTGCTGTTCGCATTCTACATCTCCCACGACCTCAATCCGCCGCTGACAGTGCAGGAAGCTCAGGAAGCCAACCACCTTGTCGAGGAAATCAACAAGAAGGTACACATCAAGTTCGGCTGGGGCTACGACGATACTCTTGGCAACAAGATCAAATTCACGATTCTTGCCTCGGGATTCGACGTTTCGGTTGAGACCGGAGGTCAGCGCCGCGATGTGATCCGTGGTAGAGCCACCGACGAGAATATCGCCGATTCCCCTATGGACCAGCGGATAGCCAAGGCTTACGGAAAGGAGAAGGTCGAAGATTTCACTCGCCGTCAAGAGACGCAGAACTACTTCGTGCTCACTCCCGAGGAGCTCGACGACGACGCTGCCATTGAAATGGTGGAAAGCTCGCCCGCTTACCGCCGCGACAAGCGCAAGGTGACTGCTGCAGCCGCGCCTGCCGCCAACACCATAGCCCCCGCGGCCAAGGAGAGTGATACTCGCCAGAGCTCTGCAAACCAGATATATTTCTCGACAGATGACAAGTAAGAAACCTCTTCTGGTAGTATCGACCGGAGCCGGAATCAGCGCCGAAAGCGGCATTTCCACTTTCCGCGACGCAGGTGGTCTGTGGGAGCAATACCCGGTGATGGATGTGGCGAGCGCCGACGGTTTCGTGCGCAATCCCGCACTGGTGCACCGCTTCTACAACGAGCGCCGTGCCGCCCTTGCCAACGTTAAACCCAACAGGGCACACGAGATTCTGCGCGAGCTCGAAGAGAAATTCGACGTTGTGGTGATTACCCAGAATGTCGACGATCTTCACGAGCGCGCAGGGAGCACTAAAATAGTGCACCTCCACGGCGAACTGATGAAAATGCGGGCCGTCGACGCCCCCGGCTTCATCCGTCCCCTCGAAGCATATACCTCCACCACTTCTCCCGACACCGTGGTCGAAGGGCACCCCATGCGTCCGCACATCGTATTCTTTCAGGAAGCGGTGCCGATGTTCGAGCCCGCCACCGAGATAGCCGCACAGGCCGATATCTTCGTGATAATCGGCACGAGCCTTGCGGTGTATCCCGCCGCGTCCCTCCTGCACTATGTCCGCCCGGGAGTCCCGGTGTACTACATCGATCCGCGTCCTTCGGCCGTGCCGCCCGGTGTCACAGTCATTGCACGCACGGCATCGGAAGGGCTGGAAGAACTTTCCAAGGAATTATTAAGCGACCATTAAATCTTACACCTTATGAAAAATACATTAAGCGCAGCGATTCTCCTTTTTGGATCTCTGGCATGCTTCGCCGCCGACAATAGCACAGAAAAGCAGGATGAGTGGAAATACGTGGATGCTTTCGAGCTGCGTGTGATCAACAAAGGTTTTGAAGATTCCAAGCAGCCCTACTGGCGTCTTCCGGCAGTGCTTGAAGACAGCGTACGCCCCAATCTCTGGGAGCGACAGAAAGAGTCGGCAGGCTTCGCAGTGCGCTTTGCCACCAACTCTCCGGCCATAGGAGTGCGCTACAACCTTCTCCGCAATGCCCACATGCCCCACATGGCCGATACCGGAATCAAGGGTACCGATATATATGTATTCGAAGGCGACTCGGTGTGGCGCCACGCAAACACCAACCGCCCCATTCTTCGCGACAAGGAGACTTTCCTCTGCGAGGACGTCTACATGAGCAATCTCGACACCACGAAGATGACCGAGTACATGGTCTATCTTCCCCTCTACGACGGCATCGAGAAGCTCGAAATCAAGGTGAGACCCGATGCTCGCATCGAGGCCGGGTCAAATGAACTCATCGACAGTTCGCGGCGCATCGTGTGCTACGGCACAAGCATTCTCCAGGGTGGATGCGCTTCAAGACCCGGAATGGCGTCGACAAACATTCTCTCGCGCGAACTCAATGCCGAAGTCATCAACCTCGGATTCAGCGGAGAAGGAAAGCAGGATTCCTGCGTGGCACGCGCCATTGCAAGCATTCCCGATATCGATGCCATACTGCTCGATCCCGTGCCAAACTGCACTCTCAACATGTGCGACAGCCTCACCTACGGCTTCGTCAAACTCATCCGCGAGGCTTTGCCAGATGTACCCGTCATCATGGTCGAGGGTCCTATCTACCCCTACGCACGCTACGACAGCTACTTCGGGACATATCTCCCGCAGAAAAACGCAGCATACCGCAAAAATTACGAGTTGCTTAAGGCTGAGAATCCCGAAGGGCTCTACTACGTCGACTCGGTAGAACTCGACGGAGCGGAAGACGACGGAACAGTCGACGGCATACACCTCACCGACCTCGGATTCCGTCACTATGCCGACAAGGTGCGCCCTGTGCTTGAAAAAGCTCTCTCCGAAAGTAAGAAACACTAATACTCAGTAAATTAAATCGAAACAACAATGGCCAATTGGTTTGAATGTAAGGTAAAATACGAAAAGATGCAGGAAAAGGGCAACGTCAAGAAAGTGAGCGAACCCTACCTGGTAGATGCACTTTCTTTTACAGAAGCGGAAGCCCGCATCACCGAAGAGCAGCGCCCCTTCATCTCGGGCGAATTCACAGTCTCCACCATAAAACCCACAAAAATAGCCGAGATTTTCTGGAACGAAGCCGGAGACCGCTGGTACCTTGTCAAAGTCGCATTCATCACTATCGATGAAAAGACCGCCGCCGAAAAGCGCTCGATATCGCAGATTCTTGTTCAGGCCGCCAACTTCAAGCACGCCCTCGAGACATTCGAAGAAGGCATGAAAGGCACCATGGCTGACTATGAGATAGTTCAGATCAACGAAACACCGATCATGGACGTTTACAAGATGAAAGTCGTAGAATGAGCATCGCCCAGGCAATACGCAGCATCCGCTCCACGCTCCCCGAGGGCGTGGAGCTTGTTGCTGTAAGCAAGTTCCACCCCGCCGAAGCCGTCGCCGAAGCCTACGCTGCAGGCCAACGCATCTTCGGAGAGAGCCGCGTGCAGGAACTCACGGCCAAAATCGCCGCACTCCCCGACGACATCCGCTGGCACTTTATCGGTCATCTCCAGACCAACAAGGTACGTCAGCTCGTCGGCACGCGCCGTATAGCGCTCATCGAGAGCGTCGACTCCGAGCGTGTGCTCGATGCAATCGACGCCGAATCGGAGCGCGCAGGCATAGTTTCTCGAGTCCTTCTGCAGGTGCATGTAGCTCGCGAGGAGACCAAGACAGGCTTCTCGCCTGCCGAACTCATCGAGTATTTCCGCGCACGACGCTTCGAGCGCCTCCGCGCCACACATCTCTGCGGCCTGATGGGCATGGCATCGAATACCGACGATGAAGAGCGCATAAACTCCGATTTCGCCACAATAGCATCACTTGCCCAAGAAATACGCCGCCTCTGCCCCGACCTCAGAGGTTTCGACACACTTTCCATGGGAATGAGCGGCGACTATCCCCTTGCAATAGCCCACGGAGCAACCCTCGTTCGCGTCGGAACCGCAATTTTCGGGGACAGACTATGATTTTTTTGCAAAAACTCCCAAAAAATTTGCACAGCTAAGAAATATGTCGTAAATTTGCAACGCAAAAGCCCGGAGGGGCTGGAAAATTGCACAATTAACGCTTCAATAGCTCAGTCGGTTAGAGCATCTGACTGTTAATCAGAGGGTCGTTGGTTCGAGTCCATCTTGAAGCGCTCATTATCATTATCACTCATCACACTTCTTGCAAGCTTCAATAGCTCAGTCGGTTAGAGCATCTGACTGTTAATCAGAGGGTCGTT
>CAYYQS010000031.1:0-19065 GCA_964472555.1 uncultured Bacteroides sp.
GACGGCGCCCAGCTCTCCTTCAAAGGCCTTCCCTGCCCCAATATCTTTGCCGGTGGGCTCAACTTCCACGGACGATATGAGTTTGTGCCTATTCCTTCTATGGAAAAGGCAACCGGTGTGATAGTTGAAATAGCTAAGCTCGTAGCAGAGCGAGGTTGCTGATAGGGCATAATGGCCGAAAACCTCTCCGGCAAGATTGCGGCGATTGTCACGGGGCCTACTGCTTCGGGAAAGACAACACTTGCTATAGACCTTGCATGCCACTTCGGTACGGAGATAGTTTCGGCTGATTCCCGTCAGATATATAAAGATCTACCTATAGGCACGGCTGCACCCTCCGAACAGGAGCGCAGCCGTGCTTTTCATCATCTTGTAGGGACGCTTGAGCTTGATGACTACTACAGCGCTTCCCGCTTTGAAGAGGATGCGCTCCGTATTCTCGCTGAAATATGGAAGAAGAAAGATGTAGCAGTGGTTTGCGGCGGCTCGATGATGTATGTCGACGCTCTCGTAAATGGCTTCGATGATATGCCGCAGGTGAGCGACAGTACGCGTGCCTATGTCCTCGCGATGCTCGAAAATCAAGGTCCCGACGCAGTGCTTGCGCAGCTTGAAATAGTAGACCCGGAGTCTTACCGCAATGTTGACAGGAATAATCTGAGGCGTGTTGTACATGCCCTCGAAATTAGTCTTGAGGCAGGAGTTCCTTATTCCTCACTTTGTACGGGGGTTAAGCGTAAGCGACCTTTCAAGGTGCTCAAGTTTGCTATCGATCGCTCGCGCGACGATCTCTTCGACCGAATCAACCGACGCGTCGATATCATGGTAGGGCAAGGGCTCGAGGAAGAGGCCGCCAGGGCACTCGCTAAGGGTGACTTTAATTCTCTAAATACTGTTGGCTACAAGGAGATTAAAGCTATGCTTGGAGGCTCTATGAGTCGGGAGACTGCCATAGCCCGCATAGCAAAAAATACACGTGTCTATGCCAAGAAACAACTCACATGGCTCCGGCGCGACACGGATATTATATGGCTCAATCCGGCCACAGCATTTGATGACGCCGTCAGGATTATTTCGGGATTTCAGCGGACCGAGGGTTCGTTTTAATCTATCACCCCTTTTGAGCGGGCAATCGCTATGGCTATCTTGATGAGATCCGGCGGATAGGCTTCGTAGAAGTCTTGGCGCGTTTCATCGGTACTGTTGCGGTAAGTATCTAATATAGCCTCATACTCGCTACGGGAGATAAGGGAGCCGAATGTGGTGATGAGACCGTCGGTAATCAGCTGGGCTATGTGTGTAAAAACCGTGCTCGGTTTAACCCCTTTGATTTCGGCTATCTCCGGCACGCGAACACCGGCGTTGAAAAGTACAAGTGTCTCTCTGAGGCTTGTGCCGGATTCCTGACTGCGGCTCAGTCCTTCGAATTTCCTTACCGCGGCTATGAATTTTTTGCCGAAGCGAACGGCTTTCTTTTCGCCTACGCCACTTACCTGCAGGAACTCTTCCAAGTTTGCAGGGCGGCGTCGGGCCATGTCAAGAAGGGTAGCGTCGCTGAAAACAAGGTATGGCAGCAGGTTCTCCTTCCGCGCCACATCGGTGCGCACAGTCTTGAGCTGCTCGAAGAGTTGCTCAACCGGGTCGGTAGAAACAGTAGGAGCCTCCATGTGCTTGTTTCCTGCTCGTTTGCCTCCCTTTGGCTGAGCCGCTACATACGTAGAAAGCGTAAGCAGCTCCTGTCCGTGCAGTATTCGCATGCCGAAGGGTGTCACCCGGAGATGATTAGAGTCATCGTAAGCGATTTCGAACACTCCGAGCTGTATCATCTGCCCTATATAGTCGGCCCACTCTTCATGCTTGAGGTCATTCCCGGCACCGAAAGTGCGGATATTATGATACCCTTCGCGTACGATATCTGCGCGCCTGACCCCCCTGAGTATATTGATTAGCGTAAATACACCTATGGCATTCCCTCCGGTGCGCATCACGGCGCTTAATGCTTTCTGCGCGAGTATGGTGCCGTCGAAGCGGGAGGGAGGGTTGCGGCATATGTCGCAGTTGCCGCAGTCGTCGGTGCTTTCTTCGCTGAAATAGCTAAGAAGTATCCTGCGTCGGCACACTCGTGCTTCGGCATAGGCTTGCATCCGGCCGAGTTTCTCAATGTTGAGAGTCTGACGCCCCGATTCCTCAGCGAACTTACGTTGCGTTATCACGTCGGCGTAGGAGTAGAAGAGCACTGCTTCCGCCGGAAGACCGTCACGCCCGGCGCGACCTATCTCCTGATAGTAGCTCTCTATGTTGCCAGGCATATTGTTGTGAACCACCCAGCGTATGTTGCTCTTGTCGATTCCCATACCGAATGCCACGGTGGCGCATACCACCTGTGCCGATCCCTCGAGGAAAGCTCGCATCGAGCGGTTCCTTGCTTCGGCACTCATTCCCGCATGATAGCACACCGCCCGGATGCCCATCGCTGTGAGAGCAGTGCAGGTGCGCTCGGCACCGTCGCGAGATATGCAGTAGGCTATTCCTGAGTCCTGGTGATATTTGCGGGCCAAGCCGGCTATGAACTGCATTCGGGGTTTCGTACCAGGATTGCTGTAGGCTCGCAAAGATATATTCGGGCGGTCGAACGAACCCACATGGCAGAAAGGATCGCGAAGGCGAAGTTGGCCTATGATATCGTCGCGGGTAAGCTTGTCTGCCGTCGCTGTCAGGGCAATCACAGGAACTTCCGGCAGTTGTTCCTTTATGAGCGAGAGCTGGGTGTAATCCGGTCGGAAATCGTGTCCCCACTGAGAGATACAGTGGGCTTCGTCAATGGTGAAAAGGCTGATTCTAAGCCGTTTGAATTTGTCAAAATCCAGCAACAGCCTTTCGGGAGAAGTATAGAGCAATTTCAACTTTCCTGTAAATGCCGCCTCAAGCACAGAGCGATTGTATCCTTCGTCCTGATTGGAGTGAATTGCGGCAGCCGGGATGCCGTTGGCAACGAGTGCCTGCGTCTGGTCCTGCATCAGGGCTATCAGGGGCGAAACTACGATAGCTACTCCATTATCAGAGAGCAATGCCGGTATCTGAAAGCATAGCGATTTTCCTCCTCCCGTAGGCATAAGCACCACGGCATCACGCCCCGAAGCGACAGCGCGGATAGTCTCAAGCTGTCCCGGGCGGAACGTATCAAAGCCATAGAAGCGGCGAAGTATGCCGTAAGCCTTCTGATCGGTTGCAGGGTCTTTCGGATTCATGGGTTGCAAAGTTACGGAATTTTTTTGTAGTGCCGGGCATATTACTTACTTTTGCAGGTATTATGAAGCGATTCTGTCTTTCCTTTATCATTGCAGTCTTTGCTGTGGTTTCGACATGTGCTTCCCTTACGGGGCACCGTGTCGGTGATGCTCTTCGCCCCTACGCATCCGATTCCTCGATAGGCATTGCCGTCATTCTTCCAGAAGGCGATACGATTGGTGTTAATTCCGACAGGACTTTCCCACTCGAAAGCGTCATGAAGTTCTATCAAGCTGTGGCTCTATCGCATTTGCTGGGCGACAGATTATTGACCGACAGCATCTCCGTCGGACCTGCAGATCTCAAGGCTGCTACCTGGAGCCCGATGAGGGCAAAATATTCCGGCGAAACTTTCTCTGCCTCTCCTGCTTTCCTCCTCGACTACAGTCTGAGGTATAGCGATAACAATGCTGCCGACATTCTTTTCGACCGCTATGGTTCGCCAAAGGAGGTCGACAGCGTGTTGAGGATGATTTCTCGGGCGAAGAACTTTTCTCTCCGCTTTACCGAGAGTGACATGCATGCCGACACTTCGCTCTGCTCTCTGAATTTCGCCACCCCGGCTGATGCGGCCACTCTTTTCTTTGATTACTTCTGCCTCGACTCTCTGTCAACTGTTGTCAGGGCAATAATGTCGCATCCCACGCCATTCGGCGTTAATCGTCTGGCAGCCGGATTTCCTGCCGGAAAAGCCACACTCCTTCATAAAACAGGGACAGGATTCAACGCTCCGGGAAGAACGGGAAACGTCAACGATGTCGGTTTTGTGTTCTATCCCCGATCCGACGGCTCATTCGGCTACTACTCTATAGCCGTCTTCGTCGCTGACCGTGAGGGTGCTGTGGCCGATGCCGAAGCTCTTATCGCACAGATTTCCGAATCCGTATGGACAGCACTCATGGCTGCCGACGCCGACTATGCACTACGCACTACAGTCCCGGCAGGTAAGCCAAATGCACCCGTACCTACCGAAGAAAATCATACTCCGTGGTTCGCTCTGGTAGGATCGGCTATTATCGAGGCCATGATCGACAATGCCCTGGGTCTTGATGAACCTTAACAATTCCGGCTTGGTATTGTCGAGGGAATTTATTAAATTTGCGGTCTAAAAGGATCGACGGCATTATGACACGAAAATGGAACTTCCCCTCTCTCTCCAGCGAAGAGCAACGGCTCGGCGCCGAACTCGCACGACGGTTTGCTAACTGTCCTCCCGTGAGTGATCTGCTCGTCCAAAGGGGAATTACCACTCTCGATGCGGCTGAGAAGTTCTTTCACCCCTCACTCCGCGACCTCCACGATCCATTCCTTATGCCCGACATGGACAAGGCGGTGGAACGTCTCAACAGGGCAATGGGATCGAAAGAGAAAATCCTCGTGTACGGCGACTATGATGTCGACGGAACCACTGCCGTTGCGTTGGTGTACAGATATCTCCAGAACTTCTACTCCGAGCTCGATTTCTATATCCCCACGCGCTACGAAGAAGGATACGGCATTTCCCACAAGATTATCGACGATCTCGCCGATCAGGGTGTAAAGCTCGTAATCATTCTCGACTGCGGTATCAAGGCTAATGCCGAGATAGCCTACGCGGCAACCAAGGGGATCGACTTCATTATCTGCGATCACCACATGCCCGACTCGGAGCTCCCTCCTGCGGTGGCTATCCTCAATCCGAAGCTCGAAGGCTCGACTTATCCTTGCCCGCATCTCTCCGGTTGTGGAGTCGGATACAAGTTCATGCAGGCCTTCTCTATAAGCAACGGTATCGCCACGGCCGAACTCGAGTCAATGCTCGATCTGGTTGTGGTGAGTATTGCTGCCGACATCGTGCCTATGGTGGATGAAAACCGCGTGCTCGCGTGTATGGGTCTGAAGCGTCTCAATTCAAATCCCAACATGGGTCTCCGCGCCATTATCCGCACCTGCGGCCTTGGCGGAAAGGAAATTACTATTAACGATATCGTTTTCAAGATAGGACCCCGTATCAACGCTTCAGGGCGTATGCAGAGCGGAAGCGAAGCCGTCGAGCTCCTTGTCGCCCGCGACTCCAAGGAGGCCGCACGGCGTTCACTCGAAATCGACCAGTACAATAAAGACCGTAAGGAACTTGACAAGCGGATCACCGAAGAGGCAAACGCCATTCTCGAGGCCCGTGGCGAAATGCACTCGCCAAAAAAGTCGATCGTGATTTACAACAAGGACTGGCACAAGGGAATCATCGGTATTGTAGCTTCGCGTCTTACAGAACTCTACTACAAGCCTTCGGTTGTGCTCACGCTCTCCAATGGTCTTGCAACCGGCTCTTCGCGTTCGGTTCAAGGTTTTGATATCTACAAGGCGGTGGAGTCTACCCGCGATCTGCTTGAAAATTTCGGAGGTCACACCTACGCCGTCGGCCTTTCTTTGAGAGAAGAGAATATCCCCGAGTTTACACGCCGTTTCGAAGAATACGTTGCGGCAAACATTCTACCCGAGCAGCTCACGCCCCAGATCGATATCGATGCATTCCTTTCCTTCTCGGAAATTACCCCTGAGTTTGTGTCTACCCTGCGCCTCTTCACTCCATTCGGCCCGGGCAACCGTATCCCAACATTCTGCACCCGTCGCGTGAAGGATTTCGGAACGAGTCGCCTCGTTGGTCGCAATCTTGAGCACATCAAGCTCGAACTGGTCGATGATACCTCCGGGCGTGTTATAAATGGCATCGCCTTCAATATGGCCCAGTACTTCGAGCACATCCATTCGGGCAAGCCATTCAATATCTGCTATACCATTGAGGAAAACAAGCATCAGAATGCCACATCGCCTCTCCAGTTAATGGTGAAGCAGATCCGTACTGCCGAAGTATGATTTCTGCCGGAAGTGAGCCATACGGCTGGTTTGATTTCGGTGACAACGACGACGACTTTGTCTGCTCCGATCCTGAGCCTTTAACCAATCCCCGGGAAGTTCTTCAAAAGTACTGGGGATATCCCGCATTCCGACCGCTGCAGGAAGATATAGTGCGCTCTGTTCTTTCCGGCCATGATACCATAGGACTCCTTCCGACGGGAGGTGGAAAATCAATCACTTTTCAGGTCCCTGCTCTCATGCTGCCTGGAGTGACCCTTGTAGTTACTCCTCTGATCTCGCTCATGAAAGATCAGATCGACAACCTGCGCCGACGGGGCATACACGCCTCCTGTCTTCACTCAGGGATGACAAAGACAGAGTCCGACTACGCGCTCGAAAGATGTATGCAGGGGAGATCGAAACTGCTCTATGTCGCTCCCGAGCGAGCTGTCAGCGAGAATTTCCTCCGTCGTATAGCCAACTGGAATATATCTCTCATAGTTGTAGACGAGGCACACTGCATTTCTCAATGGGGCTACGACTTCCGTCCTTCCTATCTGAAACTGACGGCTCTTAGAGAAGAATTTCCGGATGCTCCAATTCTCGCTCTGACGGCATCGGCAACTCCGGAAGTTGTCGATGATATCGCACAGAGACTCGAACTGAAATCTCCGTCACGCTTCGCTCTAAGCTTCACGCGCAAGAATATTTCCTTTCTTGTCCGTCACACCTCCGATAAATTTGGAAAACTTCTTGAGGTACTCCGCGGCACGGTTGGCTCGACAATCGTCTACACCCGCAGCCGTAAGCGCGCAGCCGAACTTGCCTCGGCCCTTTCGCACGAAAACTTTCCGGCACTATACTATCACGCAGCTCTCGAAACTCACGAGAAATATCAGCGGCAGGACGACTGGAGCTCAGGAAAAGTCCGCGTCATGGTGGCAACTACGGCTTTCGGTATGGGAATCGACAAACCCGATGTCCGTCTTGTGGTACACTACGATCCTCCTACAACTCTCGAAGAGTATTATCAGGAGGCCGGACGTGCAGGCCGGGACGGACTTCCGTCCATTGCCGTTCTACTCGTGAGCGAGCGTGACAAGGCCACTCTTGCCCGCAGGCTTACCACAGCGTTCCCCGAGAAGGAATTCGTGAGACACACCTACGACGAAATCTGCCGCTTTCTCTCCTTGCCAATGGGCGAAGGTTTCGGAGCGATATTCGACTTCAATCCAGATCAGATGTGCGTGCGTTTCAACATGCCCCCGGATCGCGTGATGAGCTCGATATCCATACTTCAGCGAGCCGGGTACTTCGAGTTCACCGAAGAGGTGGATATCGAGGCACGTGTAATGATCAAGGTGACCCGTAGCGAGCTCTACGGCTTCGATTTCGATCAGGAAGGTGAGACCCTCATCAACTGGTTGCTACGGAATTGCACCGGACTATTCATTGATCTCGTTCCGGTCAATCTGTCGTATATCTCACGTGACACAGGTATCCCCGAAGACCTGGTATATGAAATGCTCAAGCAGTGGCGTCGAGAAGGTTTGATATCGTTCATCCCTCGCCGCAGGACTCCTTTTATATTTTTTACGGCTAACCGTGTCCCCGGCGAAAAACTTCTCATTCCTCGTTCAGTGTATGAAGATCGACGCGAGGCGATGGAGCGCCAGATAAAAGCAATGTCGGAGTTTATGTTCGACGACACTCACTGCCGCGTAGCCGGTATGCTCAGTTACTTCGGTGAAGAATCCCCGGAGGATTGCGGTACATGCGATGTCTGCAGAGGGCGCAGGCGCGTCGTGAAGGATTTTGACCGTGAGGCCTTCGAGAAACGTATAGATGAATTTTTCGATATGATAGCCCCTTGTGAATGGCTCGATATTACTTCACTTCGTGCTCACTATCCCAATCATTACAGCTCAGTGGTGGAGGTTTTGAGAGAAATGGTAGAGAAGGGTAGTCTTAAGGCTGAAGGATATAGGGTATGTAAGGTTAAAGGAAGTTAAATGGATGGCGTTCGATTAAACCATTAAGTACAATTTTAGTCGAATAAAATACAACAAGACTCATTGAGTTTAGCAGTAATACTAACTTTTTCGATAAAGCAAGCCCTGACTCGCGAAGAATCCGGGCTTGCGCGTTTTTTTATAGTGGAAAAAATCCGTACCTTTGTAAAATGAAAAGCCGTTACATATAGTATGGAAGATAAGTTTTTCAAGGCTGAAGAACGCCGGGAAGTGCGTAAAATCCACAGGAATCTCCTCGGCATGCTTGGTGAATCGATGGGTTCAGGCACGCGTCGTGGTCTTAAGAAAGTGATAGGCGAGGCGGTCACTGCGGGAGTGTTGCAACGCGACCGTTTTGGGTTTAATCCTGTAGTACAAGCTCTCAGGATTGCTGAGGCACTCTGCGTGAGTGTAGATCCCGACCCTAACATGGTGCTTGCCGTTCTCCTTTCTCCGATAAGCAATGCCGGAACCGTTACCGAAGAAGATATCATCAGACAGTGGGGTAACGATGTCGCTACTCTCGTGCGTGGAATCGCTAAGGTTACGAGCCTCTATAGCCGCAATGCGTCGGTTGAAAGTGATAATTTCCGCAAGCTACTGCTTACGTTCGCCGAAGATATCAGGGTGATTATCATTATGATCGTCAATCGTCTCGCTTTGATGAGGTCGATTAATCATCATCCCAACGATAAATTGGTGAAAGAGACTGCCTATGAGGTCAACTATCTCTATGCCCCTCTTGCTCACCGTCTCGGTCTGTATGCTATCAAGAGTGAACTCGAGGATATGTCGCTCAAATACAGCAACCGCGAGATGTATTCACGCATTGCACGCGAGCTCAACGAGACCAAAGCCAAACGGGATAAGTATATAGAAGAATTCATCGCTCCGGTCAGGGAGAAGCTCGAAGCCGAAGGTCTGAAGTTTGAGATCAAGGGGCGTACGAAATCCATCTACTCTATCTGGAACAAGATGAAGAAACAACACAATACAGTAGAGGATATCTACGACCTCTTCGCTATCCGTGTTGTCATCGACTGTCCGCCGGAAAGGGAAAAACCTGAGTGTTGGCTTGCTTACTCTATCATCACCGACATGTACCGTCCCAATCCCGGGCGACTCAAGGACTGGCTGAGCATCCCGAAGAGCAACGGCTACGAGAGCCTCCACATCACCGTCTACGGACCTGAGGAGCGGTGGGTCGAAGTCCAGATCCGTACCCGCCGTATGGATGCTATTGCCGAGAAGGGTCTCGCGGCCCACTGGAAGTACAAGGGAATTAAGAGTGAGAATAATCTTGACGCTTGGATGGCAAATGTCCGTGACATTCTCGAAGCCGCACATACCGGCCCCATGGAGCTCATGCGTAACTTCAAAATGGATGTTTACGCCCACGAGGTGTTTGTATTCACGCCCCGCGGCGATCTGTACAAATTGCCGCAGGGAGCTACGGTGCTCGATTTTGCTTTCAACATCCACACCAAAGTAGGAGAGCGTTGTGTTGGCGGACGGGTAAACGGTCGCAACCGAAAGATAAATTACCGGCTTGCCAGCGGCGACACCGTCGAGATTCTCACTTCGCCTCAGCAGGAACCTAATCGCGACTGGCTCTCGATTGTTGTGACTTCGAAAGCAAGGAATAAGATCCGCGCCGTCCTCAAGGAGAACGAGAACAAGAGTGCAGACGTAGGTAAGGAGTTGCTGCAGCGGCGCTTCAAGAACCGCAAAATGGAGTACGATGAGGCTAATATGTCGCGCACAGTAACTCGAATGGGGTACAAGAACACCATAGCTTTTTTCAGCGCTCTTGGCAGCGGTGAACTTGAAGTGAACGATGTAGTCGACAATTATCTCGAATCGCTGGCGCGTCACAACGGCCGCGGAGAAGATTCGTCGGAGAAAATATCTGCCGCAGAATACACCTTACAGCCTACCGAGGAAGAAGTGGCTGCCGACGCCGGTAGCTCTGATGTTGTTGTCATTGGCGACAATATTAAGGGCATAAACTATAAACTTGCCAAGTGCTGCAATCCTATTTACGGTGACGATGTTTTTGGTTTCGTTTCGTCGGAAGGTGTGATTAAGATTCACCGCAACGACTGCCCCAACGCCGCTAACATACGGGAGCGTTACCCTTACCGCATCATACGCACACGGTGGAGCGGAAACAAGGGAAGTGAATTCCCGGCCGCTATTAAAGTGCTCGGAAGAGATGATATCGGAATAGTTACAAATATCACTTCTATTATAAATAAAGAAAAATCCGTATCTTTGCGGTGTATATCGATTGATTCCAACGATGGACTCTTCCAGGGTGTGCTCGTGGTAGGTGTTTCCGACACAGCCGCTCTCGATCAGCTCATAAAAAAAATAGCAACAGTAAAAGGTGTTAAGAATGTTCATCGCAACAAGTAAGAAACTCCTTGCCGCGGGCCTTATGGCTCTTTCGCTCGTATCATGCTCCGATAAGGAGCGCGACGGTGCATCGCGTCTCGTATCAGAAGCAGACGCAGCTATTGAAAACCGTAATTTTTCGGGTGCCATCACCCTGCTTGATACTCTCAATACGCGCTACCCCTCACAGACAGAAATCCGGCGAAAGGCTCTGCGGCTTCGTGCGCAGGCAATGGAAGGTATAGCGATCGACAGTATTCAGTCGGCCGATGCTGCACTCGCTGAAGCTACTATAAGGCGTGAAGAGCTCGATACTCACTTCCGACATGTTGACAGCAACGTTGGACTGGAAGGCTATTTTATTCCGAAAGGAGCGCCTGAGAAAGTGATGACTACTACAGGAATTCAACCCAGAGTATCGGAGAAAGGTTTCTTCTATATCGTGGCTAATGTTCAGGGACGTTCTATAGGTCTTTCATCGATAGAATTTGTCGACGGAGCTACTTCTGTTTCGTCAGCGGAAATCTCTCCTGCAAGAGTTATTAAGGTTGAAGGGTCTGAATCTGCATCCTTTAACCCTGAAGATCTTGAGGGAGTAGGGGAGTGGCTGTCGGTACACCCTGGTGCTTCCAAATTGGTGCTCAAGGGTTCTAAAGGAAGTGTCAACGTTAAGGTCGACGATAAGATGCGCACCCAGCTTGCCGAGTGTTTCACATATAGTAAGGCTCTTCAGTCGCAGCGTCTTGCTTCCCTTCACCGAGAAAAATATGAGCGTATGCTCGCAACTGCGCGCGATCAGCTTGCCAATCTTCCTCAATCAGAAGTGGACAATAAGTGATGAAGGAGACATTTGTAGTTACCGGAGCGGCCGGTTTTATCGGTGTTAATTTCGTAAAGCTTCTGCTTCGCGAAGAGCCCGAATGCAGGATCATCGTGCTTGATGCCCTGACATATTGCGGCAATCTTTCCTCTCTATCGGAAGAGATAGAGGCCGGAAAAGTTGAATTCTACCGTGGAGAGATAGGCGATAGGGCTCTTGTAGATAAGATTCTGGCCGAATACCGTCCTGACTACATAATTAATTTTGCGGCTGAGACCCATGTAGATCGCAGTCTTCAGGATTCACAGCCGTTTGTGCGCACGAATATCGAAGGCACAATTTGTCTGCTTGATTGTGCTCTGGTTCAGCGCCGCTCGCAGTTGGAGGCAGGCGAGACTCCTTCTCTCCGTAAATTCGTACAGATAAGTACAGATGAAGTTTACGGTCAGTTAGCTCTTGATATTCCCGAAGGAAAGAATTTCGACGAGGCTACTCGACAGTTGCTCGGTCGAACGGAACCGGGGGTTACTTACGGCACAGAGTATTTCTCGGAGACGTCGCCTATTCAACCCTCATCGCCATATTCAGCATCGAAGGCCTCAGCCGATTTAATGGTATTAGCTTACGGCCATTCTTTCGGGCTTCCCGTAACTGTGACCCGCTGCAGCAACAATTACGGCCCGTATCAGTATCCTGAAAAGCTGATTCCTCTGATGATAAACAATATAGTCGAGCGAAAACCTCTTCCTGTCTACGGGCGCGGACTTAATGTGCGCGACTGGATTTTTGTCGACGATCACGCCCGCGGGATACTTGCAGCGGCCCGGAAGGGTAAAGCCGGTGAGGTTTACAACTTCGGTGGCTACAGTGAACGCTTGAATATTAATCTCGTACGTAGTCTTATCGCTATTATGGCTGAGGAACTTGAAGATAGCAAAGGTGTTGATGAGACTCTGATAACTTATGTCGGAGATCGTCCAGGCCATGATCTACGCTACGCGATTGATGCTTCAAAATCGATTCGTGAACTCGGCTGGAAGCCCGAGGTAAGTTTTGATGAAGGCCTCCGAAAGACCGTTAAATGGTATCTTGCAAACCGAAAATGGTTGTCGGATATCGTAGACGGTTCTTATCGTGAATACTATAACAAAATGTACACCAATCGCTGAATATGAAAGGAATTGTTCTTGCCGGTGGCTCAGGGTCACGCCTTTACCCAATTACAAGAGGTATATCCAAGCAGCTTGTCCCTGTTTATGATAAGCCGATGATATATTATCCAATATCGGTACTGATGCTTGCCGGGATAAAGGACATTCTTCTTATATCAACACCTACAGATCTTCCGTTTTTCAAGCGTCTGCTCGGCGACGGTTCTCAGTTCGGTATAAGAATAGAATATGCTGAGCAGCCACGCCCCGAAGGTCTTGCGCAGGCTCTTACTATAGGCAAAGAGTTTGTCGGAGATGACTCCGTGTGTCTTGTGCTTGGCGACAATATATTCTATGGACAGGGTTTCACCCCTATGCTTCATGAGGCACTCGGGGCTGCGGAGGCCGGATATGCCACAATATTCGGCTATCCAGTAGACAATCCCCAACGCTATGGTGTGGTGACACTGAACGACAATGGAAAACCTGTTTCAATTGTTGAAAAACCGGAGTTTCCAGATAGTGATCTTGCGGTAGTCGGTCTTTATTTTTATCCTTCCGGAGCAGCGGAGATTGCCGCTGCGGTAAAGCCCTCGGCCCGCGGGGAGCTTGAAATAACTTCGGTGAATGAGGCTTACATGAATATCAACAGATTGAAAGTTCAGCGTTTTGGCCGTGGATTTGCATGGCTTGACACCGGCACGATTGATTCTCTAATGGAAGCATCGGCTTTTATCGAGGCTATACAGAAGCGTCAGGGACTGCTTGTAGCGGCTCTCGAGGAAGTCGCATATCGAAGAGGTTTTATCACGGCAACGCAACTGTCGGATCTCGCCGATGAAATGATAGGCACTCATTACGGACAATACTTAAAGAAACTTGCCAATGGGAAAGGATAAAAAGCCGGAAGTTGTTGAACTTCCGAGAATTTATGATCCGCGAGGAAATCTCACTTTCATTCAGAACGGCGACATTATGCTCCCGTTCGAGATAGAAAGGACTTTCTGGACCTACGACGTACCTGCCGGTGAAACTCGAGGCGGCCATGCCCATAAACTTGGAGAAGAGTTGCTGATAGCGACTTCCGGCAGTTTCAAGGTGAATCTTTTCGACGGGAAGAGCTGGTTTCACTTCATCCTGAACCGACCGTATCAGGCTCTTTACATACCTGCAGGATATTGGCGTACAATGGATGACTTTTCTTCCGGGTCGGTGTGCATGGTGCTTGCTTCCAACAAGTACTCGGAGGAAGACTACATCCGTGAAATGGACGAGTTCCTAAATATTTATGGACAGAAAGACTGAGATGAAGTATCCTTTTCTCGATCTCGGTAAGCTTAACGCTCCCTTCGCTGAAACACTCAAAGAAACAGCTTCGAGAGTGATCGATTCAGGGAGATATATCGGTGGCCCCGAGGTGGCTCAGTTCGAAAAGTCTCTTGCAGAGTTTACTCAAACGGAGTACGCAGTCGGTGTAAGTAACGGTCTTGATGCTCTCCGACTCATCTTCAGGGCTTTGATTGAGCTTGGGCGACTGCATGCAGGGGATGGTGTGATTGTGCCCTCCAACACATATATTGCTTCGGTTCTTGCCGTGACGGATTGTGGTCTGCGACCGGTATTCGTTGAACCTGATGAGAATACTCATAATCTTGACACGAAGCTTCTTGAAGATGCCGTCAATAAAGACGTGAAAGCCATACTCACCGTACATCTCTATGGACGGGCAAGCTTCGATAAAACTCTTGCAGAGACAGCGAGACGACATAATTTGATAATCATCGAGGATAATGCGCAGGCAATAGGTGCTGACTCGGCTTACCCTTCTCAACGAGGTACTTATCGTACGGGTTCGCTCGGCCATGCGGCTGCCTTCAGCTTCTATCCTACCAAAAATCTTGGAGCGCTTGGCGACGGGGGAGCAGTGACAACTTCGGATAGTGAAATTGCTTCGACCGTGAGGGCGCTCGCAAATTATGGATCGGATCGACGTTACCACAATATTTACGAAGGACTCAACTGTCGCCTTGATCCGATTCAGGCAGCTTTTCTTAATGCTAAGATGCCATATCTTGACAAGGAAAACCAACATCGAAGAAAGCTTGCATCTATATATAACTCAGAGATAACCAATCCTTTGGTACGTAAGCCGATACTGGATAGTCAGGACCGCTCGGTATGGCATCAATATGTGATAACCTGCGACAACCGCGACCAACTCGCTGAATATCTGGCGGCCAACGGAGTGGGGACTGATATACATTATCCTACGCCTCCTCATCTACAGCCGTGTTACACCCGATACTCCGGTCTGCACTTACCCGTGGCAGAGCGTCTTGCTGCAACTGTGCTAAGTCTTCCTATTTCATCCTGCACGTCGGCAGAGGACGCAAGAGATATAGCCTCAATCATAAACCAATTCAGTAAATGATTGATAATTCCGTATTTACAAAGCCTTTAAAAGCTTTATATCATACCTTTGGTTGCAAACTGAACTTTGCAGAGACGGCTTCTGTAGCAGACGCTTTTGCCAAAGAGGGTATTGTATCCGTAGCAAAAGGAGAAGCACCGGATATAATTGTAGTAAACTCTTGCAGCGTAACCGGAGAAGCCGACCGTAAGTGCCGGAGTGCAATCCGATCGTTTAACCGGCGCTTTCCTGATGCACTAATCCTCGTTACCGGTTGCTATGCACAGCTCAAACCTGAAGAAGTGCGGGCACTCCCCGGTGTAGGTTTTGTGGCCGGAGTAAATGATAAGTTGCGCCTTGTCGAACTCGTAAAAAACTATTATACGGATTTCAGGAGTGAAGTGCCAGTTCCACCGGCTAAAGAGCTCCGCGACTTCATGCCTTCGTGCTCGAGAGGCGACAGAACAAGATATTTTCTTAAAGTGCAGGACGGTTGCGACTATTGGTGCACCTACTGTACCATTCCGGCCGCTCGCGGACGTTCGCGCTCTGGAAGCATTGAGCAGATCGTTGCGCAGGCTCGCGAAGTCGCAGAGGCGGGTGGTAAGGAGATTGTGCTAACGGGTGTCAATATAGGCGATTTCGGGCATGGTAGAGAGGATAATTTCGAAGACCTCTGTAGAGCCCTCGACGAGGTTGACGGAATAGAAAGATACCGCATTTCGTCGATTGAGCCTAATCTGCTCACTGACTCTCTGATAGACTTCGTGGGAAGCTCAAAGCGCTTCATGCCTCATTTCCACATACCACTGCAGAGCGGAAACGACGAGGTGCTTGCTCTTATGCGTAGGCGCTACGACACTGCACTTTTCGCTTCAAAGATAGAACGAGTGCGTAGGATACTGCCGGAAGCTTTTATCGGCGTGGATCTTATAGTCGGGGCTCGTGGAGAGACGGAAGAGAGATTCAATGCATCTAAAGAGTTCATCGAAGGTCTCGATATCTCGCATCTTCACGTTTTTGCCTACTCAGAACGTCCGGGGACCCGCGCTTTGCAGATAGATCACGTGGTGTCGCAGCACGATAAGCATGTTCGTTCTGCCATTATGATGTCAATAAGCGCTGAAAAACATGCAGAATTTGCTTCGCGCTTTATTGGACAGAAAAGACCTGTTCTACTTGAGCATTCCAGACCCGGGCAACGACTTGGAGGCTTTACAGACAATTATCTTCGAGTGGAAACAAATCTTTCACAGGACTATGACAATAAGCTTGTTGATATGCATCTGGATAGTCTTTGTGAAGATAGGGAGACTCTTTCGGCAAGTATATCAGAATAATGAAGGAGTTAACGTATCGTTTTGCCGTAGGCTTTTTGACTTTACTCGCGTGGTTGCCGCTCGGGGTGCTATATGTGTTTTCCGACGTCCTTTATTTTCTTATCTATTATGTGGTCAGGTATCGACGTGCACTGGTTAGACAAAATCTCGCTAAGTGCTTTCCCGAAATGGAAAGCCAAGAGAGGATTCGTGTTGAACGCCAGTTCTACCGGAATTTTGCCGATTATATAGTGGAAACAGTAAAACTTCTTCATATTTCTGACGAGGAAATGAATCGCCGCATGGTTTTCGAAAATGTGGATCTTATCAGAAGATATGTCGAAGAAGGCAGAAGTATCGTGATATACTTTGCTCATACAGGTAATTGGGAGTGGGCACCTTCGGTGACTACGTATTTTCGAAATGAAGAAGGTGCCGCTTTGGATTTCTGCCAGGTTTATCGTCCTCTCAGGTCTGAGGTGTTCGACCGCCTGATGCTTAAGGTAAGGTCTCGTTTCGGGTCGATATCTTTCCCTAAGGCTACCGTTTTCAGAAGCCTGCTCAAACTTAAACGTGAAGGGGTAGTGACTGTTACGGGATTTATGAGCGATCAGAAGCCCAGCCATGGTGATCCGACCGTGCCTTTAATGTTTCTGAATCGTCCTACAGCTTTTATAAGCGGAACGGAGACGCTTTGCCGCCGACTCGGGTCGGTAGCTCTTTACTGGGATATGGATAAAGTGAGCCGGGGTCACTATCGGGTGATAACAAGAGAAGTCTGCCCTAACCCCCAGGATCTTCCTCAGGGAGATATTACCCGACGATATGCGGCGATGCTGCAGGAAACTATCATACGCAATCCTTCAATTTGGTTATGGACTCACAACAGATGGAAAATACCAGTGCAACTTCCCCCGCAATCGCTGTAATCATTCTGAATTGGAATGGCGAGAAACTTTTGCGAGAGTATCTTCCTCAGGTGGTAGCTACTACCGACGGCAGTCTCTCCAGAGTGATTGTCGCCGACAACGGAAGCTCTGACGGTTCGCTTGAGTACCTCAGAGGCAAGGAATGTCCGTCGGTAGAAGTAATGGAATTCGATAAGAATTACGGATTCGCCGAGGGTTATAACAAGGCAATTGAGGCCGTTGGTGACAAATACGAATATGTGGTGCTTCTGAATTCGGATGTAGCCACGAGTGAGGATTGGGATCGAGCCTTATATAATTATATGGAATCGCATCCTTGTTGCGGAGGGTGTCAACCCAAGTTATTGTCATATCTAAATAAAGATTATTTTGAATACGCGGGCGCTGCCGGTGGGTTCATTGACCGCAACGGCTATCCTTATTGCCGCGGGCGTATTTTCGGGACATGTGAGCGCGACAATGGCCAATACGATTCTGCTATTGAAGTGCATTGGGCAACGGGAGCATGCCTGATGGTGCGCCGCAAGGTTTATCTGGACGCCGGTGGACTGGACGCCGGTTTCTTTGCCCATATGGAAGAAATCGACTTGTGCTGGCGCATCAGACTGTTAGGATTTAGTCTTGCAGCGGTTCCAGAGAGCAAAGTATATCATCTCGGAGGGGGATCGCTCCCGGCTGATAATCCACGCAAGACATACCTGAATTTCCGCAATAATCTTTTGATGCTCCACAAGAATCTTCCTGATAATATCCGCGGCGGTTTCCTCTTCCGTCGCCGCCTGCTCGATACGGTGGCATGGATAAAGTTTGTGCTGAGTTTTGATTTCGCCAATGCCGGAGCTGTATGGCGAGCGCACCGCGATTTTGCAAAAATGTGCAAGCAATATACCTTTCATCCTCAAGAAAACCTCATAGGTAAGGATGATGCTTCGCGAGTAAATATTCTCACCTCCTATTATCTCAAGGGTCGTAAGACTTTTACAGAGATTCTGAAATAGTGTCGAGTTTCTATAGTTTACATTTTTATAACTATTATTAACATAATTGAGGGTGCGGATATTGAAAATCATTTAATCGGTGTTTGTCAACATTAAAAAATATCCTGAAATATTTGTAAAGTTGGAAACAACTCCTTAATTTTGCGAATAATTCGGCGCTCCTCAATGGTTGCGTTGATAAAAAACAATAACTACTAACTATAGAAACAACACCTTAATCTCACCTCTCGAAAGGACTTCTCAACATAAAACAGTTCGAAATAAAACATAATCAACTAATACATTAATCTTATTATCAGTACATTTTAAACAAAATTATGGAAGCTCAAAAGCCCGCCAATGCTGCTAAGCCCAGCAGCAAGAAGAACGCTCCCGGCATCAAGAATGCCGCGTGGGTAATCGTAATCTGCCTGTGCATCGCAGTGTGCCTCTTTATCTTCTGGTTCGGTAATGACATGCACTTCGACGAAGACGGTCATCCTCAGAACCTTTGGGGAACTATCTACAAAGGTGGTATCATCGTGCCTATTCTTCAGACACTCTTCCTTACTGTAATCGTTCTCGCTGTAGAACGTGGTATCGCCCTCTCTGCAGCCAAGGGTAAAGGTAACATCGCTAACTTCGTTGCAGGTGTTAAGAAATGCCTCGAAAACAAAGACATCGCAGGTGCACGCGCTCTCTGCTCCAAGCAGCAGGGTTCTGTAGCCGCTGTAGTTGACTCAGCTCTTATCCGCTACGAGGAAATGGACAAGAACACCGTTCTCTCTAAGGAACAGAAGATCGCTAACCTCCAGAAGCAGGTAGAAGAGGCAACCGCTCTCGAAATGCCTACACTCCAGCAGAACCTCCCCATTATCGCTACCATGACCACTCTCGGTACTCTCGTGGGTCTTCTCGGTACTG
>CAYYQS010000032.1:0-18132 GCA_964472555.1 uncultured Bacteroides sp.
TATAGAGTGCGCGGTAGCCGCTGATTGATATCTCGCGTTCCCACTTTGGAGGGAACTGTGGTATGCGTGTGCCTGAACATGTGTGGTAGATGATCATGTAGCAGGGGAGGTCGAGATATCCGGCGAAGGCGTAGCGGTGAAGGATGTCGGCGTTCTTGGGGGAGAGGTCGTGCGCGTAGAGGATTTTGAAGGATGTTCCGCGCAGGGCGTTGGGGCGTCGCTCGGAGGCGATAGCCAGGGGGCGGCGGACGAAGCGGAACTTGAGCTTATACGCGTCTTTGATGCTTTTGTCGAGGATTACGAGGTCGGTACCGGGGAGTAGGGTCATGTACCAGTTGATGTAGCCGACGAGTACGTCGGTTGAGTCGGTACCGGGATAGTCGACGATGTGTGCGGTGATTGCGCCGCCGCGGCGGCGCTGGCGCTCGAGGGTGAAGATGATATTGCGTTCCCACCAGCGGAGGGGACGGCCGAACCATCGTGCGAACTCGAGGGTGATGTTGGGAAGTCTTCGGCGTTGGCGGGATTTCATTTCTTCTTTTTTCCCGCAAAGATAGTCAGAGAAATGCGCCGATGATGTGCGGAAATCCCGGGGGTGGGGAAATGTGAATCACCCGGAGACAAACCCCGTAAGCCTGTGAGAAATAATGGAAAATATGTTTGCCACAAAAATTACATAAATTTGTGGCAAAATAAAGATCTCAATGAGCGGAAATCTCGGAGATAAAAAAGAGCGCCGCAGGGGTTTGCGGCGCTCTTGAGGGTTTATTCTAAGTCAGGAATAATTATTCCCAACCGGGGTTCTGCGGAAGTTCGAGTTCCTTAGCGTTGTAGAGATTGATGATTGTGGATCCCAGAGGCTGGAGGTATTCACGATCAGAGAACTTTCTGAAGCTTGTTCCGTTGGGAGTTTCAGATCCGTTAATGTAACCGCCAGTGGTGAATACGTCTTTGAGCTGGTCTGCAGTTGCGAGAGAAACGTTAGCACCGAGAATAGTATTGATGTTCTTAGGATCGGTGCTATCGAGAATCTGAAGCTGGTGCCAACGGATGAGGTCCCAGTAACGGTGATTGCGGTCGAACATGAGCTCGCAGCGACGGAGACGACGGATCTCCCAGATAAGGCTGCTTACGTTCATGTTGTTGGCGGGGTCGCCCATGCTTTCGAGGTAAGCCTTATTAAGCTTGGAGGTGTCGATTTTAGCACGGTCCCAGAGGGGCTTCATGCACTTGTTGATGTCGGCATCGGTGAGTGCATCGAGCTCGGCACGAGCTTCGAGGTAGTCGCAATAAGTCCAAGCGAGCCAGTAGATGGGTGCGCAGGTAAGGTTGGTGTTGGCGTTGACTGTCTGGTTGTACGGAGTCTTGGGGTTGACGTACTTCTTGATAGTGTAGCCGGTGGTAGACTGGATCTTTGCAGAGTTTTCGCGAGAGAAAGTCACCAGAGTACCAAAAGCCAGATACGGGTCAATAGTCTCGCCCAGACGAGCATCGCGAACTTCGAGAGCGGCGCTGATGTCGAAATTACCGTCAGCATTGATAACGGGAAGGTCGCTCTTGCTAAGAGAAGTCGTTGCAAGAGGTTTGGCGTCGCGGAAGAGGTATGCATCGAAAGCATCCTTGGTCATGCCGGGGATGGGAGTCTCGGAGCTGAGGAATGAAGCAGCTGAGTGAGTAAGGCCACCGGTCTGATAAGCCTTCATGAAGATAACTTCGGGGTTGGTGTAAAGCCCGGGGATACCAGTATCCTTGTCATCCTTGAAGTAGGAGTTGTAGAGCGAGCGATAGTCACTGCAGATGCTATACCCCTGATCCATAATGGCGTTACAAGCGTTAACGACTTCTGCATAGTACTTCTTAGCACGAGCATCGTCTTTCTGATGGTAGCGAGCATAAGAAGCTTCGTAGAGGCAGATTTCCGACTTCATGGCATTTGCGAGATCCTTGCTCATGAAGACTTTATTACCTTGGTCGATAATATTTTCTGTTGCGAAGTTGAGATCCTCGAGTACGAAGTCCATCACTTCGTTACGGTTAGTACGTTCGCCGTAAACTTCAGGGGAGTCCGGGTTGAGGACAGTAGTTACCAGAGGCACATCACCAAGAGCGCGAACGAGCTCGTAGTACTGCTGTGCGCGGATGAGACGAGCCTGAGCGATGAAGTTGTCGTTTTCAACCTTATTATCGAGGTTTGAATTGTTGATAATATAGTTGCAACGGCGGATTTCGATATAGCTTGCATCCCAAACGCTGTTAGCAGCAGGAACAAACTGATATGTCCACTGAGCGAATACCATACCGGAGCCAGATTCCATGTGTGAGCACTGGTCGTCGTTGAGCGACTTAAAGTAGAAGTCGTTTTGCCAGGTTTGTCCCTGACTGTAGCCCATGAAGTTACCGTATAGGGTGTTTATCTGAGCCTGTACGTTGACCTTGCTGGTCCAGTAGAGGGGGCTGTTCGTCTGCTTATCCAGAGGATAGCGGTTGTCATCGAGGAAGTCGTTACAGCTTGTGAGAGCAGCCCCGAGAGCAACAAGACTGAGAATTATATATTTTTTCATTGCTTAATCTTTAAGGGTTTAGAAAGTAACCTGAAGGCCGAAACTGTAGCTTGTCAGCATGGGGTTGTTACGACCGAAACCAGCATAACCTTCGCTAACGCCACCTTCCATTTCGGGGTCGATTTTATACTTGCCGGCACCATTGTAGATGAAGAAGGGATTTTCGGCGGAGAAGTATACGCGAGCTTTCTGGATGAAAGCCTTCTGTGTGATATTGGTCGGAAGAGTATAACCGAGGGTGATGTTCTTCATGCGGAGGTAAGCCATATTGACGATGTAGCGACTGTTGTTGACCCAGTTGTTACGTCCCTGATAGCAAGCGTTTCCGAAGCGGTTATTGTAGCCGAAGTCACCACCTGAGAGAACGGGATATTTGTTGTTCTGGTCAATGTCATAGCCAATGATTTTTCCTGCATCGTCGAGGATATAGGAGTTGTGGCTTGTCTGGTGTTCGAAGAGACCTGAGTTAGCCTGAGCGAAGGGCATCACAAAGTTGCTGACCTGCCACATAGCACGCTTACCTACACCCTGGAAGAAGAGGTCGATGTCGAAGCCCTTCCAAGAAGCGCCGAGACGGAACGAGTATTCGTAGCGGGGGAGAGCGTTACCGATAACCTTGAGGTCACCATGGTTAGCGAGCGTACCTACGGGCACAGCCTTCGCATCGGGATTATTCTTGACGTCTTCGTAGCCGGGGTCGCCCTGTACATAGTATTTGCCTTCGAGTTCCATCATCGTGGAATTACCTTCATTGATTACACCGTCGCCGTTCTGGTCAACAAACTTATTGTCACCAGGGCCAAAGTGGAAGGGATCCCAAGCGAGGCGATCCTGATTTGCGACGCCGGGGGCATACTGCCAAATACCTTTTTCGTTCTTACCGGAGAAATCGGATTCTTCGAAATAGCGGTCGAATTCCAAGCCCCAGATATCACCGTAGGTCTGACCTTCGTAGAAACGGTATCCTGATTCGCCGTAGAAGTAGCCGTAGATAGCCTTGTTAGCATTGTTGTCCCATTTTGTAACTTTCGACTTAGCATCACCGAGAGTTGCGGTAGCCCAGAAGTTCCAGTCGCCGAAGCTCTTGTTGTAGCTGAGAGAAAGTTCCCAACCACGGGTGCGGAGGTTACCCGCGTTTTCGGTAGGAGCGGAAGCACCGAGTGTAGAAGGCAGAGGCATACCGGGAGCGAGCATACCGCGTGTTTCACGGTTGAACCAGTCGAAAGTTGCGGTGAGGGAGTTGTTGAAGAAGCCGAGGTCGATACCAACGTCGGTAGTGATGACGCGTTCCCAAGTAAGGGAGTTGTTCACGATAGTTGGCATCGTAGCACCGCTGAGGTTAACACCTGAGCCATTGAGCCAATTGACGTTCTTGTTGCCAAGAGTAATAGTAGAGAGGAAAACGTTAGTACCTACGTTTTCATTACCGAGGTGACCGTAAGAAGCACGGAGCTTACCGTTGCTCCACCAGTCGGTGATGGGTTTGAAGAATTCTTCTTCAGAGAAGCGCCAGCCTGCAGAGAAAGAGGGGAAGAGAGCCCACTGCTTGTCGGCAGGGAAGCGGGTCGAACCGTCGTAGCGGAGGTTAGCCTCAATGAGGTAGCGGTTCATATAGTCGTAGTTTACACGACCGAAGAAACCTGCAGTAGCGCTGTGACCCGAACCGCCGGTTACGAGGTAGTCGGCAGCTTCAGTACCATAAGTAAGAGCGATTTCGGCAAGAGTGGGGTCAACGAGGCCGTAGCGAGCACCGGTGAGATTGTCGTAACGCTGACGTTCGGCAGAGAAACCGGCCATTATCTTGAGGTTGTGAGCCTGGTTGAATGTCTTGTCGTAGGTAGCGAATACGTTGGTAGTCCAGCGATCCATGTCGTTTTTGTCAACGCGAGCACGGGTGCGATCCTGTCCTGCTGTAGGCCAAGTATATACAGCATAGGGAGTGCTACCCCAGTCCCAGGTCTCCTGAAGGAGCCATGAAGCGCGGTTGTTGTAAGAGCGGAAATCGTAGGTGAAGTCTGCGTTAAGGGTAAGGCCTTTTATGATTTCAGCCTGAGCCCAAGCCTGCAGACGAGTCTGACGAGTAACAGCCTTGTCGGTAGGAGCAAGGATACGTTCGCTCAAAGTATTACGGAAGAGACGGTCCTCTCCGGTAGTAGGATCTACCATGGTACCCCATTTGGATACGAAGGGAGACCAACGCCAAGCGTACTGGAGTGTGTTGCTGGGAGTGTTGGGTTCGGTGTACTCACGCTGTGTGAAGCTGATGCGAGTACCGGCCTTCAGCCAATCGGTGATATTTGTCGAGATATTTGCACTGGCCATGTAGCGGTGAAGTTTCTCGGGGTTGTAGCGGTTGAGACCTTGGCGACCATCGTAGCCGAAGTTTAGACGATACTGAGTTTTGCCGCTTGTACCTTCGAGGCTGACATTGTGCTTCTGCGAGGGAGCAGTCTTGTAGAGAGTCTTCTTTGCGCTCCAGTCAGCATAGACGATAAGTTTACCGTTTACGATGCGGTAGTCACCGATGTTGTCCTCATCGACGTAGGGCTGAAGGGCTACGATGCCATTGTACTTGCCGCTGTGCTGTGCATACCATTGCTCGAAGTAAGGGAGCATTTCGCTGAAGAACATATCGCCCACCGGAGTCTTGTTGGAACCTGTGCCGCGAGCATAAGCCTGAAGGGCAGCGTTTGCTTCTGTAACGTTATCAACGAATTCGGGGAGAATTGTGGAAGAGCTCCATGCAAAGTTGGCGCTGTAGTTTACGCTGACTTTGTCTTTCTTGTTAGCGCTCTTCGTTGTGATAAGAATTACACCAAAGGAAGCACGCGAACCATATACTGCTGAAGAAGCAGCGTCTTTGAGTACGGAGATTTCTGCGATGTCGTTGGGGTCAATGAAGTTGAGATTGTCAACGGGCACACCGTCTACAACGATAAGGGGAGCTGAGCTACGGCCGTTGGTAAGAGAACCGACGCCGCGGATGCGGATAGAGGCATCGCTGTTGATACCACCTTGACCAGTGGTAATGGTAAGACCGGGGACGGCACCCTGAAGAGCGCGAGTTACGTCCTGTACGGGACGGCTGTCCATTGCGCGTGCAACGTCGACAGTAGCGACGGCACCGGTAAGGTTGGCACGCTTCTGTGTACCATAACCGATAGCAACGAGTTCGTTGAGCATTTCGGTGGTAGGCTGGAGGTAAACTGTCATGCCCTGAGCGGCTTTTACTTCCATTGTCTGGTAGCCTACGTAGCTCACCTCGAGGGTAGCTCCCTCGGGGACACGAAGAGTAAAGTTACCGAAAGCGTCGGTAGCGGCAGCATTGCCTTTCACTCCTTTTTGAACAACGGATGCGCCGATCACCGGCTCATCGTTCTCATCTAATACGGTACCCTTGATAGCGGTAACCGATTGACTCTGCGCCTGGGGCTCAGCATAAGCTGCGAAAGTGCCTGTGAAGGGCAGCCCGGCAAGAAGGAGCATCGTCAGATAAAGATGTTTTCTCATAAATGATTTTGATTGGGTTTAGATCCGCGACAGTATCGGGGCGACGCCTGAAGAGCGAGAGCCTGGACTTGTCAAGCGGCAAAGTCAGGGATTTTTGTCTCTTATCAGTTTTGTGGGGTTTTGATTTGATATGTTTTCCGGTTGCTACTGCGCAGTAGGAGAGGTGTGGGGCAGTAATAATTTAAGGTTGTTTAAGGGTTATAGGTCAAGGTAATAAGTGTGTTTTAGTTAATTCTTGTTTGCAATTGGAGCGGGTTTATGCTCCAAAAGCGCCTCAAATTTAAGGAAAATTTTCGGGTAGGATATATCCGGGATGCAAGATTAACGTTGTTTAACTTTTAAAGACATTTTATTTTTAGCGCAAGATTTAAGATTTGTTGACAAGAGGAATGAATCGTTCTGAGAGAGGGCGTGCTACAAAAAAAATGCTTATCTTTGCGGAATAAATAATAAAGAGGAGTTTTCCTGAAAAAAAGATATGAGAATACCCCTGAGAGTGCTCCTGATGAGCATAATAGTATTTGCGGCTTTTTCGGCCGCAGGGCGTACACCCCGAGGCGAGACAACGTTTGGCCCCAAGGTGGGCTATGTGAGCCGGAATAATTCGATGTGTGCGGGCATAGTGTTCCAGTACTCTCCGAGCAGTGTGATACGGCTTTCGCCCGAGGTGGGCATCAATTTCCGGCACAAGAATCTGGATGCGCTGACGGCAGATGTGAACGTTCACTTTCCGTTTGCGGTGGCCGGGGAGAAGGCTTCGGTGTATCCTCTGGTAGGCGTGGGCTATACGTCGTGGGGCCGTCATGACCAAGACCCTGAGACTACGGACGATGTGACTTCGCACACGGGCGTGTTCTGTGTTAATATGGGTGCCGGTGCCGAGGTACGCTGCACTCAGTCGCTCAAGCTGAGCCTTGAGGCGCGGTATTCTCTTATGAGGCATCTCCCGACGGCCTACGTGACCGCAGGGATAGCGTTTGTATTTTGAAGAGTCGATGGCTACGGTAATATTAGGAATAGAATCGTCGTGCGACGATACGTCGGCGGCGATAATACGCGACGGCATGCTTCTGAGCAACGTGATAGCGTCGCAGCAGGTGCATGAGGAGTACGGTGGCGTAGTGCCCGAGCTTGCTTCGCGAGCGCACCAGCAGAATATTGTGCCTGTGGTTGATGCTGCGATACGTCGTGCGGGGATTTCGCGCGGCGATCTGTCGGCGATAGCGTTTACCCGCGGGCCGGGGCTGATAGGGTCGCTGCTTGTGGGTACGAGTTTTGCCAAGGGTCTTTCGCTTGGTCTGCGCATACCTATAATAGATGTGAATCATCTGCACGGGCATGTGCTGTCGCACTTCGTGCGCGAGCAGGAGGACGATGCGGTGCCAGAGTTTCCGTATCTGTGCCTGCTGATATCGGGTGGCAATTCGCAGCTGATACTGGTGCGGTCGGACAATGATATGGAGATTCTTGGCCGGACTATCGACGATGCAGCAGGAGAGGCTTTCGACAAGTGCGCCAAGGTGATGGGTCTGCCCTACCCCGGCGGCCCGCACATCGACCGTCTTGCAGCGGAGGGCGACGCCACGCGGTTTAAGTTCGCGAAGCCTCATATTCCGGGGCTTGACTACAGTTTCAGCGGGCTGAAGACGTCGTTTCTCTACACTCTTCGCGACGGATTGAAGGCCGACCCGGACTTTGTGGAGCGCAACAAGGCCGATCTAGCGGCGAGTCTGCAGAGTACTATCATCGCCATTCTTCTTGATAAGCTCGACAAGGCTGTGAAGGCGACGGGTGTGCGCACGGTGGCGATAGGGGGCGGTGTGTCGGCCAACTCGGGTGTGCGCGCGGCGGTGGCCGACTACTGTGAGCGGCACGGGCTGCGGGCGTTTATTCCGGCGCGCAAGTTCACCACCGACAATGCTGCCATGGTGGCTATGGCGGGGTATTTCAAATATCAGCGGGGCGAGTACTGCCCTTATTCTTCGGTTCCTTACGCGCGCGTGGAAATATGAATGTATCGATAGTGATAATCGGCGACGAGATTCTTCTTGGCCGTGTGACAGATACTAATTCGGGGCTGATAGCCCGGACTTTCGCCGCCGACGGGTGGACTGTGAAGTGCGTGCGCACTGTGGGCGACAATGCCGCCGATATCCGCCGGGCGATAGAGCTCTCGCTTGCCGAGAGCGAGCTGACGGTGACGACGGGAGGCCTCGGGCCGACGCGCGACGACATTACGAAGGCGGTGATGCTGGAGGTCTTCGGCGGGGAGCTGATCTTCGACGAGAGCGTGCGCGAGAATGTGGAGAATATCTTCAGGCACCGCAACATCAAGCTTAACGATCTTACTATCGGCCAGGCAAATGTGCCGTCGAGCTGCAGGGTGATCCAGAACCGGCTGGGCACGGCTCCGATAATGTGGTTCGAGAAAGGCGGGCATGTGCTGGTGGCTATGCCGGGTGTGCCCTACGAGACACGCGGGATGCTCCCGGAGGTGGCCGATGATGTGCGGGCACGCTTCGGAAGCGGAGGCACGATACGCCACCGCGAGTTTACGGTGTCGGGGATTTCGGAGTCAGCTCTTGCCGAGCGTCTTGCCGCGTACGAGGATTCTCTTCCGGAGGGTGTGCATCTGGCTTATCTTCCCGACCCGGGGGAGATTGTGCTTCGACTGGACGGTGATTTCACCGGCCGGGCGGCCGATGCCGCGTGCTTCGACGGTCTCTGCGAGAGGCTGAAGGAGACGCTCGGCCCGTATCTGATCGCGGAAGGCAAGGTTGAGCCGTCGGCTCTTCTTATCCACTCGCTGCGGCGCCGGGGCAATACTGTGGCTACGGCGGAGAGCTGCACGGGGGGCAATATCGCACATCTGATAACGATGAACGCTGGCTGCTCCGACGTGATGCTCGGAGGGGTGGTGTCGTACAGCAACGATGTGAAGATGAAGGCTTTGGGCGTGAGCGCACAGTCGCTCGGGAGCTATGGTGCGGTGAGCCGTGCCGTGGCCGTGGAAATGGCTGAGGGCGTGAAGAGGCTCACGGGTGCCGACTGCTCGGTGGCTACTACGGGCATTGCCGGTCCGGGCGGCGGCTCGGAGGAGAAGCCGGTGGGAACGGTGTGGATAGCTGCATCGACACCGGAGGCCACGGAGGTGAAGTGCTTTCACTTCGGAGGCGACCGTCAGGCGGTGATAGAGCGTGCGTCGGCGCAGGCTCTGATGCTGCTTAATTCGCTGCTGTAAGCCGATTTGTCTATTTTAATTATTGGGCGTAGAGAGGCACGCAATCCATGAGATAGCGGCGGAGTTCGCCCCATGGGTAGTATAGCTCGGTGTCGCCGCTGCGTAGCTGCACAGGCTGCTCGTTGAGGTCGACGCGGACGTAGAAGCGGCCTGTTTTCTTTGATTTAAAGACGATAAACTGGATGTTTGATGCCATTGGCACGACGTAGAAGTCGCGCCAGTGCTGGCCTACTGTGTCGAAGTAGTTGGTGAGGTAGCGGCAGCCGGGAATCCGCAGGAGCGAGAGGAGGGGCATGAGCGTCTCGGCGTGGCCGAAGCGGAGGACGGCCGATGTGGTGGTATTTTCGCCGGTGATGAATGCGTCGGTGGTGTCGATGATGTTGAGCACGAGGTCGGCGGCGATGTCGGCGGGAATTGTGGAGACTGTGGTGGCGGTGCGCTGGAGGTACTGGCGGAGGTTAAAGCAGCTCCAGAGGGCGTTGGCTTCGTCGAGGGTGAAGTATTTCTGCATTTCGGAGGGGAGTCCCATGGCCTGGAGGCCAGCGACGACGTAGTATTCTACGAGGGCGAGGTCGCGCATCTCATCGTCGCCGGAGAAGGGGAAGCGGTCGCCGAGGACGCGCCTGAGGGCGGTGACGGGGCATGCTTCGGCCAGATAGGCGTCGTAGGCGGGTTTCCACACTTTGTCGCGGCGGAACTTGAGGTAGTCTTCGTCGGTGTCGAACGGACGGAGGAGGGGTGAGTTGGCTTTGCCGGTGGAGGTGGTGAAGGAGAGGCGGTTGTTGAGGCGGTCGAGCTGATGAACGAAGGAGAACATGCTCATCATTGCGCGGGGTGAATAGGAGGAAATGGCACTGACGGTCTTGCCGTTTTCGAATGCTTCGGCGTAGTTGTAGAACATGCGCGTGGCGATCGAGGCCTGCTCGGCCATGCCGAGGCTGTCGAGTGCTCCCCAGCGGCCTTCGCTGAGGGTCATCACCTTGTCGTTGAGGGTGCGGAGGGAGCGCCCCAGTGCGGTGATAGTGCCTGCGGAGTCGGCGCGCTCGAGGGCTTTCCGGAGAGCGAGGCAGTTGGCCGACGAAGCCGGGTAGCGCGCTCCGTGGCGGCCGACGTGGTTGATGAATACGGGTACTATCGAGTCGGGATACGCGGGGGTGTTGACTTCGGAGGGATAGGGGGTGAGCGAGCCTTCGCACTGCTCGAAGGTGTACTGAGTGGCCATGGGGCCGGCGGCCGCGGCGCAGAGTGCAATCAGGGCCGAGAGTATCAGAATGGGGAGTCGGAAGGTGTTCATAATGGGGAGTATGGTGGTGTTGAAGCGCAAAAGTAGTCAATTTTTGCTCGACTGCCAAAATTTTGCTAAATTTGCACCTTAGTATATATAAACCGAAAGTCAGAACAATGGAAACATCGGTCATCATACGCTTCGTGATCCTGGGGCTTCTGTGGCTTGGGCTGGTATGCTATATCGTGGCCCACGCTCCTGTGACGCTGTACACGATCTTCGTGATAGTGGCGTCTGCCATAATCATTTTTGTGCCGATGTATAAAAAATACGTCAAGCGATGAGCAGGAACGTAACAGACACTCCGCTTCTGAACAAGATCGATTCTCCGGCCGATCTGAGGAAACTCTCGCCGGAGGAGCTCCCCGAGGTGTGCGACGAAATCCGCCGCTTCCTCATCAGTCACTTGAGCGAGAATCCCGGCCATTTTGCATCGAGCATGGGAGCTGTGGAGCTGACGGTGGCTCTCCACTATGTGTTCAACACGCCTTACGACCGCATTGTGTGGGATGTGGGGCATCAGGCCTACGGGCATAAACTGCTCACGGGGCGCCGCGAGGCTTTCGCCACCAACCGCAAGCTCGGTGGTCTGAGCGGCTTTCCCAATCCCTCAGAGAGCGAATACGACACTTTCTCGGCAGGGCATGCGTCGAACTCTATCTCGGCGGCCTTAGGTATGGCCGTGGCGTCGCAACTGAACCACGATAATCCGCGGCGCAATGTAGTGGCTGTGATAGGGGATGCGTCGATAAGCGGAGGCCTTGCTTTCGAGGGCATCAACAATGCGGCCAATACGCCCAACAATCTTCTTATCGTGCTGAACGACAACGATATGTCGATCGACGACAATGTGGGAGCGCTCAACAGCTACATGGCTCACCTGACCACGACAAGAATCTATAACGACTTGCGCTACAAGGCATTCCGTCTCTTCAAGAAGATCGGACTGGTGTCGGAGCGCCGTCGCGGAGCCCTTCTGCGCTTCAACAATAGCCTTAAGTCGCTGCTCTCGCGCCAGCAGAATATTTTCGAAGGGCTCAACATACGCTATTTCGGGCCGTTCGACGGCAACGACGTTGCAACGGTGGTGCGTGTGCTCAATGATATCCGCGATATGTCGGGGCCACGCATTCTTCACCTCAAGACCGTGAAGGGAAAGGGTTATGCTCCCGCGGAGGCCGACCCTGCGTCGTGGCATGCTCCCGGCAAGTTCGACCCCGCAACCGGGGAACGCATGTCCGACAGCAAGGAGGGCAAGCCCCTGAAATATCAGGACGTGTTCGGCAACACTCTCCTGGAGCTCGCTAAGGCCGACAAGCGCATCGTGGGCATTTCGGCAGCGATGCTGTCGGGCACATCCATGGGCACGATGCAGGCCGCGATGCCCGGCAGGGTGTTCGACGTGGGCATTTCGGAAGGTCATGCCGTGACTTTCGCCGGAGGACTTGCCAAAGACGGCATGCGCCCCTTCGTGGCTATCTATTCGAGCTTCCTGCAGCGCGCCTACGACCATATAATCCACGACGTCGCGCTCCAGAATCTTCCCGTGACGTTCTGCATCGACCGCGCCGGTCTTGTCGGTGAGGACGGCGCCACCCACCACGGCGCCTACGATCTTGCCTATCTCCGCACAATTCCGGGGATGACGATAGCGTCGGGCCGCGATGAGCACGCACTGCGCAACCTCCTCTTCACCGCTGCGACAACCGACCACGGCCCCATGGCTATCCGGTATCCGCGCGGGGCGGGCAAGAATCCCGACTGGAAATGCGAGATGAAGGTGCTCACGCCGGGCAAAGGCGAGCGCCTCCGCGACGGCTCCGACGTGGCTATTCTCACGCTTGGCCCGGTAGCCGACGATGCTCTTGAAGTGGCCCGTAGGCTTGAAAAAAGCGGCGTGGAGGCAGCGGTGTACGATATGATATATCTCAAGCCGATCGACGAAGAAATTCTCTCGGAAGTGGCCGCAAAGGGCTGTCCGGTGATAACTGTCGAGGACGGCACTATCGACGGAGGCCTCGGCGGTGCCGTGGCAGAGTGGCTCAGCGAGCACTCTCCGGGGACAAAGCTCAGGCGCCTCGGTATTCCCGATAAATTCATTCCCCAGGGTACTCCTGCTCAACTTAAGGCTCTTGCAGGCTTCGACACCGACAGCATCGAGGCTGCAGCCTGGGAGATATTACACGATAAAAGCGAACGCCTATGAAGATAGTGATTGCGGGCGCCGGAGAGGTGGGATCGCACCTGGCGAAGCTTCTCTCGGACGAAGAGCAGGATATCATGCTCATGGATACCGACGCCGAGCGGCTTGCACTTCTCGACGCGAACTATAATCTGATGACGTATGTGGGCAATCCCACATCGTTCACCGCCCAGCGCGAAGCCGGTGTGCAGGGCTGCGATCTCTTTATCGCCGTCACACCCTACGAGTCGAACAACATCGTGGCGTGCTCGATAGCCAAGAATCTCGGCGCCACCACAACCGTGGCCCGTATCGACACCTACGAATTCATGAATCCCGCCAACGAATCGCATGTACGCCACATGGGAGTCGACAGGGTGATCTATCCCGAATATCTTGCGGCTCAGGAGATAATCACGGCGCTGAGGCGCACGTGGGTGCGCAACTGGTTCGAGCTCCACGACGGCCGCATAATCCTTGCGGGAGTGCGTCTGGGCTCAGGGGCGCCCCTCGCTGGCATGAAGCTGCGAGAATTCGCCTCCACCAACCACCACTTCCACGTATCGGCAATCAAACGCAATCACGAGACTATCATCCCGCGCGGCGACCACCAGATGGAGAGCGGCGACATTCTCTACTTCACCACCACGCGCGACCACCTCGACGATCTGCTTGTGCTCACGGGTAAGAATGAATACAAGATCCGCCGCGTGCTCATCATGGGAGGCTCGAAGATAGCGATACGCCTTGTGAACAGCGCCCACGACGAATTCCGCTTCAAGATCGTGGAGAGCGACCTTGAGCTCTGCCGCAAACTCCCCGAGAAATGCCCCGACTGCGAGATAATCCACGGCGATGCCCGCGATATCGACCTGCTGAGCGATATCGGCATTTCCGATATGGACGCTTTCGTAGCTCTCACAGGCAGCAGTGAGACCAACATCTTCACCTGCCTTACGGCTAAGGAATTAGGCGTGAAAAAGACCGTGGCCGATGTGGAGAATATCCAGTTTATCTCTCTGGCCGAGAATCTGAACATAGGCACGGTGATCAACAAGAAACTGCTTGCTTCAAGCACTATCTTCCAGCTCCTTCTTGATGCCGACTCGTCGACGTCGAAGTGCCTCGCGCTCGCCGACGCCGAGGTTGCCGAGCTCGAAGCCCGGATAGGCTCAAAGATTACAAAAGCCCCGGTGAAAGATCTGTCGCTGCCCCGTGAGCTGACACTGGCTGCCCTCATCCGCGGCGACGAGGGTATGCTCATCACCGGTAATACGGTGATTCAGCCCGGCGATCATGTACTCGTATTCTGTCTCTCCGGAGCGCTGCATAAGGTAGAAAAACTCTTCAACTAAGCAATGGCACTTTTCAAGATCGTATCCCGCCGACTGATCAACGTACGCATGCTGCTCCGTATCATGGGGTGGCTGCTCATCGTCGAGGCCGCCTTTCTGGTGTTCCCGACGCTGACGTGCGTTGCCTACGGCGAGAGCGACTGGCTGCCTTTCCTGCTCACGGCCTGCGGCACCCTCGCCACAGGTCTGCTCCTTGCACTGCGCTCGCGCCCGACGAGCGACTATATGGGCAAGCGCGACGGCTTTCTTCTCACGTCGATGGTATGGATAGTTTTCTCGTTCTTCGGGCAGATGCCATTCCTCTTCAGCTCCCACCCTATCGGGCTGAGCGATGCATTCTTCGAGGCGATGTCGGGCTTTACCACAACGGGGGCATCGGTTCTCGACTCCGCCGAGGGCCTGAGCCACGGAGTACATATATGGCGGGCGATGATGCAGTGGATAGGCGGCATGGGTATCATCCTCTTCACCCTGGCCATAATCCCTATGCTCAACCATGCCGGAGGAATGCAGATGTTCAATGCCGAGGTAACAGGTATTACCCACGACAAGATACGCCCGCGCATCAGCCAGACCGCCAAGAGCTTATGGATGATATATTTCGGGCTGACGGTAGTTCTCGTGCTGCTTCTCTGGGCTGGGCCAATGGATCTTTTCGACAGTTTCTGCCACGCATTCGGCGCAATCTCCACGGGCGGCTACTCCTCTACTCCTACCGGCATAAGTGCCTGGGACTACTCCGACTATATCAAGATAGTGCTCACGGTGTTCATGTTTCTCGGCGGTGTGAATTTCGGTCTGATCTACCGCACCCTCAACGGAAAATTCAAAGCGCCGTGGGAAAATGAAGTTTTCCGCGTGTACATCTATATAATAGGTGCGATGCTCGTGCTCTTCGCTTGCGCGATAGCCTTCCGTGGAGAAGTCAGCAGCTGGCGTAGCCTTACTATCGACCCGCTCTTCCAGATAGTGTCGACCCTCACCTCCACGGGTTATACCGTGGTGAACTTCGACAGCTGGGGCACCTTCGTCCTCTCGCTCACGCTTGTGATGATGTTCTTCGGCGCATGCGCGGGCTCCACCTCGGGCGGTGCAAAAATCGACCGCATCATCTATCTCTTCAAAAACGCAGGCAATGAGCTCTACCGCTGCCTCTATCCCCGCTCCATCCAGTCGGTCAAGGTCAGCGGAAAGGCAGTGAACCCCGATCTCGTAACCAAAGTGATAGCATTCCTCTGCATGTACATGCTTCTGGTAGTAGGCGGCGGAATAGCCCTCTCGGCCTGCGGAGTGCCCCTTGTCGACTCTTTCTTCTCGGCCTTCTCCTGCATCTCCAACACCGGCCTCTGCACCGGAATCACCGGCTACGGCGAAAACTATGAGATAATGCCCGATATCGCAAAATGGATACTATCCTTCCTGATGCTTACCGGACGTCTTGAAATATTCACTATCCTCGTACTGTTCACCCCCTCATTCTGGCGCAGATAAAGTCATGGCAAGGCATAACGAAACCGGCAAATGGGGCGAGGAACTCGCCACAGAGCACCTCATAGAGCAGGGCTACTCCATACTCTCGCAGAACTGGAAACTCGGTCACCTTGAGATAGATATAGTGGCGCGCAAAGGGCAGGAACTCGTGTTCGCCGAAGTGAAGACGCGTACCGACAGATTCCTGGACCCGCTCGAAGCCGTCGACAAACGAAAGATAGCCCACATGGTGCGCGCCGCCGACTCCTACATGAGGCACGAAAATCTTCCGCTCGAGGCCCGCTTCGACCTTTTCGCTATCACCGGCACGCCCGACGACTACGAATTCGAGCACATTCCCGATGCCTTCTACCCTCCTCTGAAATCCTACTGACAAACAAATAAACCAAGCATACGACAATGAACAATATCCCCTCCCGTCTGGCCGACTTCCGTGCCCTCATGGCCGAAAGCGGCATCGATGCTGCGATCATCCCGCAGGCCGACCCTCATCAGGGTGAATATCTCGCTCCTCACTGGCAGGTGCGCCGCTGGCTCTCCGGTTTCACCGGCTCGGCAGGAGACCTCGTGATCTGCGCCGACGGCAGCGCGGCTCTATGGACCGACTCCCGCTATTTCCTTCAGGCAGCGCAGCAGCTCGAAGGCAGCGGCATCGAACTGATGAAGGACGGTCTCCCCGACACGCCCGACATGGCAAGCTATCTTTGCTCCCGTCTCCCCAAAGGCAGCTCAGTCGGTCTCGACGGCATGC
This sequence comes from uncultured Bacteroides sp., assembly GCA_964472555.1. Classification (GTDB taxonomy): domain Bacteria; phylum Bacteroidota; class Bacteroidia; order Bacteroidales; family Muribaculaceae; genus CAG-873. The sequence goes on from CAYYQS010000032.1 coordinate 16,377, forward strand.
TTTTCACCCGTGAAGCAGCCGAAAAGCTCGGGGCTGTCCTCGCAGGCGCAGGCATAAATCTGGTGACAAACTTCGACGTCATCGACCGCCTCTGGCTTGACCGCCCCTCGCTTCCGGCCGATGCCGTGTATGTGCACGAAACGAAATATGCAGGCAAGGAAGCACGCGAGAAAATCAGCGAAATACTCGCCGATGCCCACGCCAAGGGAGCCGACGCTGTATTCCTCTCCACCCTCGACGATATCGCCTGGACGCTCAACATCCGCTCCAACGACGTCCGCCACACACCCGTAGCGACGGCATTCCTCTATATGGCCGACGGCGAGAGCATCCTGCTCATCGACCCGGCAAAGCTCGACGAAAGCACTCTTGCCTATCTGGCATCGCAGGGCGTCAAGACCCGCGACTACGCCGACGTCAAGAAATTCTTAGGCGTACTTTCGCCCGAGGTGAAAGTACTCGTCGACGGCGGCCACACAGCCCTCGGCCTGCTCACGATCCTCGGCGAACGCGCTATCGACGGCGGAATATCCGCTGCCGCCCGGCTCAAGTCGGTAAAGAACTCCGTGCAGCTCGACGGCGTGCGCCGGGCTATGCTGCGCGACGGCGTGGCCATGGTACGCTCGCTCATGGAAATCGAACGCCGCCTCAAAGCCGGTGAGACCACTACCGAGCTCGACGTCGACTCCATACTCTGGCACTACCGCAGTCAGGGCGAAGGCTTCAAGGACTCGAGCTTCGGCACAATCGCCGGTTACGGCCCTCACGGCGCTATCGTACACTATGAGGCCAGCGAGGAAAGCAGCTCTACGCTTCGCCCCGAAGGCCTGCTGCTTATCGACTCCGGCGCACAGTATCTCGACGGCACCACCGACATCACCCGCACTATCTGTCTGGGCACTCCCACTGCCGAGGAGCGCACCGACTTCACCCTCGTGATGAAAGGCCATATAGCTCTGGCGCAGGCTGTCTTCCCCGCAGGAACCCGCGGAGCACAGCTCGACGCCCTCGCCCGTCAGTTCCTCTGGAAGAAAGGCCTGAGCTATCTCCACGGCACCGGTCACGGCGTAGGTCACTTCCTCAGCGTGCACGAAGGCCCCCACTCGATACGCCTGAACTACGTGGACGCACCGCTGCTTCCCGGCTCTATCACCTCAAACGAGCCCGGCCTCTACCGCGAAGGTATCCACGGCATCCGCTGCGAGAATCTCGTGCTTTGCCGCCACGAGATGACTACCGAATTCGGAGAGTTCCTCGGCTTCGAGACGCTTACACTGTGTCCGTTCGACCTCAGCCTCTTCGACACCTCGATAATGACTGCCGATGAGATAGCATGGCTCAACGCCTACCATGCAACCGTCCGCGACCGTCTGATCCCGATGCTCAACGACGACGAACGCGCATGGCTCGAAGCGCACACAGCTCCCTTAGCATAAGTATTCAACAAAAAACTACATCATAAGACATGGCACTAATCATACCCGTAAGGGGATATACACCCAAGGTTGGCGAAGATTGCTTCCTTGCAGAAAACGCCACCCTCATAGGCGACGTGACAATGGGCGACGGCTGCAGCGTGTGGTTCAACACGGTGCTCCGTGGCGACGTGAACACTATAACGATAGGCGACCGCGTGAATATTCAGGACGGTTCGGTGCTCCACACCCTCTATCAGAAATCCACCATTGAGATCGGCAACGACGTGTCGATAGGCCACAACGTGACTATCCACGGTGCCAAAATCCGCGACTTCGCC
>CAYYQS010000032.1:18142-18868 GCA_964472555.1 uncultured Bacteroides sp.
AGTGGGAGAAGGAGCTATCGTTGCGGCAGGAGCCGTGGTGCTCTCACGCACAAAAATCGGGCCCAACGAACTCTGGGGCGGAGCGCCCGCGAAATTCCTCAAAATGGTAGACCCCGCGCAGGCCAGAGAAATGAACCAGAAGATCGCGCGCAACTACCTGATGTACAGCAAATGGTATACAGATCCTGAGGCCGAATGAAAGTATTGAAATTCGGAGGCACCTCCGTAGGGTCGCCGGAACGCATCAAGCATGTAGCCGATCTGATTCTTCCCGGCGAGCGCAATGTTGTGGTACTGTCGGCTATGTCGGGCACCACCAATTCCCTGGTAGAAATCACCGAATACCTCTATAAACGCAATATTCCCGGAGCGCAGGAAACTATCAACGCTCTGGAGAGCAAATACATCGGCGTGGTGTCGGCACTTCTGAGCACCGAAGAGGCAATGATGAAGGCTTCCGAGAGCCTCGAGCACATCTTCGCGCTGCTCCGCAGCTTCCTTCAGGAACCGCTCACCGAAGCCGGAGAGAAAGAAATCCTGGCGCAGGGCGAACTGATGTCGACGGCACTCATGCAGTGCTATCTCGAGGAGAAAGGTGTGCGCTCGGTGCTTCTTCCGGCACTCGACTACATGCGCACCCTCGAGGGCGGCGAGCCCGACATGCAGCACATCGGAAGCCGCCTGCGCCGCATGATCGACCTCTCGCCCAAAGCAGAGATATTCCTC